>JBGVAW010000098.1:0-10715 GCA_045224955.1 Candidatus Cryptobacteroides sp.
GAGAACCTGCCCTTCCCGGACAACAGCTTCAACCGCGTAACCATCGCCTTTGGCATAAGAAACTTCGAGGATAGGGAAAAGGGCCTCAAAGAGTTCCTGAGGGTGCTTAAACCCGGCGGCGGCCTGTTCGTTCTGGAACTGTCGATCCCCGACAATACAATACTCAGGGCCCTGTATAAATTGTATTTCCTTCATTTGCTGCCCTGGATAGGCGGGCTTGTATCCGGCAAGAAGGCCGCATACAAATATCTTCCGGCATCGGTACTTAAATTCCCAAAGCCGGAAGATTTTGTGAATACCATCCTGAGGGCTGGCTATCGTGATGCCGCGTATATGTCTTATACTTTTGGCATCTGCCGCCTCTACGTGGCTGTTAAATAATTATTCTGCTATAACAGCTTTCTTCCATCCAAGGATGAGGAGAATGTTGGCTACGATTGTAAGCAGGAAGTTGATGATGGCGCCCAAAACAGGGATGAGGCCGATAACTGCACCAACAAGAATAAGGATAGCTGCTACAAAGCAGAGGTTTGCGCCTGCCTTTGCGTTCTCCGGAAGGTTGCCTGCACCTTTAAGCTTGTTGTAACCAATGAGGTAAATGATAGCTACTGCGATTGCAATAAGACCGCCGAGGAAGCCAAGGTGGAAGAAGTTGAGGATTGCTGCTACTGCTGCGATTACCGCACCGATGAAGAGAAGGTTAACAGCACTCTGAGCCTCACCTTCGGTAACGCCCTTAAGCTGCATAAGGCCATAAGTGAAGAGGCAGACTGCGCAAAGAAGAACGAGTTTAACGATAATGTTAAGCACAATGTAGAAGCTGCCTGAGCCTGCGCCTACGTCGTTTGCAACTGACTGTACTCCGCCAAGAAGGCCAAGAAGAGGAAGGAGAATACTTGCAATAGCCATTACAAGTACAGAGGTGAAGATGAGCTTCACGTTTTTGTTGTAAGCCTGTGTTTCCATAGTTATAATAAAATAAGTGTTTTCATTTGAATTAGCAACGCCAAGTTAGTTAATAATTTTGAATAATCCAAAAATGGCATTAGATTTGAAAAGTTGATGCCGGCAAATGGAAGAGAACACAATCAATATAATGCTTAAGGAAGGAGACTATCAGAACGCCTTCCAGGCCATTGTGTCTCTTTACTCCGAACGTCTCTATTGGCACGTGCGCCGGTTCACCCTCTCGCACGAGGATGCCGACGATCTGATGCAGGATATTTATATCAAGATATGGAAGGGCCTGCCCTCATTTATGGGCGAATCCCGCATCTTCACCTGGATTTGGCGCATCGCCACCAACGAGGCCCTGAACTTTGTGGCAAAATCCAAGCTCCGCAGCACCCTCTCCCTCACCACCTACGCCACCCAGGCCTCCAGGATTATAGATAATGATCCTTGGTTCGATGGTGACGCAGCCCAGCGCAGTCTGGCCAAAGCCATAGCACGCCTGCCCTCGCGGCAGCGCACGGTATTCTGCCTGAGGTATTACGACGATTTGTCTTACGAAGAGATATCTGAAATCACGGGAACATCGGTCGGGGCGCTCAGGGCCTCCTACCATATTGCGGCAGAAAAAATAAAAGAGTTCCTGGAAGATTAAACATTTGCAAACCTAACCTGTCTAAGAAAGCGATGATTAAAAATCCTCATATTACCCCTGAAGGTTACTTTGATAGCCTCAAACAGCGTCTTTCCCGCATCCCGCAGCAGCAGGAGCGGGTTTCGCTGTGGCAGAGAGTCAGTCCGCACCTGGCCATTGCGGCAGCTTTCATCGCTATAGTTACTGCAGGAACAGCGATATTGAAGACTTTCACGGGCAGCACTGCAGAAGACGAATTCTACAGCCAGTACGAGCTTGCCGGCCTTGTGCGTACAGCCTCTCCTTATATGTATGATAATTATTATGACGAAGAGGACACAGCTGCAGAAGACGATGTCTATACAGAGGATGATTTGGTCTCGATAGCAATAGATTCAGGTTTAACGATAGAAAACATTGAAGACGATGAAACGGAGTATTAAAATAATTATTGCCGCGCTGGTGGCAATGGGAATGTCTTATTCGGCACAGGCACATTGTGGCAATCCGGATAAAGTAAAGAGCGAGAAGATAGCTTTTATCACATCCGAACTGGATCTTACCCCTGCAGAGGCAGAGAAGTTCTGGCCGGTTTACAATCAGATTTCAAATGAGAAGAAGGAAGCTCTGGAGGGTGTAATGAAGGCTTACAAGGCTCTTAAGATTGCAGTAAAAGAGGGTAAAGACGATGCTGCCATCAAGGAGCTCACAAATGCTTACGTAAAGGCGAACGCAGATTATCAGGCTATAGAGAATAATACCTGCGAGAAGTACCGCAAAGTTCTGCCGGAGTCTAAGGTTGCCAGACTTTATCTTGCAGAAGAGAAGTTCCGTCGCCAGAGGATTCACAACATTGGCCGCGACGACAAAGACGGCGCTCCCGACAAGCACGGTAAGCCTGGCAAGGGCGGAAAGCCCGGTAACGGCGGCAACTTCGGCAACGAAGGCGACATCGCTCTCTGACGTGAAATTAAATAGGCCGACATTCTTCTGTCGGCCTCTTTAATTTGAAAAATAAAGTAAAAAGATTACCTTTGCAATCCTTATCGGGGTGTGGCGCAGTTGGCTAGCGCATCTGCTTTGGGAGCAGAGGGTCGTAGGTTCGAGTCCTATTACCCCGACTATGATAATTCAGGCAAAGGGCATAGAAAAAATCTTCGGCCAGCTCAAAGTTCTTAAAGGGCTGGATTTCTGTGCAGACAAAGCCGCACTCATTGCCATTATGGGCGCGTCTGGCGCAGGCAAAACAACTCTCCTTCAGATACTTGGAACCCTTTCCCGTCCGGATGCCGGCACCCTTGAGATAGACGGCACAAACGTGCTGGCTCTAGGGCAGAATGCCCTGTCTGATTTCCGCTGCAGAAAGATAGGCTTCGTCTTTCAGTTCCATAACCTTCTGCCGGAATTTACCTCGCTGGAAAACATAATGATTCCCGCCCTTATCGCAGGCCGCTCAAAGTCGGACGCAAAGGCCCGCGCTATGGAACTGCTTGGCATACTTGGCCTTACAGACCGTGCCTCGCACAAGCCGGACGCCCTTTCCGGCGGCGAGCAGCAGAGGGTTGCAATTGCCAGGGCCCTGGTAAATTCACCCGCCGTACTTCTTGCAGACGAGCCCTCCGGCAACCTTGACAGCGCCAACAAAGAAGAGCTCCACAAACTGCTCCTGACTCTGCGCGAGACTATGGGCCAGACAATTGTGATTGTTACCCACGACCCTCAGCTGGCCGCGCTCTGCGACACAACTCTCAATATGAAGGACGGCCTTTTTATCTAGGATGTTCCGCTTCAAACAATTCTCTGTACCCAACACCGGCGCCGCCTTCAAGGTAGGCACCGACGCCGTTTTATTAGGCTCGGCCGTTTCGCTTACAGGAAGCGAGCGCACCGTCCTGGACGCAGGGACCGGCAGCGGCATCATAGCCCTTATGGTAGCCCAGCGCCTGCACGATTCCGGCGCCCGGGATTTTATGGTAGAGGGAATAGACATCTCTTCCGCGGCAATAACCGAGGCCTCCCAGGCCTTTGCCCAATCCCCCTGGCCCGGCAATCTGAAGGCCAGTCTTCTTTCTTTGGCCGATGCCGCCGGAAAGTACGATCTTATAGTCTCCAACCCGCCATACTTCCAAAATTCGCTCCCTGCCCCGGATCCGGCCCGCTGCGCGGCCCGTCACGTGTCAGAGGAAGGACTGAGCTGGAAGACACTTAAGGAATTTGCTGCGGAAAATCTTACCCCCAATGGCCGCCTGTCTATGATTTTGCCGGCCGATGAAGCAGGCAAGGCAATGGAAGAAGTCGGGACACCATCGGCCCGAATGATCCTAACCCGGAGGGTAGATATAAAAACCGGGGCCGATAAGCCTGTGAGCCGTATGATACTTGAGTTCCGGAGGCTTGGCGCTTTGGCCGATGGGGAAACCCAGGGGCCGATAAATGAGGTGCTGGTGATTCAGGAAAACGGGCAGTACACCCAGGCCTACAAGGCCCTCACTGCGCCCTTCCACCCGGAGTAAACCCTCCTTTACGGAACCGGGTCGTAGCCGGAGCCGCCCCAAGGATGGCAGCGGAGAATGCGTCGCAGCGCCAGCCAGGAGCCCTTGAAAGGCCCATACTTGCGAAGAGCCTCCAGAGCGTACTGGGAACAAGTTGGAGTAAAACGGCAGGTCGGCGGCTTAAAAGGGGAAATACAGACCTGATAAAACTTCACCAAAAACACCAGCGGGAAAATAGCCGCATTCTTGGCAAAACGCTTAAGAGCCTGTTTGTGCCCCTCTGTCATACCTTCTCCTCCGGGGCTCCCATTTTCTGGGAAATCCTTTGCAGAACAGCCTTCACCGCAGCAGAAACCTGCTCGAAAGAAGCCATCTCCTTGGAATTATAGACAAGCAAAAGATCAACCCCGCAAGGCATAAGGTCCGTCCCCTTCTGAAGCCTGTAGGCCTCGCGCAAAAGCCTCTTTAGGCGATTGCGCTTTACAGCCCTCTTATAGAGCTTCTTGGACACAGACACCATAAGCCTGTTGCCGGGCGTCGCATCCTCTGTCTGGTCTGTGCGGGGCAGCCAGCAAAACTTAAGCGGGCCCTCATACCCAAAACGGCCCCCTGCCAGGAGCCGCTTTATAGCTACACCCCCGCAGAGCCTTTCAGATTTAGGAAGAGTCTGCAACATAGGGGTAAAAATTTATGCGATAGAATCCAGATAAACCTCTATTGCCCTGGCTACCGAAGGTACCTCCGGCGACGGAGCAGAAACAACGATAGGCAGGCCCTCGCCGTTCATAGCCTTGGAAATCTGCTTTCCAAAGGTGATGTACTTGAGAGAAGAGGCATCGAAATCCGGGAAATTCTCTTTAAGGGAAGTAAGATCTGCCGGGTTATAGAATACAGCCAGATCGTAAGAGCCAAGGTTAACGTCCTGCAGCGGCTGCGAGACGGCCTTTACGAACACACCTGTGTCGTAAGATAGCTTGGCGGCATCGAACAAAGCGGTAATATCCTCATTATGGCTGAACTGGGTTGTGGTGATAAGGAACTTCTCGCCCTTATGCTTGTTTGTAACCAGCGCCACAACCGACTGGGGTGTACCGCTGCCAAAGAAAATCTTGCGCTTGCGGTAAACTATGTGCTTCTGGAGATAAACTGCCACGGCCTCCGTGGTGCAGAAGTACTTCATAGTTTCCGGCACCTTGATTCGAAGCTCGTCACACAGGGTAAAGAAAGCGTCGATGGTGTGCCTTGCAGAAAAAACGATTGCAGTATAATCAAGTACATTTATCCTTTGAGACCTGAATTCCCTGGAGGACAAAGGCTCTATCAGATAAAAAGGTTTAAAGTCGATTGTTACGCCATATTTGCTCCTGATTGCATCGTAAGGGGCTTGATTGGACGGAGCGGTTTGCGAAATTAGTATCTTATTTATAGTCATAACGTTCTTAAAAAATGAGCGCGCTGGCCACCAATAAAACAAGTGGAACCAATTCGAGCCCGCAAAGATACAAAAATGCTTTGAACCTTAAACCTTTCCACGATAAAATTTGCCAATTTTTGTAAAAAAACGCGGCAAAAGTAAGAGCGTAAACGGTAAAAAGTATGGTCCTGATTGTGGGGACCGGCACTTTTGCAAGCGGCAAAAGACCCCCTAAGAACACAAGGGTCACCGCTACAATTATGAACCTGTTAAAGTCATTAAAGAAAACAATCCAGGCATCATCGCCCATACGGTTGTGTAAAATCCTGGTAAACAAGGCCTTGTATAAAAGAATACCCAGCAGCCCAAGGGTAAGGGCGGCAGTGTACTGCCAAGGCTCCAGCCCCTGTAAAAATTCAGGGCTGTAAAGATAATATTTAGAGCCGATAAGGCAGATTGGCAGCACACAAACCACAAAAAGCAGGTTCCTGTCGCGCGAAAGCGGAACGCTCTCGTCTATCCACATAGTTGCCTTCCACCTTAACATACTGCCCGCCACGTACGGAATCATACGCTGGAAGCGGGGTATGCTTATGACTCCCGCAAGCGTGCAGGCCAAAACCATTATTACGATAATGGGGTCGCTGCCCCAAGCACCATCGGCCATTAATTCCCTCTTTTTGCTAATACATAACCCATAGAAACCAGGAGGGCGGTAACCTTATCCCTCAGGTCTCCCTGAATGGTAATCTCTCCATCCTTGGCCGTGCCTCCCACTCCGCACTTAACCTTAAGGCTGCGCCCCAGGGCGGCAAGGTCTTCTTCGCTTCCCACAAAGCCCTTCACCAGCGTTACGGTTTTGCCTCCGCGGCCCTTGCGGTCTATCCCCACAATTAGCTTCTGCCTTGCGGCAGGAAGCGTAATCTGTTCCGGCTCAGCGTCTTGCTCTTCGTATTTGAAATCCGGGTTTGTAGAATAAACCACACCCAGGCGTTTTTTCCAGTCGTTTTCCATAGAAGCACATTATTCCGCTGCAAATTTACTCAATCAAAAGCGATATCACAATATAAGCAAGCAAGTTACAAAGCATATCAGGAAAGAGGTTGTAAATAAAAGCTTTAAAACGATACTAAAATGCTGATTTTTTGCGGAAGAATGCATATATTTGCATCTTGCAGGTAAGACAACTTACAGTTTTGAGCATAATTATAAACTAAAATGACAAATAAAGACAAGATTCTAATCGGGTTTTCCGTCGTAGCCCTGTGTGCTATGGTTTCGTGCGGTGGCGGCTCCGGCTCAGGTGAAGGCCCCAGTCCTATTACCCCAACTCCCACAGTATCAGTGAAGTGTATCACCGGAGAGGCTTATGCAATAACAGAAGCCTCCGCCACGGTAACGGGTTCCGCAACAATCAGCAACGCAAAAGCTGCCTCCGGAACGGCAGTGTTCTACTATGCCGGAGGAAGCAAGACTGCAGTAGCCCTCAAAGACACCGGCACCAAGTTGCAGGCAGGCTCTGTAAGTCAGAACGGCGGCTCCTTCTCAGGCACAATCACCGGACTTGACGCAGGAACAACCTATTCCTACATAGCAGCTGTAACCATAGACGGAAAGGAAGCCCTGGGCTCCGTGCTCACCTTCAAGACCACGGCTGTAAGCGAGACCGGTGCGGCATCGGCCGTAAAAGAAACCTCCGCTACACTTACGGGAACCTTCCATCAGCCGGCCAGCGTATCCGGAACCTCCGAGTACGGCTTTGTCTATGGCACTGATTCCGCCCCTCAGATTGGAAAGACAGGCTGCAACACCGTAACAGCAACGAATCTCAACAGCAGCAAACAATACACTGCAGAAGTCACAGACCTCTCTCCCTCCACCACCTACTACTACCGCGCCTTCGCAAAGAACGGCACTACCTGGTACGGAGAGGTAAAGAGCTTCAAGACAACCAGCCTCAGCGCATCCGTAACCACTCTGGACGCAACAGGCATATCGATGTCAGGTGCAATTCTGTCCGGCCGCCTGAACTTAACTTCACAGGGCAGCTTCACCACTGCCGGCCGCATCTACTACAGCACCACGGCCCAGACTGCATCCGACCTTAAGACCGGTGGCACTGCGGTTGACGCCACCTTTGGCGCAGAAGGTGTATTCTCTGCTCAGGTAACAGGCCTCACCCTCAACACAACATACTACTTTGTAGCAGAGGCCACGGTTGCCGGAGTTACTTTCACAGGTTCAGTTAAAAACTTTTCTACCACCTCCAAGTCAGGAGATCCTGAAGATTGGGGAAACGAGGGAGGAAAGATAGAGTTCACCCCTAAAAACTAATCGGATATGCGCAGAATAATTACACTATCAACTATGCTTCTGGCTGGCCTTGCGGTGTTCTCTTGCCGTACCGACGAAGTAGAAAACCCCAACCAGGCCCCTCTGGCCGGAGAAAAAGTAGTACTCTACCTTTCTACGGCAGAAACCAAAACATCCAACGAAGGCCTTAAGACAAAATGGGTAGAAGGCGACCAAGTTGCAGTCTTCCATGCAGAGGCCGGAACAACCAATTACGTAAACGACGGACAATTCACAATATCCAGCACCGAGACTGGTCTCGCAGTGGGAACCTCCGGCGCCAATCTGGAGACAGGCAAGTCTTACGATTGGTATATCATCTATCCTTATGCCGACGGTCTCACCTCTCCCGCCGCACAAAACAAGACAGTAGTGCTTGGCGCGGCAGACGGCAGGGCCCAGATTCAGAACGGCAATGACAGCAGAGCCCACATCGCCGGCACAGCCTATCCTCTCTGGGGCGTAGCCAAGAGCGTGCTTGCAGGCGAAACTCCCCAGGTTCGCGTCCGCAACCTCTCCTCCCTGCTGGCAGTCAAGATTACCAACGGCAGCCCCAACACAGTATCCATTAGAAACATAGCCTTCACCGCCCCCGAAGACATTATTGGCGAGTACTTCGTAGATGTAACAGGGGAGGAACCGGTATTCACCAAGGCGGCCGATGTTGTCTTTAACACCGCCCGCACCAATATCAAGAACGGAGCACAGCTAAGCGCAGGCGCATCGGCTACCGTATATATGGTAATCAAGCCCTTCACCGCTGCGGCAGGCAGCAAACTTAAGCTGGACGTAGTAGCCATCACCACCCAGGGAGTGACCCTTTCCTGGAACAAGACCATTACCCTGGCAGAAGACAAGCAGTTCAAGCCCGGCTACATAACGGACGTTACAGCCACCTTTGACAAAGAGCCCAACGTACTTCACAAGTTTAAAAAGGCCACATCCGTCACCCTCCACAAACAATACGTATTCGTATATGGAGACGAGATAATGATGCGCGCCCCCAAGGAGGAAGCCACAGAATCTATGAGCGCCGATGCCATCCCCGTAGAGCCCGTAAACGATGTTCTCTATCTGGAGAGCGCAGAAGAGGCAATAACTCTGGACGGCAAGGGTGCTACGACCGGAGGCTACTCCATAAAGATGCCTACTGAGGAGACAGACCTTTTCATAGGAAACAAGGGCTACTCCAGTTCTACCTCACACCCGGACAAACCCCTTATGACTATCACGGGAACAAAGAGATACTGGCTCTTTGACCTGCAGGCAGACGGCACCTTCAGCGTACACCGCGACGCTACATTCTCCGAAGTCACAAAGACATACTACATCCTTTACAAAGAAAGCAATTCTTATTTCTCTGTATTCGACACCAATGAAACCGCAGCCGGCGTTCCCTTCTACCTTTACGAGTACGAAGGTGAATCAGTCGTGGTTCCCGCCGACCAGGTATCTTCCCAGACAGAATACGGCATTCACGGAGTATCCGGCATAACCTTCACTGAGACCCAGGGCCTCACCCAGGTATCTGTACGCCGCCGCGGCTCCAAGATCAGCTTCAGGATAATAAATCCCGCAGAGAACACCTACTACGAGATTGCCGGTATACCCCGCGAGGTTGAGGTTGGCGACTACCTTACCCTTGAGGCAACCCTCTACGTAAAACGCATCGCAGAAAAGACCTACACCGCCGGAGCAACCGTCAAGAAGATAGAAAACGGCAAAATCTGGCTTGTCTGCGACGATGGTTCAGGATTTATAGTATCCAACAAATAAAGAAGGAGGAGTATTATGAAAAGAAAGATATTTGCAATCATAACTTGTTTGTTGGTATGGGCATCTGCGGTTTATGCCGATCCTGCCTACAAAGGAAAGATTAACTACGTACAGCCCGACGGTTCTACCATCACCATTCAGCTTCACGGCGACGAGTTCTTCAGCTGGACAACCGACGAGTCCGGACGCATACTTGAGCAGGGGACCGATGGTTTCTACCGCGTAAGTTCCCTTACCAAGGCCGACATTATGATGTCTATGGCCCAGGCCGAAGCACAGAGGGCCACCCAGTGGGGAAGCCCCAGCCTTGGTCAGTCGTCCGTTAAACAAAACGAGGTATCTATCAACCCCATAGGAACCCCCAAGATTGTTGTAATACTTGTGGGCTTCTCTGACAAAGCCTTTACCAACTCCAAAGAGAACATAGAGGCAATGCTCAACAGCGAGGGCTACTCCGAGAACGGCGCAACAGGCTCTGTAAGAGACTGGTACAGTGACAACTCTCACGGAAAATTCGCTCCCACCTTCGATGTTTACGGCCCCGTTACCCTGGACAAGACACTGGCTTATTACGGAGCCAAGACCTCTTCCAGGAACGACGCCCGTCCCTACGAGATGGTACGCGACGCCTGCAAAAAACTCCAGAGCCAGATTTCCTGGGGCAATTACGACAACGACGGCGACGGCGTTGTAGATAACGTTCTTATCTACTTTGCCGGATACAGCCAGGCCTCCAGCGGAAGGGGCGACGATATCTGGTCTCACAGAAGCACCCTTTCCGGCTACTACTCTGCATCAGGCCGTACCTTCGGCGGCTACAAAGTAGACAGCTACACCTGCGCATCCGAGTACAGAGGCTCATCAGGCACCAGTTACGCCATAGGAACCACCTGCCACGAGCTTGGCCACGCCCTTGGCCTCCCGGACTTCTACGACTCCGACTCCGAGACCAACGGCAAGACTCACGGAATGGGCAAATACTCTCCTATGAGTTCCGGAAACCAGCTGAACTCTTACCGCACCCCCTGCCTCTTCACTTCAGAAGAGTTAAGGATGCTTGGCTGGGCAGACTGCCAGGAAGACCTTACCACCGCAG
>JBGVAW010000099.1:0-35216 GCA_045224955.1 Candidatus Cryptobacteroides sp.
TACGCTGAGTTTGCTACCCTTGAACACCAGGGTGTCCGAACCTCCGTCCGGGAGAAGCCGGGCGATGCGGATATCAGGCAGGGTATATTCCCCTTCGTCGAAGGATGTGATGGTAAGGGCGGCCTCCATCTCCAGGTTGCCGGCCTTAGTTTTAAGGGTATCGATAGTCCAGGCCGATACTGCCTCAACCCCCTGCGTAAGCACATTGTCCTTGTACTCCGGCAGGGCTATGGCCGTACCCTCCGGCGCGGCAAAGGCCGCCCCGTAGGAAAGCTGGTCTGCGATTAGCACCGAATCCCTCTTCTGCAGCTGTCTAAGGAAGGTCTCCTCCCCCTGGGCGAAGGCCGGAAGAACTGCCAGAAAAGCCAGTGCCGATATGATTATTTTTCTCATACTACCTGCTCCTGAATAATGAAATAAGAGCCTTCACATAGTCCTGGTCCGTGGCTACGTCAACGCAGTCAATCTTGTGCTTTAGCATAAGCTGGTCTGCCTGCCTTGTGGCCGATGCCCACCAGGCAGAGTATTCGCGGCGGACCTTGCGGCTGGACGTGTTTATGATTGCAGTGCGTCCGGTCTCGGCATCCTTGGCATTGACAAGGCCGACAGAAGGAATGGTTCTCTCGCGCGGGTCGTAAATCCTTATTACGGACAGATCGTGCCTGCCGGCTGCCACCTTCATAGCTTCCGTGTATCTGGGGCTGCCGTCGGGGGCGGCATCCACCATATCGGACAGCAAAAAGGCAGTGCAACGTTTCTTTAGCGCGCCTGTGGCAAAGCGCAGGGCCTCGCCTATGTTGGTACCGTCGCTCTGGGGTTCCCATTCGAGGACCTCGCGTATAATGTGAAGGAGGTGGCTGCGGCCCTTTGCCGGAGGTATGAATTTCTCTACCTTGTCGCTGAACAGCAAGGCTCCCACCTTATCGTTATTGATTATGGCGCTGAAGGCCAGGACGGCTGCGATTTCGGCCGTGATATCCCTCTTTGTACGAGTGGTGGTGCCAAACAGGCCGGAGCGGCTTATGTCTATGAGCAGCATCACCGTAAGTTCCCTTTCTTCCTCGAAAATCTTCACGTAGGGAGCGCTCATACGGGCGGTGACGTTCCAGTCCATACTACGGACATCATCGCCCCACTGATACTCCCTTACCTCGCTGAAGGCCATACCCCTGCCCTTGAAGGCCGAATGATACTCTCCCGCAAAAATCTGATGCGAGAGGGCCTTGGTCCTGATTTCAAGTTTGCGGACCTTCTTAAGCAGCTGGGTTGTAGTGGTTTTCTCCATCAATTGCTTCCGTTAAGGAACAAGCACTGCGTTGAGCACCTCGGAAATGATGTTTTCCGTAGTGACGTTCTCTGCCTCTGCCTCGTAGGTAAGCCCGATACGGTGCCTTAGAACCTCTGCGGAAACAGCTCTTACGTCTTCAGGAATAACATAGCCTCTTCTCTTTATGAAGGCATAGGCCTTGGCGGCAAGGGAAAGCGATATGCTTGCACGGGGAGATGCGCCGAACGAGATAAGGTCCTTAATCTGAGAAAGATTGTAGTCCTGAGGGGTGCGGGTTGCGTAAACTATATCTACTATGTACTTTTCTATCTTCTCGTCCATATAGACGTCGCGTACTACGCTCTGAGCGCGGATGATGTCTTCCGGCTTAACCACGGGATTGGCGTGAGGGAACTCGCCGCTGTTGTTCATCCTGATAATCTGACGCTCCTCTTCTTTCTTGGGGTAGCCCACGATTACCTTAAGCATAAAACGGTCCACCTGGGCCTCGGGAAGAGGATAGGTTCCCTCCTGCTCGATAGGGTTCTGAGTTGCCATTACAAGGAAGGGCTTGGGAAGGGCGAAGGTCTGGTCGCCTATGGTCACCTGTTTTTCCTGCATCGCCTCAAGAAGGGCGCTCTGTACCTTTGCAGGGCTACGGTTAACCTCGTCTGCCAATACGAAGTTGGCGAAGATGGGGCCCTTATGCACCTCGAAGCTTTCTTTCTTCTGGGAGTAAATCATTGTACCGGAAAGGTCTGCAGGCAGGAGGTCCGGGGTGAACTGGATTCTGCTGAACTTGGCATCCACGGCCTGGGCCAGAGTGTTGATTGCCAGGGTTTTTGCCAGACCGGGCACACCTTCAAGAAGAATGTGGCCGCCGGACAGAAGACCTATAAGAAGGTTTTCCACCAGGGCTTTCTGGCCTACGATTACTTTTCCCATTTCCAACGACAGCATATCCACGAAGGAACTTTCTTGCTGAATACGCTCGTTCAATTCTTTGATGTTGACATCCATTTTTCTATGTTTTTTCTATCTTTGCAATCAATTATGCGTTATTCTGTATCACTCTCCTACGATGGCTCTTCTTACAGCGGCTGGCAAATACAGCCCAATGCCATTTCTGTCCAGGAAGCTCTTCAAAATGCCCTTTCGATGGTTCTCCGTGAGGATATTCCCGTAACCGGAGCAGGGAGAACCGATGCCGGGGTAAATGCCGTTGGCTACGTGGCCCACTTTGACGCTTCCGTCCCTCTATGCGAAGAGGAGTTGTGCTACAAATTAAATGCCATTTTACCCGTAGCCATAAGGATTCACGAGGTAAAAAAAGTCACGGACGGGTTCCACGCCAGGTTCGACGCAAACCTCAGGCGCTATAACTATTTTATACACAGGGCAAAAGACCCTTTTGCAAAGCATTATTCCTACTTGTGCACCTATCCTCTGGATATAGATGCAATGAACCGGGCCTGCGGATATCTTCTTGGCACTCACGACTTCTCCTGTTTCGAGAAGACAGGGGGCAACAGCAAGACCCCCATCTGCACGGTTTACCAGGCTGGATGGCAGCCCTACATCCCTGATCACGTGAGGATTATGAATTATCCCGGGGCCGATAGTGACTATCTTGTGTTCACAATCTCTGCCAACCGATTCCTACGCAATATGGTCCGCGCTATAGTGGGAACCCTACTGGACATAGGCCGCGGCCGGTACCCGGCAGAACATATGGAAGAGGTGCTTAAGAGCGGCAGCCGCTCGTCTGCCGGAGAATCTGTTCCGGGCCACGCTCTTTTCCTTTCCAAAGTAGAATACCCAGGCTAAAAAAATCGTGATATTCGGGGAATTTGATTATCTTTGTAGGTTATTATGATTTTGACTAAAAATTTACAAAGATGATATCAATTCTTCTCACCCAGACTGCCGCAGCAGACGTAGCGGTTAGCGAACAGAGTTACAATCTTTTCAGTATGGCCGCAAAAGGCGGTTTCCTTATGCTTGTACTTCTGGCACTATCGATTCTGGCCATATACATATTCGGTCAGAAATGGTGGTTGATCCGCAATGCCGGCAAGATTGACAGCAACTTTATGAAGGATATCCGCGTGCTGATTCACGAGGGAAAGATCAAGACAGCCCTGGAACTTTGCGACCAGTATGACTCCCCTGTAGCCAGGATGGTAAAGAAGGGCATCGAAAGAATCGGCCGTCCCATAAACGATATCCACACATCAGTAGAGAATGTGGGCAACGCAGAGGTAGCCCGCCTGGAGAAGGGACTTCCCATACTTGCAACCATCTCCGGAGGCGCTCCTATGATTGGATTCCTTGGTACGGTTCTTGGAATGATCAAGGCCTTTTTCAATATGGCCCAGGCCAGCAACAATGTTGATATTTCCCTGCTCAGCAGCGGTATCTACACAGCTATGGTAACTACGGTAGGCGGTCTTGTGCTGGGTATTATGGCACACTTCGGTTACAACTACCTTACTTCCAAGATATCGGACCTTGTGTTCAAGATGGAAAGCGCTACCATAGATTTTATGGACGTACTTAACGAGCCCGTATCGGAGGACTAAGACATGGCACTCAAGCGTAACACAAAGGTCATCTCGCAAACCGGTATGTCTTCTATGACAGACCTGGTTTTTCTGCTGCTGATCTTTTTCCTGCTTACGTCCACCCTGGTAAACCCCAATGCTCTTAAGCTTTTGCTTCCCAAGAGCACCGGACAGGTTGCCGCCAAGGCTACGGTAAGCGTTTCCATTATGGATCATCATCAAGACAACAAATACACCTTCCATATCAATGGAAATCCCACGGCCACACCCATAGATCAGGTAGAGGACGAGCTGGTTCTCCTGCTCCAGAGCGAGGAAGAGCCAACCTTCTCCATTTACTCTGACGAGACCGTGCCGGTGAGCGAGATTGTAAAGATGATGAATATTGCAAAGCGCAATCAGTATAAAGTAATTCTGGCAACTACGCCGGAATAGAAACGTAGGACTCTTAGCACCCTTATTATGTACAGCGACAGGGAGGATAAGCGAAAGGGTGTTGCAAGCGGAGTGCTACTTGCAATAGGGACGCACGTGGTTATGGCCACAGTCCTGCTGACATCGGGCCTGGACTATCTGGACCCGCCGCCTCCCGAAGAGAGTTTTGTGATTGACTTCACCCAGGAAGAGGAAGCAGCAGTGAAGCAAAAGCCGCAAAAGGCCACAACGACTCCCAGGGTACCTAACCCGGACCGCACCAGGAGTCACGAACTTGTGCAGGCCTCTCAGGCGCCGAATAAGGGCAGCAAGCCGAACCAGGCCCCGGAGAGCACTGTAGGCCAGGACGGGGATGTAGATATTAAAGAGCCGCCTAGAGAGGAGCCCATAGACAACAGAAGCCTCTTCCCTACCGCCAGCAATTCCAAGAAGGATACTCTGGCGCCGCAGACCGCCTATAAGGTAGAAGATAAACTTAAGCCTGGACATCCGGAAGGCAATACGGTATACGGTAAGATAGAGGGAGATCCTAACGGAGTCAAGGGACGCACCATTGTGAATGGTAATATGCCCAGGCCGAATTATCCTGTACAGGAAGAAGGCACGGTGGTCGTAAGCGTGAAAGTTAACCAATACGGGAAGGTTATCGAGGCAGTGCCCGGAGCCCCCGGAACAACAACGATGAATACCAAATTGCATAACGAAGCCAGAAAGGCAGCATTGAAAACTCAATTTAACAGTTCAGCCAATGCTCCGGTTATACAGGAAGGTACGATTACATATATTTTTAAATTAAAAGCAAACTAAAAAATGCCCGTGAGGGCCTTTAAAATGGAAGATTTTAAGAAAAACAACACAGAAAGGGGCCGCAGAGGTTCCTTTGGAGAAAGAAAGAGCCACGGAAACCACAGTGGCAGCGAGCGCCGCAGTTTCGGAGAGCGCAAGAGTTATGGCGAACACAAGAGCTTCGGAGAACACAAGCCTTTTGGTGAGCGCAAAAGCAACGGTGAACACAAGAGCTTCGGCGGCGAGCGTAAAAGCTTCGGCGGCGAGCGCAAGAGCTACGGGGAGCACCGTGGTAACGGCGGAGAGCATCGCAGCTTCGGTGAGCGCAAAAGTTATGGCGAGCACAAGAGTTATGGCGAGCACAAGAGTTACGGCGAACACAAGAGCTTTGGCGAACGTAAAAACTATGGCGAGCGCAGGAGCGAGGGTGGAAAACCCTTTGCAGGCCGCAAACCCTTTGCCAAGAAAAGAGAGCAGCTTAACGGCATAGACCGTATGGTAAGTCGCAAACCTTTGATTTCCAACATTAAAGAAAAAGTAGAGGCAGTTCCGGCAGCAGTTAAGGAAGAAATGCGCCTTAATAAATTCATAGCCAACTCCGGCGTTTGCTCACGCAGAGAGGCCGACGTTATGATTCAGGCTGGCGTTGTTTCCGTTAACGGAGAGGTTGTAACCGAACTTGGAACCAAGGTTAACGTTTATAAGGACGAGATTCGCTTCAACGGCGAGCTTCTTCGCGGAGAAGACAAGGTTTACATAGTAATGAACAAACCTAAGGGCTTTGTAACTACTACCAGCGATGCCCACGCAGAGAAGACCGTTATGGATCTTATCAAGAACTGCCCCAACAGGGTATTCCCCGTTGGCCGTCTGGACAAGAACACCACCGGCGTGCTTATGTTCACCAATGACGGAGAAATCGCAGAAAGGCTCACCCACCCCTCATACGACAAGAAGAAAATCTACCAGGTAACCCTTGACAGGAATCTGGAAGAAGAAGACTTCAGGAAGATTCTGGAAGGTGTAACCCTTGCAGACGGTATGGTTCAGGCAGACGAGCTGGAGTATGTAGATTCAGATAACCACAAGAAACTTGGAATTGAAATTCATTCCGGCAAGAACCGCATCGTGCGCAGGATATTCGAGAGTCTGGGCTACGACGTTAAAGGTCTTGACAGAGTTTACTTCGCCGGCCTTACAAAGAAGGGCCTCAAGCGCGGAGAATGGAGATTCCTCACAGAGAACGAGGCCAACATCCTCAAAATGGGAGCTTATATTTAAGGAAGATGGAGCAAAAGCAGCATAAAGCCGGATTCGTAAACATCATCGGCAACCCGAACGTTGGTAAATCTACGCTTATGAATGCCCTGGTGGGCGAAAAACTGTCTATCGTGACCGCTAAGGCCCAGACCACCCGCCACCGCATTATGGGCATAGTAAATACCGAGGACTGCCAGATCGTTTATTCCGACACCCCGGGTATTTTGCGACCCAAGTATCGACTCCAGCAGAATATGATGAATTTTGTCGATACTGCCATTGGCGATGCCGACCTCATCCTCTACGTTACCGACGTAGTTGAGAAGGCCGACAAAAACGCAGAATACATAGCAAAGCTGCAACGTCTGGAGTGCCCGGTGATACTGGTAATCAACAAGATAGACATCAGCGACCAGGAGACCGTCTCCGGCCTAATGAACTGGTGGAAGGAGCAGCTGCCCAAGGCGCTCATTTTCCCGGTATCGGCCAAGGAGAAATTCAACCTGGAAAACGTATATGACAGTATCGTCGAGCACCTTCCTGTAAGCCCGCCCTGGTACGACAAAGACACCTTCACGGACAGGAACCTTAGGTTCTTCGCCTCTGAAATAATAAGGGAAAAACTGCTCCTGCTTTACGACAAGGAGATTCCCTACAGCTGCGAGGTTGTAGTGGAGCAGTTCCTGGAAGGCGCCGAGCGCTACGACATAAGCGCTGTCATTTATGTAATGAGGGACTCCCAGAAGGGTATCCTCATTGGAAAGAAGGGAGAAGCAATGAAGAGACTGGGCACCGCAGCCCGCCTGGAGATGGAAGACTTCTTCCAGAAAAAAGTATTTTTAAGCTTGTTTGTCAAGGTCGATACTGACTGGAGGACAAGCCGCAAAGAGTTAAGAAGATTCGGATACGAAGATTAAGGAGATATTATGAGCGAAGAATGGGACGACATTAAAGAGACCGGAGCGCAGGACGATTTTGATTCCGACGAGCTGCTGGACGATTCTGCGGCGCCCACGGGGAGGTTCAACCGCCTGCTTGGGGACGACAGTTCAAAGTTCAAGCTGTCCGGAATGTTCAAGGACTGGTTCCTGGACTACTCTTCATATGTAATTCTGGCCAGGGCCGTGCCGCACATAGTGGACGGTCTTAAGCCTGTGCAACGCCGCGTACTTCACGCAATGTTTATGATCGATGACGGCCGCTTTACCAAGGTGGCCAACATTGTGGGACAGGCAATGCAGTATCATCCCCACGGAGACGCATCCATAACCGGAGCCCTGGTCCAGCTGGGCCAGAAAGGCTTTACCGTAGACTGCCAGGGAAACTGGGGTAACATTCTGACGGGCGACAGCAACGCCGCCCCCCGTTACATCGAGGCACGTCTGAGTTCCTTTGCAAAGGAAGTAATCTTTGACAAGAAGATTACCAATTGGATGACCTCTTATGACGGACGTAACCAGGAGCCTACAGAACTCCCGGTACGTTTCCCCCTTCTCCTTGCACAGGGTACGGAAGGCATCGCCGTAGGTATGCAGTCGAAGATACTCCCCCATAACTTTAACGAACTCATAGACGCATCCATAGCAATACTCAAGGGCGAGCCCTACGAGATTTATCCGGACTTCCCTACCGGAGGCTTTGCCGAATGTTCCAAGTATATGCAGGGCAAGCGCGGCGGAATGGTGAGGGTGCGCGCAAGAATAGAGAAGATAGACAAGAACACCATCGCCGTAACCGAAATCCCCTTCGGCAAGACCACCCAGGTTGTTATCGACACCATACTCAAGGCAAAGGACAAGGGTAAGATAAAAATCAAAAAGATAGAGGATATGACAACGGACAAGGTGGAGATAATCATCCATCTGCCCAATGACGTATCGCCGGACAAGACAATCGACGCCCTCTATGCTTTTACAGATTGCGAAACCAAGATTGCTCCCAACGCCTGCGTAATCGTAGACAACAAACCTCAGTTCCTAAGCGTGAACGACGTGCTGGAATACAGTACAAATCACACCAAGGATCTGCTGGGAAGGCAGCTGCAGATTAAGCTGGACGAGTTGCAGAACGACTGGCACTATAACTCCCTGGAGAAGATATTCTTTGAAAACCGCATCTACAAGGTGCTGGAGCAGGACCAGAAGAGCTGGGAGATTCAGCTTAAGGAGGTCTTCGACGCAATGAAGCAGTATCAGAACCTCCTCAGGAGGGAGATTGTGATGGACGACATCCTCAAACTTGTAGAAAAGCCTGTGCGCAAGATTTCCAAGTTTGATGTAAAGGCCGTTGACGAGAAGATTAAGGGCATTGAGGAGCAGATTTCCGATATTTCCGACAAACTTGCCAACCTCACCCGGTTCACCATCGACTGGTTCAAGTCCCTCAAGAAAAAATATGGCGACCTGTTCCCCCGCAGGACAGAAATCACCAATTTCGAAACCATCGCCGCAACAAAGGTTGTCAACAACAATATGAAACTCTATGCCAATATGGCCGAGGGTTTCGTGGGCTATGGATTAAAGAAGGACGATGGCGGCGAGTATATCTGCGACTGTTCCGATATGTCGGAAATCATCACCATCTGCAAGAACGGAACCTATCAGGTTACAAAGATATCGGACAAAGCCTTCATCGCCAAGGACTTGATATACGTAGGTGTATTCAACCGCGGAGATGACCGTACCATTTATAATGTAATATACCGCGACGGCAAGTCTTCCGTATATTACGCCAAGAGGTTCAACATCACCTCCATTACAAGGGAGAGGCCTTACGACATCACCCAGGGCAAACCGGATTCGCAGGTGCTTTGGCTCACCGCAAACCATAACGGAGAGGCAGAGAGCGTAAGGGTCATCTTCAGACCCAAACCCAAGCTAAAGAAGAGCTCTATCGAGTACGACTTCTCTACCCTGGCAATCAAAGGACGCAGCAGCAGGGGAAATCTGGTTACCAAGAACGCAATCCAGAGAATCTACCTCAAGAACAAGGGCGTTTCTACCATCAGCGGCAAGAATATCTGGTACGATGCCGACGTTCAGCGCCTAAATGAGGACGAGCGCGGTATCCTCCTGGGCCAGTTCGAGGGCGAGGACAAGATTTTGGCCGTATTCAAGAACGGAACCTTCTATACTACTTCGTTCGACCTTAGCAACCGCTACCAGGGAGATATTCTCACGATTGAGAAGTACGATCCCGACAAGACCTATACGGCCATTTATTGGGACGGAGAGGCTAAGGCTTACTATGTCAAGAGGTTCAGTTTCCCCGTCAGCGACAACAATCCGCTTAGTTTCATTTCCGACGGCAAGGGCAGTTTCTTCGTAGCCCTAAGCGATGACGAGCGTCCCGTTATAAGCCTTACCTTTGGCGGCAAGTCCTCCAAGAGACAGCCGGAGGATATTGATGCCGAGGAGTTCATAGGCAAGAAGGGTTACTCTGCAAAGGGCAAGAAGTGTACTTCTTACGAGGTGGCTACGATTGCCTTTGGAGAGCCTCTGGAGCCGCTTAACGTGCCGGAGGAGGAAGAAGAAGAGGACAACACTGATATTCCGGATGATGTTGTAGCGGGGAACGGCGAGGATCAGAACAACGAGCCCATCGAATTGATAGATATGCCGGAAGAGGAAGAGGTTGCCGATAGTGAAAAGAAACCTGCCGAGAAGAAGAAGGAGGAGAAAAAGAAGGAGTTCTCTGCCGGTGAAGTTATAGACCTTGACCTGGACGATATCAACTTTGGGGATGAGCCCAATCTATTTAATATGTAATAGGTGAAGGAGATTAAACCCATAATATCCCTTACCGGAATGCCGGGATGCGGGAAAAGTCTTGTAGGAGAGGAGCTTGCAAAGCTCCTCTGCTGCGATTGGGTAGATCTTGACAGGGCAGTGGAAGCTGCTGCGGGAAAGACAATTCCCCGGATTTTCCGGGAAGACGGCGAGCCCGCCTTCCGCGCCCTGGAATCCCGGGCCCTGCAGGATTTATTGTCCGGTTCCTCTTCCGGATGTATAGACTTTGCCGGATATGGCGGGATGGTTTTATCCCTTGGCGGAGGCACAATTCTGAGCCCTCAAAACCAGAGCCTGATCCTGGAGCACACCACCTGTATCTACCTTAAGGCAGCCCCCGCAGAGCTGCTGGACAACATCAGAGTCCAAGCCAACGTTCAACGCCCCTTGCTGGGCACACCTACTGAAGAATCCCTTTCCAGTCTTTTGGAAAAACGAGCCCCGGCCTACGCCAAAGCCCACCTCACCGTAGAAACATCCTGGCGCACTCCCCTTGCAATAGCTCAGGACATATCGGCCCTGCTACATTCTAAATCTTGACGGCCTCTACTGATAAAAATTAGATTACATCCTCGCGCTCACGGATATCTTTGAGGCGAAGCTGAATGGTGGAATTACCACGATAGAAATTCTCTACTATAGAATAGCAGATATCGAAAGGATTACCGGCCTTGATATGATCGAAGAACTCCGACATATTAAAGCCAATGGCGCTGATCTGATGATAAGGCTGCGACTCCTGAATAAGATCCAGCTTAAGATGCTGAGCTGCAGGGCCAACCTTGCGTCCGTTACCATCGTCATAAACATTCTCCGTAAGGAAAACAGGGGC
The DNA here is from genome assembly GCA_045224955.1 of Candidatus Cryptobacteroides sp. Taxonomy (GTDB): domain Bacteria; phylum Bacteroidota; class Bacteroidia; order Bacteroidales; family UBA932; genus Cryptobacteroides. The sequence continues at coordinate 10,933 of JBGVAW010000099.1, forward strand.
ATTATTGCCGGGGCCAAAAGGCTGGAACTGCTTCAGAATCCTGAAAAACTTAGGCGTAATATGGGAAAAATCCAGGACAGAATCCACCTCCACCACGGGAGTTGACATCTCCTTATTCATATTTGCCGCAACATACTCCTCTATCCTCCTTGCAAACTCCGGTAAATTCTCCTCCTTCATAGTAAGGCCGGCCGCATAAATATGGCCGCCGAAGTTCTCCAACAAATCTGCCTGCTTGTCGATACTGTCGTAAAGGTCGAACCCCCTTACGCTTCTGGCAGAGCCCGTGATGAAGCCATTGGACTTTGTAAGCACGAAAGTAGGCTTGTAGAACGCCTCGACGAGACGGGAAGCCACAATACCCACGACGCCCTTGTTCCAGGAAGGATTATAAACTATGGTTGCATATTCCGAAGCGATACAGTTCCCGCTCATAACCATATCAATGGCCTCGCGGGTTATCTCCCGGTCTATGCTCTTGCGCTCATTATTATTATCGTTAATCTTAGAAGCAATCATAGCAGCATCGGCATCCTCCGTAGCGGTAAGAAGCTCGACGGCCAGACGTCCGGTTTCCATTCGGCCGGCAGCATTGATCCTGGGGCCGATTTTGAATACGATATCGTCGATGGTGACGTGGCTTGTCTCCAGGTTGGATAGGTTGATGATGGCCTGAAGGCCCTTGCGCGGCTGCTCGTTAAGTCTCTTGAGACCGAAGTGAGCCAGCACCCTGTTCTCTCCCCTGACGGACACAAGGTCCGAGGCGATACTTACGGCAAGCAGGTCCAGAAGAGGAATGAGCTGGTCGAAGTCGATGCCTTCAGTCTGAGCGTAGGCCTGAACCAACTTGAACCCAACCCCGCAACCGCAAAGGTCGTCGAAGGGATAATGGCAATCTTCCCTCTTAGGGTCCAGAACCGCAACAGCGGCGGGAAGCTCGTCTTCCGGAAGGTGATGGTCGCAGATTATTACATCTATGCCCTTGGAGGCGGCATAAGCCACTTTTTCTATTGCCTTGATTCCGCAGTCCAGGGTGATTATGAGTTTGAATCCGTTGTCTGCCGCCCACTCTATACCCTTGCGGGACACTCCGTAACCCTCGTCATACCTGTCCGGGATATAAAAATCTATCCGGGAAGTAAGACGCCTCAGGAAAGAGAAGACAAGGGCGACGGCCGTGGTACCATCGACATCATAATCTCCATAGACCAGAATTTTTTCTCCGGAGTTTACCGCCTTGCGAAGCCTGGCCACTGCCTTGTCCATATCCTTCATAAGGAAGGGGTCGTGCAGGGACGAAAGGTCCGGACGGAAGAAGGCGCGTGCCTCCTCGAAGGTAGTGACACCCCTCTGGACAAGCAGAGAAGAAAGAACAGGGTCTATGCCAAGCTCTGCCGAGAGGCGGCTTACCGTCTCTTCCTGACCGGAATTCTGCTTAACAATCCACTTTCTTTCTACAGGTGTCATAATCAATAGAAATTATTTCCCAAATATAGCCGATTTTTTCTATATTTGCAATTCTAATAAATTGGAAATAAAATGGCAACACAACAGCTCAGTGAACAGGAAATTCTTAGAAGGGAATCGATGACAAAGCTTAGGGAACTTGGCATAGAGCCATATCCCGCTCCTCTTTATCCGGTAAATGCTACTGCAAAGCAGATAGAAAAAGAGTATAAGCCGGAGGAAGGGAATCTCCAGGACGTATGCATCGCAGGAAGAATTATGTCGCGCAGAATAATGGGCGCCGCTTCCTTTATGGAACTGCAGGACGAGACCGGCCGCATACAGGTGTATGTGAAAAGGGATGAGATTTGCCCCGACGAGGACAAGACAATGTACAATACCGTATTTAAGAAACTTCTGGACATTGGCGATATCGTGGGTATCAAGGGTTTCGCCTTCATTACCCAGACCGGCCAGCTTTCCATCCACGCCAACGAACTTACGGTACTCAGCAAGTCCCTTAAGGTTCTCCCGATTGTAAAGGAGGCCGACGGTAAGGTTCACGACGCCTTTACAGATCCCGAGCTCCGCTATCGTCAGAGGTACGTGGATTTGATTGTAAATCCTCAGGTTAAGGATGTGTTCGTAAAGAGGGCCAAGATAGTGCAGACTATGCGCGAGTACTTTAACGAGGCCGGCTGCCTTGAAGTGGAAACCCCTATCCTTCAGGCAATTCCCGGCGGCGCAACCGCACGTCCCTTCATCACTCATCACAATGCATTGGACATTCCTCTTTATATGAGAATCGCCAACGAGCTGTACCTCAAGAGGCTCATCGTGGGCGGTTTCCCCGGAGTTTACGAGTTTGCCAAGGACTTCCGCAACGAGGGTATGGACAAGACTCACAATCCGGAGTTCACCTGTATGGAAATCTACGTTGCCTACAAGGATTATATCTGGATGATGGAGTTTGTAGAGAAGATGCTCGAGAAAGTATCTACCGCCGTTAACGGAACAACCAAGGTTATGATTGCCGGAAACGAGGTCGACTTCAAGGCTCCCTACAGGAGGATTGGTATTCTGGACGCAATTAAGGAGTATGCCGGTGTCGATGTTGCCGGAATGGGTGTGGACGAGCTCAGGGCTGTCTGCAAGAAGCTTAACGTAGAGATTACTCCTTCGATGGGTGTCGGCAAGCTGATTGACGCTATCTTCGGAGAGTACTGCGAGAAGAATTTCGTTCAGCCTACCTTCGTTATAGACTATCCCGTGGAGATGTCTCCTCTTACAAAGAGGCATCGTACAAATCCTTCGCTTACAGAGAGGTTCGAGCTCTTCGTATGCGGCAAGGAGCTGGCAAATGCCTACTCTGAGCTCAACGACCCCGTTGATCAGCTGGAGAGATTCGAGGACCAGGCCCGTCTTAAGGCCGGCGGCGACGACGAGGCTATGTTCATAGACTACGACTTCGTGCGCGCACTTGAGTACGGTATGCCTCCTACCTCCGGTCTTGGTATGGGTATCGACCGACTTACTATGTTTATGACAGGGCAGACCACCATTCAGGACGTTCTATTCTTCCCTCAGATGAGGCCCGAAAAGCAGACTGAGAAGCAGTCCGAGAAACAGCAGGAAAAATAGCCTGCCCCGTTCCGATGGAGGTTATAAGTTCCGCGCAGAATCCTAAAATCAAGGAGCTTTTGGCGCTGCAGCAAAAGTCTAAGCTGCGCCGAAGCGAGGGGCTTTTTGTAGTTGAAGGCCGGCGGGAGCTGGAGCACTGCCTCCAGGCCGGCTTCAGCATCAGGACCTTGTTCGTTTGCAGGGAGGTTTTCTCTGCGGCGGAGGATACGCCCCAGGTAAATTCCCTCGCGGAAGGAGATATATCGAAAAATCTTGTATTGGTAAGCCCCGAGGTGTACTCTAAGGTAGCGTACCGCGAAGGCACGGAAGGTATAATAGCAGAAGTATATTCCAAGCCACAGGGCCTCAGCGAGCTTAACCTCCCCGAGAATCCGATAATAATAGTACTGGAATCCGTAGAAAAGCCCGGAAACCTTGGCGCAGTGCTTCGCAGCGCCGATGCTGCCGCAGCCAGCGCAGTAATTGTCTGCGACCCTCTTACGGACCTATATAACCCCAACCTTATCAGAGCCTCCATAGGCGCAGTCTTTACCGTACCCGTGGCCGTAGCAACTACGGAAGAAACCATAGCCTTCCTTAAAGGTAAGGGTATAAAAATACTTACCGCGCAGCTTCAGGACTCGTCGCTCTACTACTCAGAGCAAATGAGCGGCCCCACGGCCATAGTTATGGGCACGGAATCTACCGGTCTGTCTCAGGCCTGGCGCGCAGCCGCCGATGCTCACATTCGCATCCCGATGCTTGGGAAACTGGACTCCCTTAACGTATCCGTATCGGCAGCCATACTGCTCTTCGAGGCCCTGCGTCAAAGAACGGAAAAATGAAAAGGTTCGGTCTTATAGGCTCCGGCATTTCCCACTCGCAGAGCCCAGCCCTTTTCAAGGAGGCCTTTGGAGACAAATGGCCCTATGACCTTCTGGACGGGAAGGAGTTTGAGCCTTTGTGGGAAAAATTTCTTACAGATTACTCCGGAATCAATATAACCTCTCCCTTTAAGGAAAAGGCCTTTATGCAGGTTGCGGCGCTCACAGCCGATGGCCGCGGGGCCCTTACAGGCCCTGCTCTGAAGGCCGGCGCCATCAATATTGCCGTAAAGCAGGACAAACAGATTCTTGGGGCCAACTCGGATTTTGACGCAGTAATTCTCTCTGTTGCAGAGGCTCTTTTCCCTGGAATAATAGACGAGTTCCGCCAGGCCTTTGGAAAGAACCTTACAAAAAGAGCGCATCAGTTTGTAAAACAGCAGTTTTCCCAGGCTTATCCAGGCATCGGAGCGCAGGCATTGGTAGTTGGCTGCGGCGGTGCAGGCCGTACTGCTGCCGTAGCCGCGGCAGAACTTGGCTACGACGTTATTCTGGCAAATCGGACAAAGGAGCGTGCGGCAGATTTTGCCCTGAGCCTTCCGGAATACGGTTTTGCAGTTTGCAGTTTTACGGAGCTTAGACCAGCCGTCCAGGCAAGCGACCTTATTATATATGCAGCCTCCGGCCCCGGCAGCGAGTCCGATGCCGTATTGGACAGCCTCTCTGTTGCTGACTTCGAAAGGATAGAGAACCATCGGCCCAAAATACTGATAGAGGCCAATTACAAAAACCCTACTTTCTGCAGAAAACGGCTTCTTACAGCGCTGAAGGCAGGTACAATCTACGTGGACGGAACCCAGTGGCTGGGCCGTCAAGCCCTCGCGGGCTTTCCGGTTTTAACCGGAGAAGCGTACTAGAAAGTTGAAAGCCTTATTCTTAGGCCCGCATTCCAAATAAAGTAAACATCGTTCATACCGTCGGCCGGCATAACGCATCCCAGACCGCCGTAGAAGGCCACGGGACCGGCAATATGAATTTCTGCATTGGAAGAGAACGAAATAGCGTTCATCACCTTGCTGTAATCAGAGAAATAACGGTTGCTGAGACCAACCTCGAAGTTCCATCCGTTCATTACCCAGATTTGTCCGGCAACGTACCATCTCTTGGAATCCGTCTTGTAGGCGTAATCCCTTCCCGCATAATCGGTCCTGAAAAAATTATGATTGTTGGTGGCAAAGCCTACGCCGGCGGCAATACCAAAGACGGAGGGTGTGCGGTAGGCAAGACCCAGACCGAACCCGTCGCATCTTGACCAATAGCCAAAGTCAAGGTCGAGACGATTGGTACCCTTGTCCCAGTTGGAGAGGGCTCCGCCGACATAAACGGCGGCGATGCCTATAATACCGGCAACGGCGGCATCGTACTTAAGCTCGTCCATAGGATCGTAGTACCCATAGTAACTGGAATGTGACGGAACGGGCACAGGAACGGGAACCGGTACTACTTCGTGCGTGGGCGGCGCGCCGTGAACCACATTTACCTCCTTGAATACGTACCAGTATTCGTTGGGCAGACGGTTGTCGTTCTTGATGCTCTTGCGCTTGGGCTTTACATCCTTTATTTTGTTGCCGTAGGCATCGAAGGCTTCGATATGGGTAATCTTTCCCTTGATGGTGTAACTTCCGCTGAATGTGAAGGTTCCAAGGTTGGACTTCACCTTTACAGGCTGGGCTATGTTCTGCCTTACCTCAAAGTGGTTGATGTATTCTTTCTTCTGGGCCAGGCAAACCGTGCCTATAAGCATCAGCAGCGCTGATAATAGTACCTTTGTTTTCATAATGTCAGTCGTTCATTGTGACAACCTGTCCGGCGCCTCTGTAAAGAGTTACCGGGCCCGAAGTCTCGATTGCCAATACCGTGATGGCGCTGTCCAGGGCCTCTTCCGGAACGGTTATCTCCAGGAGCCCGGGAACTTCTGTCCAGGACAGTTTGTTGTATATTTTCCAGCTGGGCTTTATTTCGCTGCCTACCACGCGGATGTTCTTAATGTTATCGACAAGCCCCTTCACCTCGACGGCTCCGGTGGGCTTGTAAGGAAGGTAAATGTACAGAGTGCCTGAGTCCAGGCTAAGGCTGGTATAGGCGGTTACGTGTTCTCCGGGGATGCCGGCCTTGGTATTATAGACGGCCTCTTCGTGCTTGGCTATCCATCGTCCCAGTTCCTCCAGAACTTCAACTTCTTCCCGGGGGATGGTGCCGTCCTCGCGGGGGCCGATGTCAAGAAGCAGGTTGCCTCCGTTGCTCAGGCAATCTACAAAGTTGCGAAGCACCATCTGGGGGCTCTTGAAGTTTTTATCCCTGTGCTGGAAACCCCAGCTGTCGTTGATGGTGTAACAAAGTTCCCACCAGCGCTCCGCAGGCCTTGTTACGGGCACACCGATTTCGGGGGTGCCATAGTCTCCATAGCCAGCTATACGGGAGTTGATGATTACGGAAGGATTCCTGCCGCGCAGTTTGTCCGTAATATCCTTTGCCTTCCAGGTTTCTGCGCTCTGCTCCCAGTCACCATCAAACCACCATAAATCCGGGTTGAAGGTATCGGTGAGTTCGGTCAGCTGCCTGTCGTCGAAGTCCAGGAATTTTTGCCAGCGTTCGGGCTCCTTGGATATGTCGTAGCGGGCCGGACCTTCGCGATAGATGTTGGGGTAATCGGGGTGGGACCAGTCTATCAGGGAGTAGTAGAGGCCCAGCTTAATGCCCCGTTTGCGGACAGCATCGGCAAAAGGAGATAAAAGATCCCTGGCGGCGGGGGACATTTTTACAAGACTCTTGTCGTCGGCCCCGGTGTCCCAGAGGGCCACGCCGTCGTGGTGCTTGGAGGTTATTACCGTGTATCTTGCCCCGGAGCGCTTGATAAGGTCTGCCCAGGCTTCGGGGTCGTAAGACGATGCCGTAAATCTTTGGGCCTGAGCCATATAGTCTTGATGAGAGATGGCGCCGTTATGGAAGGACCAGCTTTCGCCTACTCCGTCTACGGCGTAGATTCCCCAGTGGATGAAGATTCCCAACTTGGCCTGTGAGAACCATTCCATTTTGGAGACCAGTGCAGGATCGTTGTCGTCTGCGGGCTTGGATGTCCGGCAGCAGGAAAGCACAAGGGCTGCGGCTGCAAGGCAAAGAATCGTGCGTTTCATTTTCTTTCTATTGTGGCTTCCCTGTCGGGGCCTAATGAGATAATGGAAATATGTGCTCCAAGGTATTCCTCTATGAACTTTATATAATCCAGGAAGGCCTTGGGGAGGTCTTCTTCTTTGCGGATGGAGGACAGGCTGGTCTTCCATCCGGGGAAGTCTGTGTAAACGGGGACTATGCGGCCGTCGGATATGTCAAAGGGATAGTTCCCGGTTTCTTTACCATCGACCAGATAGGATGTGCAGGCCTTTATTGTGTCGAAGGTGTCCAGGCAGTCGGCCTTCATTATTATAAGGTCCGTGACTCCGCTCAGGATGACTGCGTATTTGAGGGCCACAAGGTCTATCCATCCGCAGCGGCGGGGTCTTCCTGTAACTGCTCCGAACTCGTGACCTATGCGGCGTAGTTCCTCTCCTGTGGCGTCATTAAGTTCCGTGGGGAAGGGACCGCTGCCCACTCTGGTACAGTACGCCTTGAATATGCCATAGACTTTCCCGATGCGGCCGGGCGCTGCTCCAAGGCCTGTGCAAACGCCGCCCGCTGTGGTGTTGGACGAGGTTACGAACGGGTAGGTTCCGTAATCTATGTCCAGCATTGAGCCCTGCGCACCCTCTGCCAGGATTGGCTGAGTCTTTAGCATATCATCTACAAAAAACTCGCAGTCAACCAGTTTGAAAGCCTTCAGTCTCTCTATTGCGGAGAAGAATTCGCTGTCCTGCCAGGCAGGGTCGCAATCATAGTTGAGAGCCTTCAGCTGTTCTGCGTGCAGGGCTTGCAGTTTAAGGTATTTCTCCTTGAAGGTGGGCAGTTCAGTATCGCCTACCCTAAGGCCGTTGCGTCCTGTCTTGTCGCTGTAGCAAGGGCCTATTCCCTTTAGGGTAGAGCCTATCTTTCCCTTGCCGGCGGCGGCTTCGCGTGCGGCGTCAAGCAGCCTGTGGGTAGGGAGGATGAGATGGGCTTTGCGGGATATGACTATTCTTTCTGCGGGGTTGATTCCGGTGCGCTGCTGAAGGTTGTCACATTCGTCCAGGAAACTGACAGGATCCAGCACCACTCCGTTGCCGATGATGTTTACCGATCCCTCCCTGAATATGCCGGAAGGTATGCTGCGGACTACAAAGCTATTGCCGTCGAACTGCAGCGAGTGCCCGGCGTTAGGGCCGCCCTGGAACCGGGCCACAACACCGTATCTTTCTGCAAGGACATCTACTATCTTACCCTTTCCCTCGTCGCCCCATTGCAGGCCAAGTACAACATCAATCTTGTTCATTGCAATTCTGTTTTAGAACGGCAGGTCGTCGCTGTCTGCAATAGGAGGTTCTACCGGCGAGGGCTGAGGAGACTGAGCCTGGGGCTCTGCAGGGCGGGGCTGATATCCGACGGATTCTCCGTCTCTTTCCTGACGGCGTCCAAGCAGCTGGATATTGTCTGCTACAATCTCTGTCACATAGCGTTTCTGTCCCTGCTGGTCTGTCCAGTTGCGGGTTCTTAGGTGGCCTTCCACATAAAGCTGAGTGCCTTTTTTAACAAACTTCTCGCAGGTGTCCGCAAGGCCTCTCCAGGCAACGATGTTATGCCATTCCGTGTTCTCCTGAGTATTGCCGGCACGGTCGCGATAACGCTCCGATGTTGCCAGTGTAAAAGTTGCTACTTTGGCGTTTGCGCCATTTGCCGTGTTTCCTTCAAGGTAACGTACTGTTGGGTCCTGTCCAACGTTACCGATCAACATTACTTTGTTAAGTGCCATATTATTATTTTGTTTAGTTATATCTTCAAAAACAGTACGATATCACCAAAAATCGTTCTTTCAAAGTTAGTTACAACTATTCAAAAAAACAAACGGCAAAACTAATTTAGGGCTTACGCCCAGCGGCGGACGGGATGATTCGTGGCGGAAATCTCCATATTTAAGGCAATGTGCCGGGAGATGAAAATCTCTCGATGTAAGCCTTGTGGAAGAAATTTTCAAAAAAGTGGAAGAAAGTGGAAAAAAGTGGAAAACTTTTCTTATCTTTGCACCTAAGCGTGAAAGGAAAATAAGAAAAGATGAACGTATCCACATTCATAGGCGATTTCTCAGCTAAGCTGGACGACAAGGGAAGAGTAGTTTTCCCTGCCGGCCTCAAGGCGCTGGTGCCGGAAGGTGTGGAAATGAAGTTCGTCCTACACAAGGACATCTACCAAGACTGTCTGGAAATGTTCACTTTTGAGCAGTGGCAGCGCCAGGCAGAAGAAACAAAAAACAAGCTCAATTTCTTTAATCCATCTCACGCCAACTTCTGGAGAAAGTATATGCAGGACAGCGCAATAGTGGTTCCTGACCCGAAGCTTGGCCGCATATCTATCCCCGGAAACCTGAAAGAAATGACAGGTCTTACCAAAGATGTGATATTCGCAGGCAAAGGCTTCAAGATTGAAATCTGGGATGCGGCTACCTACAGAGAGAAGGAAATGCCAGCAGACCAATACCAAGCACTTGCCCAAGAATTGTCCAGGACAATTTAGAGGGGAGGGTTTGGAATGAGCAGCTATCACACACCAGTACTTCTTAAGGAAAGTATCGGTTCTCTGGTAAAAAATCCTGACGGAATATACATTGACGCCACATTCGGAGGCGGTGGTCACACCGCCGAGATACTTTCACGCTTAACCTCAAAAGGCAGGGTCATCGCCTTCGATCGTGACAAAGACGCACTGGAGAACGCCATCGGCGACGAGCGGCTTATTCTTGTGCACAACAACTTCCGCTTTGTACAGAACTATATGCAGCTTCTGAGCAAGGAAAAGGGCATCCCCTCCCTTGCGGACGGAGTCCTGGCAGACCTGGGAGTATCGTCCCACCAGTTCGACACGCCTGAAAGAGGTTTCTCCTTCAGGTACGACGCCCCGCTGGATATGAGGATGAACGACCAGGCTCCGCTTAGCGCAGCAGACGTGGTTAACACATACGAAGCGGCAGACCTTGAAAGGCTTCTTAGAATTTACGGAGAGGTGGAGAAGAGCGGCCGCATAGCCTCGCTGCTGGTACAAGCAAGAGGAAAAGGCGCAATCGTAACCACCGGAGACCTTGACAAGGCCCTTGCCCCCGCCCTTCCCAAGGCGGCGGAGCACAAGTTCCTGGCCAAAGTTTATCAGGCCCTCAGAATAGAGGTAAACCAGGAGATGCGCTCACTGGAAAAATTCCTGGAGGCCCTCCCCTACGTTGTAAAGCCCGAAGGACGACTGGCCATAATCACCTATCACTCCCTTGAGGACAGGATGGTGAAGAATTTTATAAAGACCGGAAACGTCGATGGTCGGCAGGACAAGGATGTTTACGGGTTGATGGTTACGCCATTCCGCGCCCTGGACCGCAAGCCCATCGTGCCCACCGAAGAGGAAATAAGCGGGAATACCCGGGCAAGGAGCGCTAAACTACGCACTGCAGAGAAGATATGAAAAGAGTACTTACAGCCCTGAAGAACTTCGTGTTCGCCATATTCAAAGGCGAACTGATGCTTAGGATGCGTGTGGATAAATATTTTATTCACATAGCCTATACCTTTTTGATTTTCTGGGTAATCATCATCTGGAGCATAGTGGTAGAGAGCGCCCTGACCAAGGTAGAATACGGAAAGAAAGAACTGGAAGATCTTAAGATTTACAACGCGGACAAAACCGTCCAGCTGGTAGAGCTTAAAAGGCTCCGCACCGTAGAAGAATTGCTGAAAAAACAAGGTTCCACGGTTTCCGTACCCACAAAACCGGCCAACCGCATAGCAGAATAGACAGAGTTTGACAATGCCCAAACAGGAAGATAACATAAGCAAAAGAATAAGGAGGTCGTCTTACACGATTTACCTTGGATATCTTTTCTTCGCCGTGATCATCATAGTGAAGCTTATCTCCCTGCAAAGTTACGAGCCCAAGCCCTGGCTAAAAAAACACCTCAGCGCCTCCAGCCGCAGGGAAACCCTTCGTCCGCGCCGAGGCTCCATCCTGTCCCACGACGGACGGATTCTGGCTATGTCGCTCCCTGAGTATCAGATCTATATGGATCCTTCCGTACATAAGGAAGCCAACGACGCACTTGTAGCCAGCAAAGACACCGCAAAGGCTAATTCTGGAAAGAAAAAAGAGAAGGAATGGAGAAAACAGGCCAGGATAATGGCCGACGGACTGGCAAAGTGCTTTGGCGACAAGAGCGGAGACGAATACTACAACAGTATTATTAAAGCCAGGGAAGCCAAATCCACCTACCTTAAGCTTGGGCACAAGGTTAGCCACAGCACGCTGAACGAGCTTAAAAAACTTCCCTTCATAGGAGAATCACCCTACGTGGGAGGCATTAGGTTCGATACCCTGGACATAAGGCAGTATCCTTACGGAAGCCTTGCCAGAAAAACAATCGGCACGGTAAACACCAACTACGATAAAAACTCGCACATAGGTCTCGAGGGAAAATTCGACCACTTCCTCCACGGCGAAGATGGCTACCGCTGGATAAAAGAAATAGATCTCCACGAAAAAATACAGGATTACGACAGCACCTGGGCCCTGCCGAAAGAAGGCCTCAACCTTAGAACCACCCTGGACGTAAACATTCAGGATATGACCGACAGTGCCCTGAGGGCCAACATATGTATCAATCCGTCGATTTACGAAGGATGCCTTGTAGTTATGGAAGTAGAGACCGGTGCGATAAGGGCGATATCTAACCTGATAAGAGACAAGAAGAGCGGAAAATATTATGAGGGCTACAATATGGCCATAAACGACGCCAGGGAACCGGGTTCGGTATTCAAGACAACCACCCTTATGACCCTGCTGGAAGACGGGAAGGTTAAAATTGACGACCGTATTCCCTGTAACAGAGGTATAGTTCCCGGTAACGTTTACAAAGCTTCCAAACCGGACTCTTATATTACAAGTTATATGAACAGGACGGGGAAAGACTCCATAACGATAAGACATTGTCTGGAGATTTCTTCCAACTACGCGTTCCGATATCTGGCCCTCAAGTATTACGAGAACAGGCCAAAGGATATGATAGGCAAGCTATATCAGTACAAGTTGGGCGATGAAGCCCTGGAATTTGACATAAACGGCCTTACAACTCCATTCATTCCCACTCCGGAAGACAAAAAGCACTGGTTCGGGACCTCCCTGCCACAGATGGCCATAGGTTACGAAGTAAGGGAGACGCCACTCCATATACTTACATTCTATAATGCCATTGCAAACGACGGAGTGATGATGGCGCCATACCTTGTAGAAAGTCTGGAAGACGGAAACGAGGTTGTAATAAAGAAAGGAAAACACCTGCTCAATGCCAGTATCTGTTCAAAGAAAACAGCCGACATACTTAAGGATGCCTTGAGGGGAGTCGTAACCAATCCTCACGGAACCGGAAACAGGACGATGGGTAAGGTACCGGTACCGGTAGCCGGAAAAACCGGAACGGCCAGAATGGTACTGCCCAGCGAATACGCCAAAGGGCGTATTGACGCCTGGACAGACGCGCAGGGCAGAACCCCTTACAGGGCAACCTTCGTTTGCTTCTTCCCGGCAGACAAACCAAAGTACAGCGCAATCTGCACTATGTGTACGGACCCTTTGCCCAGATCTACTGCCGTTTACGGTTCAATGAATCCTGCCTGGGCCATAAGGGACCTTATATATAAGATGTATTACTTTAATCCTGAAAACGGAGAGATTTTGGAGAGAACCGGAAAAATGCCCGATATGACAGGCCCAGCCCTCCCGGAAACTCAGGAAGGATGCGCACCCGACGTTAACGGGCTGGGGCTTTACGATGCAGTATTCCAGATAGAGAAAGCCGGATACACCTGCATCTGGCACGGCACAGGACACGTAAGCAGTCAGACACCCCAGGCTGGAACCCAACTGGAAAAAGGAAAAACCATAGAACTGGAACTTAAATGATACTTAGAGAAATAATAGACAATTGCAAAGTTGTATCCGTGACAGGAAACGAACTGTCCCAGATTACGGCAGTTACCCCTGACTCCCGCAAAGTTACGGAAGGCAGCCTTTTCCTTGCCGTAAAAGGGTACCAGAGCGATGGTCACAATTATATAGCCCAGGCTGTTGCAGCCGGAGCCAAAGCCGTGGTTTACGAGGCTTCCGCAGAACTAAGCCAGGAGGCAAAATCTGCGCTTGAAAAGGTAGAGGCGGCCGTTTGCGTAGAGGACTCAAGATGGGCTCTGGCCCAGGTGGCGGATAATTTTTACGATCACCCTTCCCGCAAACTTAAACTTGTAGGCATTACCGGCACAAACGGAAAAACCACCACGGTAACCCTTCTGTACAACCTGTTTATGGGTCTGGGATATAACTGCGGTCTTCTGTCTACGATTGCAAATTACGTGGGCCGCGAGGAGAGCGAGACTACAAATACCACCTCCGACCCTCTTACAATAAACCGCCTTATGGCCAAGATGGTAGAACAGGGTTGCGAGTACTGCTTTATGGAGGTCAGCTCTATCGGTATGGAGCAGCAGAGGGTTGCCGCCCTGGATTTCGACTGCGGCATCTTCTCCAACCTCACACACGATCACCTTGACTATCACAAGACCTTCGCAGAGTATCTGCGCTGCAAGAAACTATTCTTTGACAGCCTTGGAGCCAAGGCCACGGCCATCATCAACACGGATGATAAAAACGGGCGTGTGATGGTACAGAACACGGCCGCCAGGGTTGTGACCTATGCCCTTTCCACAATGGCAGACCACACCTGCCGCATAATGGAACAGGGACTGGACGGAATGCTGCTTAAGATAGACGGCCAGGAAGTCTGGACTCCGATAATCGGCCGCCACAATGCATATAACCTGCTGGCTATTTACACAACCGCGATAGAACTGGGCACAGACAAGGAAGAAGCTCTTATAGGCATTAGCAAGTTGAGTTCCGCAAAAGGCCGGCTGGAAACCCTCAAAGGGCCAAGGGACATAAGCGTGATAATTGACTACGCTCACACTCCCGACGCTTTGGACAATATCCTGAACACGCTTAAGGAAGCCGCCCCCTGCGCCTACCTTACTACGGTATTCGGCTGCGGAGGAGACCGTGACCGCACCAAGCGTCCCCAGATGGCTGCCATTGCAGAAAAATACAGCGACCGCATTATCGTAACAAGTGACAACAGCCGCACGGAAAAGACAGAAGACATTATTGAGGAGATAAAGACTGGTTTCAGCACCAAGGGCCTGGCCAAGACATTATCAATTCCGGACCGCAAGGAGGCAATACGCACGGCAATTCTTACCGCGCCTCAGGGCTCCGGAATCCTGCTTGCCGGCAAAGGCCACGAGACCTATCAGATACTGGGCAAGGAAACCCATCATTTTGACGAAAGAGAGATTGTAAAAGAAGTATTTGAAGCATTATGATATACCACTTATTTGAAGCACTGAAAGAGTATGACATTCCCGGACAGGGCCTTATAACCTACCTGTCCTTCAGGGCCATTATAGCAGCCGTCCTCTCTATGATTATAGCCTTGTTTGCAGGCAAGAAAATAATCCGCGCCCTGCAGAGAAAGCAGATCGGAGAGACCATCCGCGACCTTGGCCTAGAGGGACAGCTAAGCAAGAAAGGCACGCCCACTATGGGAGGAATCATCATAATAGTGGCAGTCCTGGTCACCGCCCTCCTTATCTGCGACCTTACCAACATATACGCCCTTCTGCTCATACTTACAACGGTATGGTGCGGAGCCATAGGCCTTAGGGACGACTATATAAAGGTCTTCAAGCATAACAAGGAAGGAATGAGCGCCAAGACAAAATTGTTGCTCCAGATAGCCCTGGGCCTTATCATAGGCATCACTGTTTGGCAGAGCGACAAAATTGTGGTCAGGGAGAAGGTCCAGAACATAAAGGAAGTTGCCGCAGTTGAGCAGACAGCCCAGGAAAGCATAGAACAATCGGCCGATATAGAAATATCGGACAAAATAGCGCCATCGGCCCACAAGGAAACTGTGAATATGGTCAAGAGTACAAAGACCACCATCCCCTTCGTAAGCAGCCACGAGTTCGACTATAAGAGCCTTACACCTTTCAAAGGCGCCTGGAACTGGTATTTCAAATGGGGACTCTACGTGCTGATGATCGTCCTGGTAATCACCGCCTGCTCCAACGGCACAAACCTCACCGATGGAATGGACGGCCTGGCCGCCGGAACATCCACGATTGTAGGCGTCGTGCTGGGTATTCTGGCCTGGCTTAGCGGCAACCTTATAGACTCCAGTTACCTCAATATAATGTACATACCCGGCTCGGGAGAAGTTGCCGTATTTATGTCTGCCTTCGTGGGAGCGCTGGTTGGCTTCCTGTGGTACAACTCTTATCCTGCCCAGGTATTTATGGGCGACACCGGCAGCCTTACAATCGGCGGAATCATAGGAGTTTGCGCAGTGCTTATCAGAAAAGAACTGCTCCTCCCCCTTCTCTGCGGAATTTTCTTTGTGGAGAGCCTGTCGGTAATTATTCAGAGGGGCTGGTTCAAATACACTAAAAAGAAATACGGAGAGGGACACAGAATATTCAAGATGGCTCCCCTCCATCATCACTTCCAGAAAGAGGGAATCCCCGCGATGATACAGAACCCCGCGAGGGCCATCCCGGAGGCAAAAATCGTTACACGATTCTGGATTATAGGAATAATACTGGGCGTAGCAACCCTGGCACTTTTAAAAATCAGATAGATATGTCAAGACTTGTTGTATTGGGCGGAGCGGAAAGCGGCGTAGGTGCTGCAGTGCTTGGAAAAGTCAAAGGCTTTGATGTTTTTTTGTCGGACAAAGGCAAAATAGCGGACAAATACCTGGAGATGCTTAAGAAGTGGGACATCCCCTTCGAGCAAGGCGGTCATACAGAGGACCTTATCCTCAATGCCGACGAGGTTGTAAAAAGCCCCGGCATCCCCTCTACCGCCCCTATGGTCAGGCTCATCGAAGAAAAAGGAATAAACATTATATCGGAGATAGAATTTGCAGGTCGGTACGACAGTGCCAAGAAAATCTGCATCACCGGAAGCAACGGCAAGACCACTACCACCTCCCTTATCTACTACCTGCTTAAGCAGGCAGGCCTCAATGTGGGCCTTGGAGGCAATATAGGCGCAAGTTACGCCTACCAGGTAGCCACCGAGAAGCACGACTACTACGTGCTGGAGATAAGCAGTTTCCAGTTGGACAACTGCCAGGACTTCCACCCGGACATTGCCATCATAACCAACATCACCCCCGACCATCTTGACCGGTACGACTACAAGATGGAGAACTACGTACGTTCCAAGTTCAGAATCATTAAGAACCTCAACAGCGAAGACTGTTTTATCTTTGATTCCGATGATGCCATAACCGTGGGCCATCTTTCCCAGATAGTGACCCAGGCCAAGATGCTGCCCTTTACCCAGAAAGAAGGTGTTGAACTGCAGCAGGGCGCCTTCCTTAAGGAAGACAAGATGGTTGTGCGCTACGAGAAAGACGAGTGCGAAGTCTACCTGGAGCAGCTGGCGCTTGGCGGCAGACACAACATCTACAATTCTATGGCCGCGGCGCTGGCAGCCAAGGCCTCCGGAATAGACAACAAAATCATACGCAACTCCCTTGAGACCTTCCAGCCCATCGAGCACCGCCTCGAGCCCGTTCTCAGCGTAAAAGGAGTGCTTTACATAAACGACTCCAAGGCCACCAACGTAGATTCCGCCTGGTACGCGCTTGAATGCCAGAAGAGCCCAGTTGTATGGATAGCCGGCGGCACGGACAAGGGCAACGACTACAGCGTACTTGAAGAGCTTGTACGCGATAAGGTCAAGGCACTTGTATGCCTTGGCGTAGATAACGCAAAACTTCACAACTCATTCGGACCCATACTTGGAGAAGACAGGATAAAGGACGCCGGCTCTGCAGAAGAAGCAGTACGTCTTGCCAGCGGTTTTGCCGCCGACGGAGACGTAGTGCTGCTAAGCCCCTGCTGCGCCAGCTTCGACCTCTTCAAGAACTACGAAGACCGAGGAGAGAAATTCAAGGAAGCTGTAAGAAACCTTTAGACTTATGAGCGAGAACGGCAAAAAAGGAATATTCGGTCTTATAAACAGGATAGAAGGCGACAAGGTAATCTGGATTATCTTGCTTATGCTCATTATGTTCGCCCTGGTGTGCATATCGTCGTCCACTCCCCTTCTCGCAATTATGGAAAAATCGACCAGAGGCCATATCATAGCCAAACACGTGGCAGTAACGGCTCTGGGAATCGGCATCGTACTTTTCTTCTACACCTTCGTAAAGAAGATAGGAGTACTGAGATTCTTCTCGAAACTGGGGTTCTTCTTCTCCTTTGTAATGCTTGCAATGCTTGCCATCAGGGTCAACACCCCTCTTGTGAGGGCCGTTGAAATCAACAAGGCCGTAAGGGTTTTGAGCGTGTTCCATTTACAGCTTCACGTATTCGAGTTCACCAAGGTGCTGATGGTAATGTACCTGGCCTGGGCCGTGCAGGCCTGGAGGGAGAATAATCTCCGTCTGGCCGACAGGCTGGTTGCAGCCGGAGTAAAATTTATGGAGAAACCGGTGGCCAGGCTTTATTTATACATATTTATACCGATGCTTCTGGTAACCGGGCTCACCCTCAGGGGCGGAGTGTCCAGTACACTGTTCATTACCCTCATTATGCTGCTCACCGTATTTATAGGAGGAGTGACATTCAGGAAGATTATGGGATATCTCGGGGTGATGGTTTGCTGTCTTGTTCTGGCCGGTACCGTGGGAGAGATAACCGGAAAGAAGGTATTCGAAAGGCTTGAGACTGTGCCTACCAGAATACTTATGGCCAAGGAAGACCCGGAAGAGGTTCTGGAATCTGCAAGAGACAACAAACAGGAATTAAACGATCTGCTGGACAAGTATAAACAGCCCCTCAGCGCCAAAGTAGCCATAAGCGAAGGCGGTCTCCTTGGCAAGGGTCCGGGCGGCAGCACACAGAGATACATAGTTCCCATTATGTTCGAGGACTTTATGTTCAGCTTCATCGTAGAAGAGTACGGCATTCTGGGCGCCATAATAATAATTATACTGTACGGAGGACTGCTGGCAAGAGGCTCAATCCTTGTCAGGAACTCTACCAGCCCGTTTACAAAAACGGCAATAGCCGGCCTTGTGGCGATGATTTCCGGACAGGCCCTGATGCATATGCTTATTAATGTGGACATAGGCCCGCTTACGGGCCAGACTCTGCCGCTTATAAGTCACGGTTCCGCCTCTTTCATAGCCTTCTGTATGGCCTTCGGCATTATCCTGGCCATTTCCAGGATGATTAAAAAGAGGATGGACAAGGAAGAAAGAGAGGCCGCGCCTATCTTACCCTCTTCGGGAGACAACGTAAAGGACGGACTGGGCGATTTGGATCAATTGGAAAGTTTGTAATTATGGAATATAGGAAATTAAGAGTAATAATAAGCGGAGGCGGCACCGGAGGACATATCTTCCCGGCCATCTCCATTGCCAATTCCCTTAAGGAAGCCAATCCCCAGACAGAGATATTGTTTGTGGGAGCAGAGGGTAAAATGGAAATGGAAAAAGTACCCGCCGCCGGATACGAGATTACAGGTCTTCCCATAGTAGGCCTGCAAAGAAGGCTCACCCTTAAGAACATAATTAACGACCTGAAGGTACCCTTCAAACTGATTGCCAGTTCCCGCAAGGCAAAGAAAATCCTGAAGGACTTCAAGCCCCAGATTGCCGTAGGCGTAGGAGGCTATGCAAGCGGCCCGCTTCTTAAAGCCGCCCAGAAGATGGGGATCCCCACCCTGCTTCAGGAGCAGAACGGCTTTGCCGGGCTCACGAACAAACTCCTTGGCAGCAAGGCAGACTGCATCTGCGTGGCCTACGATGGAATGGAACGCTTCTTCCCCAAGGACAAGATAGTTATGACAGGCAACCCCATCCGCAGCGACATTGTTCCGGCAACCGTAGAAATGGTTCAGGAAGGCCTCGATTTTTACAAGCTGAATCCCGGGATGGATCACATCTTCATAGTAGGAGGCAGCCTTGGCAGCGGAACACTTAACAACGCAATGCGCAAATGGATAGAGGACGGCTGCCCCGGTGGAGAAAACACAGAGGTATTGTGGCAGTGTGGCAAATACTATAAGAGCGGGGTTGACGCCTTTATGAAAGAAATGGAAGCCAAGGGAATGAACCTTGACAAAATACATTACACAGACTTCATAGGCAGGATGGATCTGGCTTATGCCGTGGCCGATGTTGTCATTTCCCGTTCGGGAGCCAGCACGGTATCGGAGCTCTGCGCCGCAGGCAAGGCCTCCATCTTTGTACCATCGCCCAACGTAGCGGAAGACCATCAGACCCATAACGCAATGGCCCTTGTAAACAAAGATGCCGCCGTTCTTGTAAAGGACGATGTCGCCAAAGAAAAACTTATGCCTCAGGCCCTGGCCCTTATCAAGGACGATCAGGCCATCCAGACTCTGGAAAAGAACATATCGGCCCTGGCACTTCGCGACGCAGGAAAAGCCATAGTGGATCAAATATATAAAGTATTAGACAGGTAATGGACTGGAAAGAAGTATATTTCATAGGAATAGGCGGCATAGGAATGAGCGCCATAGCCCGCTATTACAAGCGCAAAGGGCTCAAGGTCGGCGGGTACGACAAAACTCCGTCGGACCTCACCCGTGCCCTGGAAGAAGAGGGCATAGACGTTCACTACACCGATGATGTATCCTTCGTACCAAAAGACAAAGAAAACACACTTGTAGTTTATACGCCTGCAATCCCCCACGATATGGGAGAGCTGCGCTTTGTTATGGACAATGGCTACAAGGTTATAAAAAGGTCTGCCATTCTTGGAGAAATTACCCGCGGGCAGGAATGCCTGGCCATTGCCGGCACCCACGGAAAGACTTCTACCTCTACCCTTACGGCCCATATCATAGAGGCCTCAGGTTTGGGATGCAGCGCCTTCCTTGGCGGGATTTCAAAGAACTATAAGTCAAATCTTCTGGTGTCGCAGCGCCCCGTAGTAGTTGTAGAGGCGGATGAGTTCGACCGCTCCTTCCTTCAGCTAAGGCCCTCGATAGCGGTAATTACCGCAATGGATCCCGACCATCTGGACATCTACGGAGACCTTGAGTCTTACCGTCAGGCCTTCAGGGACTTTGCCGCCCTTGTAAGCGAGACCGTCATCATTAAAGAAGGCCTGCCCATAGACAGCAGCCACACAAAGGCAAATATACTGACCTACAGCCTGGACAGCATCAGCGCGGACTTCCACGCAGAGGACATAAGGATAGACGCTACAGGACATTATATCTATAACCTTGTATGGAAGGGCGGAGTGATTAAAGACATTAAGGTTGGCACTCCAGGCCGCTTTAACGCAGAGAACAGCGTGGCCGCTGCAGCTATCTGCCTTTGCCACGGACTTGACGAGGATAAAATTAAGGAAGGCATAGCCTCCTTCCAGGGAGTTGTGCGCAGGCTGGACATCCACGTAAACGAGCCCGGCGTCGCCTATATAGACGACTATGCCCATCACCCCCAGGAGTTATCGTCGGCCATAAGGTCCATACGCGATATCTTCCCGGGAAGAAAACTTACAGCCGTATTCCAGCCCCATCTCTATACCCGCACAAGGGACTTTGCAGATGGTTTTGCCCAGGCTCTGTCCGGAGCAGACAAGGTTATCCTTCTGGATATTTACCCTGCCCGCGAAGAGCCCATCCCCGGCGTAAGCTCGGAGATTATATTTGACAAGATAACCGCTCCCCAGAAGCTTCTTATCAAGAAGGAGCAACTTATGGAGCAGCTGGAAAAAGAAGACATCGACATACTTGTCACCTTCGGTGCCGGCAATATAGACCGCTATATCGGCCCAGTTACCGATATGATAAAAAGAAAGTATCAACCCGACAATAAATAACAAATGAAACCTCTGGTAAGAAATATACTTCTTCTTGGTGTCGTGGCTGTCAGTGCCGCCGTTGTGGTGGTGCTGGATAAAACCAATACCCAAAGGCGAAGCCTTCTTACCTGTCAGGGGATCAAGGTAGAAATGGCCGACAGTGCTGCCGGCACATTTGTAAACGCGAAGGAAATAAAAGATTATATTCTGGAAGAAGTAGGCCCCTGGACCGGAGTGCTGCTGGACAGCGTACAGCTTTGGAAGATAGAGGAGGCGCTGTCGCAAAAAGCGGCCCTTCACGGATGCCAGGCCTATATGGGGGAAGGGGGAAAACTGAACGTGGTTGTCCATCAGCGCAAGCCTGTGGTAAGATTCCAGGGAGAGAAAAGTAGTTTTTATGCCGATGGTTCCGGATACATCTTCCCGGTAAAGAAGAAGTATTCTGCCCGCGTGCCGATAGTGGACGGGGCCGTTCCCATCGACGAGCCGATGGAATACCACGGCCATATCAAAGATCCCAAGACAAGGGAATGGGTGATGGATATTATCGATATGTTGAATTATATCGGGGAAAGCCCTGTTTGGAAGGATGCAATTTGCCAGATTACGGCCGATGCCGATGGCTACCTTATCCTAATACCGACAAAGGGGCAGGAAGTGTTTATCTTTGGCCGGCCGGCGGGTTACGAAGAGAAGTTTGCCAAGATAAAGCAATACTATGAAAGCATCGCCCCGGCAAAAAAAGACAATCCGTACAAAACTGTGAACGTAAGATATAAAGGACAGATTATTTGTAAATAAACTTTCTAATTATGGAAGAGAAATATATAGCCGCGATAGATTTGGGCTCGGCGTTCATAAAACTCACCGTAGCCAAAATTCTGGGCGATGACATTCAGATTCTATATCATAAGAAAAAACCCTCCAAGGGAATAAGGAACAGCGCCGTTTTTAACCCGATGCTGGCTTCCGGCCCCATCAAGGAAATAATAGAGGATGCAGAAAAGGAGCTGTCTATAAAAATACTCCAGGTTGCAGTGGGTCTGCCCCGTTGCGACATTCGTCTCGAAAACGCTACAGCTACGGTAGAGCGCGCCAACCCCGACGAGTCCATAACCCGCGAAGAGGTTGAGTGCCTTAAGGCCGTTGCCCAGGATACCTATCCCAACCTTGACCCGGAGAAGGAGACCATATACGGGGCCGTTGCCCAGTCTTTCTCTGACGACGAGCAGTTCCAGATGATAGAGAACGATATCATTGGCGTGATAAGCAAGAAGTTTGACGGAAACTTCAAACTCTTCATTGGAAAGTCCAGTTATATTAAGACCTTGGACAAACTGTTCAAGGACCTGGGTATCGATATCGCCAAGAAGTACTTTACCCCTATCACCCAGGCAAAGGCAGTGCTTACAAGCGACGAGATTTCCAACGGAGTGGCCCTGCTTGACATAGGCGGCGGTACAAGTTCCGTTACAATCTATCAGAACAACATTCTGCGCTACTATTACTCTATCCCCTTCGGAGGAAAGGTGATAACCAGCGATATACAGACAGAATGCTTTATCTCCGAGAAGCTGTCAGAGAATCTTAAACTTGCCTACGGAGCCTGCATTCCGGACAAGCTCCAGACTCTGGGAGAAAAGATTATCCAGATAGAAGGCAGTGAATTTGAAGGCTTTAAGCAAATCCCTGTCAAATATCTCTCGGAGGTAATAAGCGCAAGGGTAAAGGAAATCGCAGAGGCTATGATGTACGCTATTCAGCAGAGCGGTCTTGCAGACAAGTTGCGCGCCGGCCTGGTTATAACCGGAGGCGTGGCTAACCTGGCGAACATAGCTCTTTACATAAAAGACCTGTCCGGCTACAACGTTCGCCTGGGCTTCCCCCGCAAGAAATTCTCTGCGGCTGGCTGCCCTGGAGTATATGAGCCCGAAGCCTCAACGTCGGTAGGCCTCTTGTTGTCCGCCCAGGATGACTGCCTTAGCAGCTGCCTGGAAAAGGTTTCCGAAGCTGATGACTTTGAAGATGAAGATTATGGGCCGGAGAACGACACCTTGTTCAACAACAAGGTAGTGGCCGAAACCGAGCGCAAGGTAGAAAAGAAGAAGGAGAAAAAAGTCAAGAAGCCAAAGGAGAACAAGCCGGGTCTTATCCAGGTTACCTGGGACAAACTCACCGGTTTCGTGGACAGGATACAGGAAGATATGAACGACCAAAACGTATAAAGGCATATGAGTTTTGACAACGAAATAACCCCTTCCAACTGGAAGGAGGCAACCAGCATAATAAAGGTGATAGGTGTTGGCGGCGGTGGCTGCAACGCTGTTTCCTATATGTACAATAACGGAGTGAAGGGCTGCGATTTTCTGGTCTGCAACACAGACGCCCAGGCTCTGCGCCAGAGTCCTGTTCCCAACAAAATTCAGCTTGGAGAGGGCTTGGGAGCGGGCACAAACCCCACCGAGGGACGTAACGCCGCCCTTGCAAGCCAGGATATCATTGCAGAGAAACTGCTGACCCCGGAGACCCATATGGTGTTCATCACCGCAGGAATGGGAGGCGGTACCGGAACCGGAGCGTCACCTGTCATTGCCAAGATGGCAAAAGACAGGGGCATCCTTACAGTGGCCGTAGTTACAATCCCCTTCAGAAGCGAGGGTGACGATACCATTTCCAAGGCCATTGACGGAATTCACGAGCTGGAGCACAATGTAGACAGCCTTCTTATAATCAACAACGAAAAACTTTACGAGTATTACGGCAATCTGCTTGTGCACGAGGCATATCCTCTGGCAGACGAGGTGCTTTCTACCGCAGTAAAGGGTATAACCGAGATTATCTCTACCACCGGTTTCCGCAACGTGGACTTCAAGGATGTCTGCAATATGATGAGAAACAGCGGAATGGCCCTTATGGGACACGGCGTGGGCACCGGAGAAAACCGCCTGGAAGAGGCCGTCAAAGGAGCCCTGGAGTCTCCCCTCCTTAACGACTACGACCTTAAGACATCCCAGAACCTGCTTCTCAACATTACCTATGGCAAGAACGAGCAAGGTCTTAAGATGGACGAAGTTAAAATTATAGAAGACCTTATCACGGAGCAGACCGGAGGCATCAGGCACTTTAAGCACGGTCTTGTATTCAATGACGATCCTGCCTTCGGAGACAAGGTGGAACTCACCGTAATAGCCACCGGCTTCAAGATGAACCTTGCCACCCTGTCCGGCCTGGACCTTGGCAAGCTCATCATAATAGACAAGGATTTTGAGTA
>JBGVAW010000100.1:0-6827 GCA_045224955.1 Candidatus Cryptobacteroides sp.
ATCCTTGTCATCGCCACCAAAACCAACATTGCCTCCCTGTGCAGACAGGGCAAAGGGCAGAAAAACCGTCACTACGGCTAGGAGCAATTTTCGCATAAAAAACTGATTATTCGTGTAAAACGCCGGCAAAGATACGGATTTAGTTTTAATGGGTAATAACAATTTTTAGTTATCTTTGTACCCTAATTTATATGTAAATAGTTTTCGGAAAGATATGGCAAAAGAAATAAAGTTCTCCCTCGTTTACAGGGATATGTGGCAATCGTCAGGCAAATATGTTCCAAGAGTGGATCAGCTGGAGGAAGTTGCGCCCGCCATCATAGATATGGGCTGCTTCGACAGGATAGAAACCAACGGAGGAGCCTTCGAGCAGGTGAACCTCCTTTTTGGAGAAAACCCCAACGTGGCAGTAAGACGCTGGACCGCCCCTTTCCACAAGGCCGGCATCCAGACACATATGCTTGAACGAGGCCTCAACGCACTTAGGATGAATCCCGTACCTAACGATGTAAGGGAACTTATGTTCAAGGTAAAGAAGAAACAGGGTACCGATATTGCCCGATCCTTCTGCGGCCTCAACGACCATCGCAACCTCAAAGGCTCTGTCATCGGTGCCAAGAAAGGCGGAATGATTTCCCAGGTTGCCCTCTCTATCACCCACTCCCCCGTGCACACCGTAGAATATTATATGGGCATTGTGGACAAGGTTGTAGAATATGGCTGCGACGAGATTTGTCTTAAAGATATGGCCGGAATCGGCCGCCCCAACGTACTGGGAGAGATTGTAAGCAACATAAAGAAGAAATATCCCCACATAAAGGTACAGTACCACGGACACACCGGTCCCGGATTCTCCACCGCATCTATGCTTGAGGTGGCCCGCGCCGGCGCAGACTATCTGGACGTTGCCGTTGAACCCCTTTCCTGGGGAAAAGTTCATCCCGATGTAATCACCATCAGGGAGATGCTTAAATCCGATGGTTTCCTTGTAAAGGACATCAATATGGACGCCTATATGGAAGTAAGGCGCCTCACCCAGAAGTTCATCGACGACTTCCTGGGCTACTGGATCAACCCCTCGAACGCAAGGATGACCTCCCTGCTGGTAGGCTGCGGCCTTCCCGGCGGAATGATGGGTTCTATGATGGCAGACCTCAAGGGCTTCCAGGGCGCCATAAACGCAGCCCAGAGAGCTCACGGCCGCCCCGAGATTTCACTTGACACCTTGATGGTGAAGCTCTTCGAGGAAGTAGAGTACGTATGGCCTCGCCTCGGCTACCCGCCGCTGGTAACCCCGTTCAGCCAGTACGTGAAGAACACAGCCCTTATGAACCTCTTCAATATGCTCAGCGACAAACCCAGATGGAGCACCATCGACAAAGATACCTGGGGAATGATTCTTGGCCAAATGGGCCAGCTCCCTGGACCTTTGGCACCGGAAATCGTAGAGCTTGCAAAGAGCAAGGGCCTGGAATTCAGCACCGGCAATCCTCAGGACAACTACCCCGACGAGCTTCCCAAGTTCAAGGAGATGATGAAGGAAGAAGGCTGGGACGAGGGTGAAGACCAGGAAGAGCTCTTCGAGTTTGCAATGCACGAGAGGCAGTACCGCGACTACAAGAGCGGCATAGCCAAAGAGCGTTTCAATAAAGAACTGGAAGAATTAAGGGCAAAGGCCGGAGCACCAATCAACGTGGTTCGTCCCGTTATAGAAATTCCCAAGTTCGATATCGATGGTTTCCTTGCGCAGCACCCCGGAGCAATTCCCGTTCAGGCCCCTGTAAAAGGCCAGCTCCTGTGGCAGTTGGATGTAGCTGATACTTCCACCGCTCCCGTTGTAGGCAGCGAGGCTAAGGCCGGCAGACATCTTGGTTTTGTACAGACCTTCTACGGATTGGAAAGAATAGTTCCCGCTGCCGATGGTTATGTACTTGCCGTAACCGGGAAGCAGGGAGAGAAGGTAGAAAAAGGAGAGATCGTAGCCTTTATCAAAGAGAAGTCGGACAAATAAAAAGTGACTTTTCTTACCTTTCTAAAGATTCGTCAAAAAATTTATAAAACTTTAACAATTATTAAGGGTCAAAAGTCACTTTTGGCCCTTTTTCATTTTGCGCCATTATACATTTGGCAAAGAAAAATCGTGACGCAAAATGAAAATATCGGAACTGAATCTTGATGAAAGGCCACGGGAAAAACTGCTGTCCGCCGGCCCGGGAGGCCTTTCCAACACGGAACTCCTGGCAATAGTGCTCCGGTCCGGCACAGGTAAGCAAAATGCCATAGAACTGGCGCGCGACCTTCTGTCCTCCAACGGAAACCGCCTTTCAAATGTAGCCCTTCTGGGAGCGGACATCCTTATGCAAAAAAGCGGGATAGGCCCTGAGAAGGCTGCCACGCTTTGCGCCGTCTTCGAGATAGTAAGGCGAATAATGAAAGAGGAACCTACGCGCAACGGCCCCCAGATATCGGACCCTCGGATGGCCTTCCTATATATGGAGCCACGCCTTAGAAGCCTGGACCACGAGGAGGCCTGGCTGCTCTATCTGACACGTAAAAACAGGCTTTTGGGGGCAGAACAGATTTCCAGCGGCACGGCTTCCAACACCGCCGTGGACGTTAAAGGTATTCTTTCAAAATCCCTTGCGAAGAGATGCTCAAGGATAATTCTGCTTCACAATCACCCCGGAGGGGACCCTCATCCCGGAGAACACGATATCAACTTTACCCTTACCCTGGCCAAAGGCCTTAAAAACACCGGGATAGTCCTGGCAGACCATATAATCATAGGCGAAGGCGGGTATTTCAGTTTTATGGAAAGCAAGATTTTAAGGAAATAACGATATGAAAAGATTTGTTAGGATTTTATTTGGTATGGTACTCGTGGCTGTGGCAGCATCCTCCTGTGTGCAGGAGGAGCTACCGCACTACGAAGGCCTTTCGGCCGATGAGGTAGAACTCCGTTTCGGGGCAGGCAGCCAGGTTTTCTGCGAGCCCTGGACAAAATCGACCTATGGTTTTGAGGTCGATGATGCCGGGATTACCTCTGCGGCCTTAGGCGTTTACGATTCCTTCGGGAACCTTATTCATTCGCAGACAGTGGCAGGGGCCTTCAGCGGTTTTCCCAAAGCATTGCGCCTTCACAAGGAGCAGAGATACAGCTGCTACGCCGTTACGGGCTACATAGCGGAACACATAACATTCCCTGTAAAAGAGGCAGATCTGGAAAATCTTGTTATAGAAAATACTCAGACAAATTCTTCCGGGCAGTACGACCTGTCCTCCACCCTTGACGATTACGGGCTGGACAGGGCCGGACAGATCAAGGGGCTCACCCCGGCGCAGATGGACGCCTATGACGGAAACGCGGACGGGACAGTATCCATACCTGTTCAATCCCTTTGGGCCAAGGTGGCCTTGTCCGTTGATATGAGCGCCCTTGAAGGCCTTAACGTAAACACTATGTCCGCGGACGGGCAGGTCTGCGGAGCAGGATGGGGAAACAGGACCTTTGCCCCGTTCAAGGAAGGCGGAAACAGAACCATCGACCCGGAAAAACTTGCCCTTTTGCCAAAGGTGACGATTGGTTTTTCCCCCTTCGATACGCCAAGTGCCATAGTCTTCTATGTGCCTGAAAATATGTTCGGTACGCTCCTTCCCTGGAATGACAACAGTGACAACAAGACCCCGGAAAACGTTGCCCAGGCCTATTCTCAGGATACTGCCCTGGCCGTAGAAAAGAGTGCCGTGGAACTGACCAATCCCGTTGTTACGTCCTGGGGAGATTCGGGCTCGCTAACTTACCGCTTCTGCCTTGGAAGTGACGAGCTTGGCAACTTTGATATCAAAAGGAATACGCTCTACAGCGTGGCTTTGCAGGCGACGAGGGACGGTTACAAGATAAAAAGCTGGAAGGCGGATACGGATATAAACGACAGCCGTAACCTGAGCCTGTCCACCCTTTCGGCTCGGATTGCACAGAACGGAGGTCTGTTTGGGAATGTGGAGTTCAGCTCGGGAGATTTCGCAAACATAGAGGGCAGTTCGGATTTCTATCTTGTCCCCGACTATTTCCTTGGCAGACAAGACCTTACCTATAGCAAATATAACGATGGAGCCGGATGGAGGCTGAGCGCCCACAGCTCACGTCTTCTGCATACTCTTGGAATCAGTTGCACCCTGGAAAAGAAGTATGTTTACGCCACTTCCGGTTTTGGGGAAGTAAGCCTTCACATAGAAGACGACGCTCCGGCATTGATCGGAGGCGTTGTATATTATGACAGGAAAGACACAAAAACAGATCTGCTGCACTTTACACCATCCGCCACAATTGCCCAGGGAACAGCCATCCCAATTACCATAGAGACCTTCGACGGGGAACACAGCGCAACGGCAACCCTGCAGGCCCAAAGCGACGGGTCCATACAGGTTTACTGGTCCAAGGAGGCCTCCTACGTAGGCCAGATGGCAGAACTGAAGGCAAAGAATTTCTCCGGCAGCGTAACGTCCGTATCTTATTCTTTGGCCGATGGTTACGCCAACCTTGCCAGTATTGTTTCCACTACCCAGGACGGCGAATGCAGACTTGCCCTTACCGGAAGCGGAGAGATAGAAATAGGATATGAAGGTCTTAATTCGCTTGGGGCTCCGGTGTGTTCGGGGAGCGTGAATCTTGTTGTTAAAAAACCTGTGCTTCATTGTGCGACAACCATTTGCGAACTGTCTCCGGATGGGACAGGAGCCCTTTTATCCTCTTACTATACAAACACTTCCGGGGCCACAATGACGGTAGCCGCCTCTGATGCCGATGGTTACGGGACCTGCTTTGCCCCTTCTCTGTACTCTTCCCTTCTGCAAAGCGCCGCCTCCGTAAACAAAGAAGAATTGGAGCCGTTTGTAGGGAGCACCGGTATGCAGGTTTACGTGCAGCAGCTCTTTGACGGAGGAGATTCAGTGGAACCGCTGCTGGGACAGGCCTTCGGAAGCGGCATTAAAATATCGCCTGCAAGCCCGGGAGCGGCGGACCCTGTATATTGCGCCATTAAGTTAAAAGAGCCCATTTCCCCGTGCGTGGAAAACAGAAGAATCGGCATCATAGACAATCACTTGGTTTCCGGACTTTCTACGGCACATCCCGGAGCGGTAAGCCTGGGTGCAGGAGAAACGGTAACGGTGCCTGCAGAAAAATTCTCTTACGGCGCAGGCCTGGCAAACCTTTGGATTTCTTCGACGTCGGACATTGATTACTCTCTGGAATCGGACGGGAGCCTTAGGGCTACTGGGCAGAACAACGCTTCGGGCGCAGGCGCGGGCAGGATTCCTCTCACCGTAAACTGCCGCAACACAAGAAGCGGGGAAACCCTTCAGATGGGATGCGGGTATGTGGAAGTGTATCTTCACACCGCTCCGGTGGCCATTCTGGACCTTGATCAGATGTACCCGGCGGTAAAAACAGACATTGATGGAGCAGACAGGTACCCGGCCATAGGCGTCTTAAAGACACTTTTGGCAGAAGCCTCCGTTGGTTGCGTCTGGTGCAGCTTCAGCAGAGGAGCCTTCTACAAAATTGATAACGGAAGATGGAACTACCACGACGAGTTTGACTCCGAGGGCAACCAGTACACTGCCCCGCAACAACAATATATTTTGACGGAATTTCAGGAGGCAGACTGGCAGAATCCCGTAAAAATAGGAGAAGTGGCCTATTATGTGATTGTTGGAAAATTTGAACTGGACGAGGGCAAATACAACTCCGTGCAGACCTTTATGGACTATAACGAGAAGGCTCATATCTATTTTGATTTCTCTGCTATTCAGGGGCTTAGGCGTTCCTCCGCCAATGGAGATATGTTTCATTACGACTATGGGCAGGAAACAGATGGCGATGGACTGTCCTATTATATCATAGACCAGGTTTCAACTCCCGACTGGAAAAAGATTTGAATTTATGAGAATTATTGATAATTTTGTTTTTCGGAATAAAAAACAATCCCGAAATGAAAGTCATCAATCTAGGCGAGACCAACTCGGTTCTCAACAACTACGTAGCCCAACTTAGAGACAGAATTATTCAGAAAGACAGGCTGCTTTTCCGCACAAATCTGGAACGCATCGGACAAATCTTCGCTTATGAGATAAGCAAGACTTTGAACTACAGCGTGAAGAATGTAGAAACACCTCTTGGCATTGCCCAGGTGCCCACTTTGGACGATACAATAGTGGCTTCTACCATTCTGAGGGCCGGCCTTCCCCTTCATCAGGGAATCCTGGATGTATTCGAGAATGCAGAGAACGCTTTTGTTGCCGCCTACCGCAAGTACCATAAAGGTGATGACTTCCATATCCAGATAGAGTACTGCACCGCTCCCCACATCGACGGCAAAGTGCTGATACTTGCAGACACAATGCTTGCAACCGGCTCTTCGATAGAGGTTACCTACAACAGACTGTGCGAGGAAGGCATTCCCAAGCACACCCATCTTGTATGCCCTATCTCCAGCGCCTTTGCAGTAGAGTATCTTAAGAAGCACCTCAACGGGGACAATGTTACCCTCTGGACGGCAGCGATAGACGAGGAACTTACAAGCCACTCCTACATAGTACCCGGTCTGGGAGATGCAGGAGACCTTGCTTTTGGAGAAAAGCTTTAGTTCTTTCCCTTATACTAACTTACAGATTAGCGTGGCGGAGGTGCAGGAAAGCACCTCCACTTCTGCATAATCCCCGCACTTGTGAACTTTGTCGGGGAATACGCACATTTTGTTGTTGGAAGCGCGGCCGCAGAGTTCGTCGGCGTTGCGCTTGGACGGGCCCTCTAACAGAACGGACAA
>JBGVAW010000101.1:0-27396 GCA_045224955.1 Candidatus Cryptobacteroides sp.
TCAGCGAGAAGAACAGAACGGTATTGAACGTTGTCTTGTAGTAATTCTTGTTGAACGGTATCCTCCGCCTCCTGTCTATTGCTATAAGGTTAAGGAAGAGCAGCATTACGATGGATACCATAAACCCGGAAACAAGGTATCCGGTAAATCCTATGCTGCGGCGGGAAATTACTATAAGTTCTTCGGGAGCAACCTTGCGGAAGAAGTGGTCGTAACCATCGTACCTTATGCCGGAGGCATTGGTATCGTATTCCTTGAAGAGGCCCTTGAGTACGGTGGGATAGGCGTAGTTGCCCTTGTATGACGTCAGTTTGTCGTTTATGTACTTAGCATAGGAGAACTGGCGGGGCAACGGCACAGAGCCGGAATAAGAGTTGCCCAGCACTGCGTGGTAGCCTATGTCATCCCTGTCCGGCTTGGCCTCGAGGGTAAGTACAAGATTGGTTCCCCTGCCTCCGGGAGCCCTGTAAACGAACCTTCCGGTGTACTGCGCACGGCCCTGAGGGGTACGGTTGTAAACAAAGCGGGAGGCATCGGAAATACGGGTGCCGTTTATAAAGCGCTCCGATATGTAGGCCAATACGGAAGGATCGCCCTCGTTATCGTTGAAAATATACAGACCAACATCATAATCCTGGGATATACGGCCCATATAGTTCTCCATCACCCTGTTAAGCAGGATGTTGTAATCCCTGCCCTCGGCTATAAGCCCGCCTATGTAACCATCGGCCGCAATAAAATTCTCGGTGGCCAGAAGCTGGAGCTCGAAGGCCAGGTTCCTGTCTACGGCCAGCCTGTTTGCCCATACGTTAATTTTCCCCTCTTCCCTCTTTAGGCCCTCTACAACGGAGATGGATACCAATCCGGCGGCGCAGATCACAACTACCAGGAATTTGCCTACGGAGGAAAGGAAATTGAGCCTGAGCCCGGTGGTTTTATGAATTGCAGGGCGAAGCAGCTGCAGTACAAGCACTCCGGCAGTTAGCAGGATGATGTAGGAGATGAATACATAGGCCGAGTACTGGCTGAGCTCGGTTATCTTGAAGAGTTCCAGGCAGATGCTGGAGTTCTTTATTATGCTCTTGAATGAAATGAAGGCGTAACCGGGCACGAACAGCAGCAGTACCACCAGGGAGCACCAGACCGGTATGGCCTTTTTGCCTATGCGTCCCAGCGTGCACATCAAGGGGATTCTGACGCAGTAAAGCGTGTAGATAATAAGACTTATGAAAAGGTTTATTATCAGTATGGCTCCAAGGGAATAGAAAACGGAGCCATCGGCATATACTACGGGAGAAAAGATATCGGACGCTCCGGTTAAAAAGCGTCCAAGGATGTAGAATCCCGCCATTATCGCCGTTATCCATATCTGGGCTATAACCAGACCCTTAAGATTGCGGTGAGTGTACAGGTAGAGCAAGGCCGCCGCTACCATCAGGAAGATGGCTGCCCAGATTGTGGCCGTGGCAGGAATCAGCGGCAGCACCTGGGCATTTTCCTGGTTTACCCTGAGCATCGGCCTGCCGTCTATCACCACCTCTGCGCCTCCGGTCTGGGATACGGGATAGACAGAAAACCTGTCGGACAGCCTAAGGTTTTTGTTCACCCCGTTCAGGGTGCCGGCGTCCATATTGCTTTTTATCTCCAGGCCGCCAATTACCCTGTGGCCGACACCATCGTCAATGTATTTGGATATATACCATTTTGGGCCGATGAGTCTGTAAGTCCATACGGTATCCGTCGCGGTCAGCGGGGATATCCACTCGTTTCCGAGCGAGGGGGCAAGACGGAACAGGGATTTTGTGTCTATATTGTCGTCCCCGATTGGGAATTGATGGCACCAGGCATTGAGGGTATCGCCCCTGTACCTGTATATTACCATATCTTCCGGGATGTCCTTAACCTCCGGCCAAAGGTCGTGCGACTGGCCCATTACATCCTTCATATAGCCATCCAGCATCTCCAGGCGGGATGTAATGCGGGAAGAAAGGCTGCGGGCCGCGGCGTCTGCAAAGTCTGATTTTCTGCCGGCAAAAAAGAAAGACAGGGCGATGAGCACAATGGCGGCTACCTGGAGGACTATGAAAAGATTGTCCTTCAGGAAAGACCTTATGTTTATGCCTTTTAGCCTTATCATCCTTCGTTATGGTAGGGGTCTCCCTTTATTATCGTAAACGCGCGGTACAGCTGCTCTGCAAAAACCGTTCTTACCATCTGGTGAGAGAAGGTCATATCAGAAAGCGAGAGTTTGTCGTTTGCCCTTTCGTACACGGCCTGGGAAAACCCGTAGGCCCCGCCAATCACAAAGACAATGTCCTTTCCGCCGGCGGACATCTTCTTTTGCAGGTAGGTTGCAAAATCTACGGAGCGGAAGGTGCGTCCGCGCTCGTCCAGAAGGATAACGTCATCTCCCGGCTTAACGGCAGCGAGTATCCTCTCCCCTTCCTTCTCTTTTATCTGCCCGGGGGCAAATGAGCCAACGCCTTTCAGGGCCGGAAGTTCAGTAACTACGAACGGGATGTAGTGCACAAGGCGGGAGCGATACATCTCCAGCCCCTGCTTTACCCAGTCCATATCTGTCTTTCCTACGGTAAGAAGCGTTATCTTCATTTATAAGCCCTTTATGCAAATATATGAATTGGCTCGGAATTTGCAAGAAAAACCGCGGCGCAATAAAAAATGAACACCAAAAAAATCATATTATGGCTTATTGCCGGTATTATTTCCGTGTCTGCGGCTCAGGCCCAGGCCCAGGTTAAATCTACCCTCGTGCAAAACGCCTCCTACGATGTGTTCAATCCCATCACCAAATACATCCGCCTTGGCGATGTGGAAAAATTGTCAGCCTGGTTCTCTGACAACCTTGAGATTACCGTTTTATCGGATACCAACGATGCCAGCAAGAGCCAGGCTAAACAAATTCTTAAATCTTTCTTTGACACTTACAAGCCCCGGGCCTTTGATATTAAGCACACAGCCGGCAGAGATGCCATGAAGTATGCCTTGGGTACAATGGTTGCCGGTGGAGACGCTTTCCAAGTGACAATATTCGTAAGTCTCCAGGGGACCAACTATCTTATTCAGCAAATAAAGATAGAAAAGCAGGAATAACCTTCCCCCGCAAACGGTTTTTATACCCTCTGGCCGTAGGAACGGTCTGTGGTGTTAACGGTAATCTTCTCTCCTGTGTTGATGAAGAGGGGAACCATTATCTTTGCACCTGTCTCAAGAGTAACTTCCTTGAGTGCGCTGGTGGAAGCGGTGTTTCCCTTTACTGCGGGCTCTGAATAGGTAACCTCAAGAGTTACATAGGTAGGGAGTTCGCAGGTGAGGCAACGCTCCTCAGGCTCTGTTACGAACATCATCTCTACGTGCTGTCCCTCTTTCATAAGGTCTGCATTCTCTACGATATCCTTAGG
Source organism: Candidatus Cryptobacteroides sp. (assembly GCA_045224955.1). GTDB lineage: Bacteria > Bacteroidota > Bacteroidia > Bacteroidales > UBA932 > Cryptobacteroides. The sequence goes on from JBGVAW010000101.1 coordinate 3,420, forward strand.
AAGGGAAATCTGCTCGTAGGTCTCCTCGTGCATAAAGTTGAATCCTTCCTCGTCTCCGTAAAGGAACTGGTAAGGCCTGCGCTCTACAGTGATGGTGTCGATTTTTGCACCGGCGGTGAAGGTATTCTCAAGAATACGGCCGTTCTCAAGGTTGCGAAGCTTTGTTTTTACGAAAGCGGGGCCCTTGCCGGGTTTTACGTGCTGGAACCATACTATTGAGCAGGGTTTTCCGTTGAAATTAAGATAAAGTCCGTTTTTAAAATCAGCTGTTGTTGCCATAATTTATAGTTTATTATCTGTTTTCTAATCAGATTGCGAATTTAGCAAACTGTTTTGATTCCACCAAGTGCGGCGGCTATTTTCTCCAGCAGCCACTTGGGCGTAGAAGTTGCGCCGCACACACCCACGCTGTCTCCGTCGCGGAACCAGGAGGGATCTATCTCATCCTGCGAGCTAACCCTGTAACTGCGGGAGTTCACGTTTCTGCAAAGATTGTAGAGCACGTTGCCGTTGGAACTGTGCTTGCCGGAGACAAACACTATCACATCGTGAATACGGGCAAAATTGCTTAACTCCTGATGTCTGAAGGCCACCTGGGAGCAAATGGTATTGTGGATGGCAATTAGGTCCTTCCTGCCTATCCGGGACGATAGAGTCTCGCAAATCTGCGAATATACTTCCGGGCTTCCGGTGGTCTGCGAGAACACCTCCACGGGGGCATCGGTATCTATCAACCCAGACTGCAGGGCCTTTAATATCATATCGGGGGTTTCTACAACTATCGCCTCCCCCTCTGTCTGGCCCACCAGGCCAAGCACCTCCGCGTGACCAATCCGCCCGAATATTATAATTCTTCCTCCCCGGGCCGATACTTTCTTATAGGCGTCCCTGATTTTTTCCTGGAGCCTTAGCACTACCGGACAGGTACAGTCTATGAGTTCCAGTCCGAGGGCTTCCGCCTTACGGTAGGTTGCCGGGGGTTCTCCGTGGGCCCTGATGAGCACCGGGCCTTCGCCGGCCTCATCCAGCGAACTGACGGTATTTAGGCCCTTTGCGCTTAGTCGTGCCATTTCTTCCTCGTTGTGGACTATGGCGCCCAACGAGCAAAGACTGTGGCCGGGGTTGTCTGCAAGGTATTTTTCTGCACTGCCAATGGCGCGGATTACTCCTCCGCAGAAGCCGGAGCGGCGGTCTATCTCTACTTTAAGGTTCATTGATAAATCTGGAAACGGCCCTGAATCAAGCCCTGAACCCACACCAGTTCCTCCTCCATAGTAAGGCCGGAATTGTCCAGGACAAAGGCATCGGCCGCCTGTCGCAGAGGATTGGTCTCCCTGTGAGAATCTATGTAGTCCCTTTCCTTAAGGTTCTCCAGCACTTCTTCCATTGTGGAGGCCTGGCCCTTGGCCTTAAGCTCGTCGAAACGTCTCTGAGCCCTAACCTGAGGGGATGCAGTCACGAAGATTTTCAGCTGGGCGTCCGGAAAAACAGCAGTGCCAATGTCTCGTCCGTCCATAACCACGCGGCCACGGCGGCCGGCCTCGTGCAGCTTGTCATCCACGAAGGCTCTTACAAAGGCAAGAGCGGCCACGGGACTAACGAAAGAAGACACTTCCATAGAACGGATTTCCTTTTCTACACAGCGGTCTGCCACATAGGTGCGGTTCTCTTCCCTGAAGTTGATGTCCAGGCCCTCGGTGTCCAGAATATGCTTCAGAGCGGCCTCGTCTATTACTCCGTCGCTGATGAGGTTTCTTTCCATACAAAGCAGGGTGATAGCCCTGTACATTGCGCCGGAGTCAAGGTAGGTAAAGCCAAACTGCCTTGCAATACTTTTAGCCAGCGTACTTTTGCCTGTGGCGGAATAGCCGTCTATGGCGATGATTATGTCCGGTATCTTAGTCATAGGTTTACAAAAATAACTTATAAAATTCAGAAACTGAAATTTTTGTCCGATATTTGTATTTGGTAAAACCTGCTTATTGCAAGTGTTATTCAAAAATTTTTAAGTATGAAAATTCTTATTGTCGATGACGAGCGCGCGATACGCAATTCGCTTAAAGAAATATTGATGGACGAAGATTACATCGTGGATGTTGCCGAGGACGGGCCTTCAGCCATAGAGGCGGCTTCCCGCGAGAGGTACGATGTTATCTTCTGCGACATAAAAATGCCCAAGATGGAGGGTCCGGAAGTACTTGAGAAACTGGTACAGGACGGTATCGATTCCGCCATTGTTATGATCTCCGGCCACGGAGACATAGACACTGCCGTAGAGTGCATCAAAAAGGGAGCCTTCGACTTTATACAGAAGCCGCTGGACCTCAACCGCATACTTATCACCATCAAGAACGCCACGGACAGGGCGAGACTCGTCAGTGACAACAAGATTCTTAAAAAGAAGGTTTACGGCCAGGAGATGGTTGGCCACTCCCCCGCCCTGGAGCATATCAGGGAGATGATAGACAAGGTGGCTCCAACGGACGCAAGGGTGCTTGTAACCGGCGCCAACGGTTCAGGTAAAGAGCTGGTAGCCAGGAACCTGCACCAGAAGAGCACGCGCAGCGCGATGCCTTACATAGAGGTTAACTGCGCCGCCATTCCGTCGGAACTTATAGAAAGCGAGCTCTTTGGCCACGAGAAAGGCTCATTTACCTCTGCCATCAAGCAGCACAAGGGAAAGTTCGAGCAGGCCGACGGCGGTACCCTCTTCCTTGACGAGGTTGGAGATATGTCCCTTGCCGCACAGGCCAAGGTGCTGCGCGTCCTTCAGGAGAAGAAACTCTCCCGCGTGGGAAGCGACAAAGACATAGAGGTAAACGTAAGGGTGATTGCCGCCACAAACAAAGACCTTAAGGCAGAGATTGCGGCAGGCAACTTCAGGGAAGACCTCTACCACCGCCTTAGCGTAATAGTTATTCAGGTGCCTTCTCTGGACGAGCGCAAAGAGGATATTCCGGAGCTTGTAGCTTATTTCTCGGAGCAGATTTGCAACGAGGCCGGAAAGCCGGAAAGACCTTTTACCCCGGAAGCCCTGGCCGCCCTGCAGAAGAAGAGCTGGACCGGCAATATCCGCGAGCTGCGCAACGTGGTTGAGAGGCTTCTGATACTTGGAGGCAATCCGGTTTCCGAGGATGACGTGAAACTCTACGTCTAGGTTTTCATTATATCCGCAAATTTGCTACCTTTGTTGCCCAATTTAAAAAAGGTGGGACGATCTGCCGCGCCGCTCAGGCGGTGAGGAAAGTCCGCACAGGAAAGGGCACCCGGCTGTGGAAAGCACAGAAGGGAGTAATCTTTTATAAGCCGTAACAGAAAACAACCGCCGGTTTCCGGTAAGGGTGAAAACGCGGGGTAAGAGCCCACGACGTCGTACGGTGACGTGCTACGGGTACGGCTACGGGCCTGCAAGACCAAATATACTGGCAGATGAGGGCTGCCCGTCCGATGCCAGGGGGTAGGTTGCGTAGATAAATGGCAGATTTAAAAACAGAAAGCGGCTTACGGTTCCACCTTTTTTTCTAAAGATTTCCTGCTTTCATAGTCCAGACGAGCCTTTTCTATAGAGGCAGAGCGCTTTAGCACGAAGCCGGAGCCAAGATACTTGGTGCGCACATCGTCGTCGGCCGACAATGATTCAGGAGTTCCCTGCTGAAGAATGGTACCCTCGTAAAGAAGATAGGCGCGGTCTGTAATGGCCAGGGTCTCGCCCACATTGTGGTCGGTGATGATAACGCCTATGTTTCTGTATTTAAGCTTTGCTATAATGAACTGAATATCTTCTACGGCGATAGGGTCCACCCCCGCAAAGGGCTCGTCCAGAAGGATGAACTTAGGGTCTTTGGCAAGGGCGCGGGCAATCTCGCAACGCCTTCTCTCGCCACCGGAGAGCTGCACGCCAAGACTCTTGCGCACCTTGGAAAGGTTGAACTCGTCTATAAGGGACTCCAGCCTCTCGTGCCTGGCCTCTTTTGTCATATCGGAAAGTTCCATCACCGACATTATATTGTCCTCAACGGACATTTTCCTGAATACCGATGCGTCCTGCGGCAGGTAACCGATACCCTTCTGGGCACGCTTGAACATAGGAAGTTCAGTAATATCTTCTCCGTCTATATAGACCTTTCCCTCGTTAGGAGTAATCTGTCCGGTAATCATATAGAAACTGGTGGTCTTTCCGGCGCCGTTAGGCCCAAGGAAACCCACAATCTCTCCCTGTTCCACCTCGATGGAAACGCCCTTCACCACTGTTCTTACTCCATATTTCTTAACCAGATTTTCACAATAAAGTTTCATAGCAATCGTTTTTTATGCGTCCAAACCCATATCGCTCACCAGATTACGCACCTCTGCGTTGGTTTGCATTAGTTCTTCTGCCTGTTCGCGGGAAGTATAGCTGGTCTGTTTTATCTGCTCGTCGGGAATAACATCCACATCAAGGAAAACTTTGCAGCCAAGGATGGAAATAATCTTTGACTCCAGTTCCCGGAGCACCTTTTCCTTTATCCAGTCTCTCTGGGCAATGTTCTGCACAGAGAAGGTAAGGGTCTTTACGCCGTCAGCCTCTGAAATGGCAAGGGCAGCACCGGTAAGAGTGGTGTACAGGCGGGCCCTGGAAGCATAACCCTCTGCCATAGAAAGCCAGGCGGCCCTGATGGCATCCTCGTCTATGGACTTTTCTCCAACCACGGGAACTGCCTCAGTCTCCTGGGCGGGAGCGGCCTCTTCTTTGCGGAGGGCGTTAAGCGACAAGGCTCCCGGAGCCTTTGCCACCCTCCTTCTGGGAGCTGCGGGTTCGGCCGGAACCTCAGGGGCCGATGGTGCCGGAGCCTCGGGCGCAGGTGCAGGTGCGGGTGCAGGTGCAGGTGCAGGAGCGGGTGCAGTAGCCGGCTTGGGAGCCGGAGCCGGTGCAGGAGCAGCTGCAGGAGCCGGAGCCGGTGTGCCGTCGGGCTCCGCCAAAGGAGCTGCCAAGGAACAGAGTTTCATAAGGCAGAACTCTATGTGAAGCCTGGGGTTTATGCTTGCCTTATATCCGCTCTCGCAGGCCGTAGTAGCAGCCAGAGCGTCATAGAGGAACTTGAGGCTGCAACGGGAAGCCTGTTCCCTGTATCTTTCTATAAGAGAATCCGGAAGGTCCAGAAGCGACTTAAGCCCGCCGCTCTTGGACACTATCAAATCCCTTAGATGAGAACTCAGAGACCCTACGAAATGCAAGGCATTGAAGCCCTTGGCAAGGATATCGTCGAACCTTAGCAATGCGGCGGGATAATCCCCTGCCAGGAACGAATCCACAAGGTGGAAGCAATGGTCGTAGTCCAGGACATTCAGGTTCTTAAGCACATCGGCATACTTCACATCCATCCCGCAGAAAGCCACGGTCTGGTCGAAGATTGTAAGCGCGTCACGCATAGCGCCATCGGCCTTGATGGCAATGACGTGAAGGGACTCATCGTCGATGGTTACTCCTTCCTTGGAGGCTATGTCCCTCAGGTTCTTTACTATGTCGGGTACGCTGATGCGTCCGAAATCGTAGGTCTGGCAGCGGGAGAGGATGGTAGGGAGGATTTTGTGCTTTTCGGTCGTAGCCAGGATGAATATGGCGTGTGCCGGGGGCTCTTCAAGGGTCTTGAGGAAGGCGTTGAAGGCAGACTGGCTAAGCATATGAACCTCGTCCACGATAAAGACGCTGTACTTTCCTGTCTGGGGAGGGATGTTCACCTGGTCGATGAGCATCTTTATGTCATCTACGCTGTTGTTGGAAGCGGCATCCAGCTCGTGGATGCAGTAGGAACGGCCTTCCTTGAAGGAGATGCAGGATTCGCACTCTCCGCAGGGCTCCATATTGGGACCCGGATTGGCACAGTTTATGGTTTTAGCAAAGATACGGGCGGCACTTGTCTTTCCCACGCCCCTTGGCCCGCAGAAAAGATAGGCGTGCGAAAGCTGCCCCCTTTCTATGGAGTTCTTAAGGGTTTTTGCTATGTTATCCTGGCCTATAAGCGACTCAAAAGAATCCGGCCTGTACTTCCTTGCAGATACTATATATTGCGACATAAGCGTATAATGACTACAACTTACAAATTTAACCGCTGTTTTCTATTTTTCCAACTTTTTATTGACCGCCTTTTTGAAATAATAGCCAACCTTTATAACTTTGCAATCAAATAAAATAAGAATGAAACGTATAGCCATCATAATATCTCTTTTCCTGTTTTTCTGTCAGGCAGCTGTGGCCCAGTTGCAGATTCAGACGCACAAGGAAAAGATAAAAGACTTCCCCCAGAAAGTTACCAAAGTAGTTCTTACGGGAGAAGAGGAGCTGGATGCCGCAATCCGCGATGCAATAAAGAATTACTGGACAATATCGGCCTACGAACTTTGCAGCGAGGAAGAATTCGGCAGCCTTAAAACCAACGACAATTATTATTTCCTGGCCGTGGCCGATGGTGGCGAGGGCCTTCGCCGCTGGTATCTGGTAAAGGGCGGCAATGCCGCCGCCAAAAAGCTCCAGGATATGCTTACGGTAGCATCGGTTGCCATCTGCCCGGCAGAAGGCTTGTCCGGACGCGAAGAGACCCTGCTTCCCCCTATAGCCTGCCTGCTTCAGAACCTTATAAGCAAGGCCATAGGAAGCGCTTACGGAGGAAGCGGCCTCACGATTTCCAACCCCGGGAAGGCAGTTTCAAAACCGCTCTATCTCTGCCAGGACGAGTTCTCCCTGAGAACCTCTGTGCCGGACCAGGAACTGTGCCAAAAGAAGAACATTCACCTTGTGTCGGCAGACCAGGCAGACCAGATTATACTTAACGCAGAAGATGCCGCCGTATGCTTTGTGGTGGCACCCACCCTCCCCGCAAAAGGAGACGTCTTCTACGTTTACCTTGTGGACGCATCCACCTTCGAAATTTATTATTTCAAGAAACACAAGGTATCTACAAAATACGGATGCGGGCTGATGGAGGAAGATTTGAAGGCATTTTTGAAGGGTAGAAAGTAGTTTATGCCGATGCTTACAGGATATACTCCCGAGGGTCTGGGCTACGCGGTTCGCCGTAGCGGAGCAGAGGTTGGATACTGCGCGCTTACCATTGGCTGCGGCACCCGCGACGAGCATCCCTTCCCCTCAGGAATAGCCCATTTCACGGAACACTCAGTCTTCAAGGGCACTGCCCGCCGCAGCGCCAGAAGCATAAACTCCTGCCTGGAAATCCTGGGCGGAGAACTTAACGCCTTTACCACCAAGGAAGAAATAGTTATACACGCCACCGTCCTTAAAGAGGACCTAGGCAGGGCCCTTGGCCTGCTTGTAGAACTGGCCACGGAGCCCTCTTTTCCTGCCACCGAGATAGAAGTGGAAAAGGGCGTGGTTATGGACGAGATCCAGGCCTATAAAGACAGCCCGGCAGACGATATTTACGACTGCTTCGAGGAACTGCTCTTCCAGGGGCATCCGCTTTCCAGCCCAATTCTGGGTACGCTTGAATCCGTACCTCTAATTACCACGAAGCACCTCAAGGACTTTGTAGCCCGCGGTTTTATCCCCGGACGGATGGTGCTCAGTATGGTGGCGGATTTGCCGGAAGAGAAAATGGTCCGGATGATAATGAAGGCCTCTTCTGCAGTGGCATCGACCTGCGACGGAAACGCTTGTCCCGCAAGGGAGAAGGTTGCGCTCCCGGAGCAAAGGCAGTTTAACCAGAGCGTAAATAAAGACAATCACGAGGCTAACGCCGTCTTCGGCAGTTACGCTCCTTCTCTGGAGGACGGACGCACTCGCCTTGTTGCAGGACTTCTTGCCAATATCCTCGGAGGCCCGGCTTCCAACTCTATACTTGGCAATGTGTTAAGGGAGAAAAACGGCTGGGTTTACGGAGTGGAGGCCTCCTACACTCCCTATCTCGATTCCGGTATAATGGCTATAAGTTTTGGATGCGACCATTCCAATCTCTCCAAGGCCACCAGGGCGATGAAAAGGGAACTGGCCAAAATCTGCGAAGCACCTCTTGGCAGCCGCAGTTTTGCCACAGCCAAAAAACAGCTTCTGGGACAGATGGCCGTGTCTAACGCCAACGGGGAGTCGCAGTGCCTTGGCATAGGAAAGAGTATGCTGGCCTTTGGGAAGGTGACTTCCGACGAGGAAATGAAGCAGAAAATCCTGTCAATAGAGGCAGAGGAACTGCGAAGCATTGCAGAGAAGATTTTTTCACCTGATAAACTATCGTCCCTTATATTCCTGTAGTTATGGAAACCCCTCTTGAAAGTTATATAAGGACTCATTCTGACGCTCAGACTCAGGCGCTGGAGTGGCTTGTGAAGCAGACGAACCTGCGAACCAACTACCCGCAGATGCTCTGCGGGCCGGTTCAGGGAGCGCTGCTCACGATGATTGCCAGTATGCTCCGGCCCAAAAGGGTTCTGGAGATTGGCTGTTTTACAGGTTATTCTACAATTTGCCTGGCCTACGGCCTTCCCGAAGGGGGTCATATAGACACTCTGGAAGTTAACGACGAGTTGGAAGACCTGATTCTTGAGGGCTTTGCAAAAGCAGGGGTATCAGACAGCATCAGCCTGCATATCGGGGATGCAAAAGAAACCATCGGCAAACTGAAAGATAAATACGACCTTGTATTCATCGATGCCGATAAAAGGGAGTATGGTCAATATTATACCCTCATAAAGCCCTTGCTTCACAAGGGCTCCGTAATTCTGGCCGACGATGTGCTCTGGGACGGGAAGGTGCTTCAGGACCCGATGCCCCAGGACAAGCAGACTCTGGGAATCGCCTGCTTCAACGATATGGTAGAAAAAGACCGCAGCGTGCAGAAAGTCTTGCTTCCGCTGCGCCACGGCCTTTATATCATCAGGAAAATAGAGGATTAATTTATCTGTCCTCCGTTGGCAATGGCCTCCTGAGGGGTTACGAAGCGCATTTTGCCGTCGCCCTGCTTAGCCATAAGAATCATTCCCTTGGATTCTATGCCACGGATGGTGCGGGGCTTGAGGTTGGCCAGAATACAGATCTGCTTGCCAATCATATCCTCCGGAGCATAATACTCCGCGATTCCGGAAACTATCGTCCTTGTATCTATACCAGTGTCGATGGTTAACTTAAGCAGCTTGTCTGTCTTGGGCACGCGCTCGGCTGCAAGGACGGTTGCGGTGCGGATGTCCATCTTGGCAAAGTCGTCGTATTCAACCTCCGGTTTCTGAGGCTCTACCTTGGCTGCTGCCTCTGCTGCTGCGGCGGCTTCTGCGGCTGCCTTGTTTGCGGCCTGTGTCTGCTCCAGACGGTCCATCTGAGCCTTTATCACGTCGTCCTCAACCTTAGAGAAGAGAAGGGCGTTCTCTGAAAGCACGTGGCCTGCGGGCAGAAGTTCGCTCTGACCCAGGGTGTCCCAGGAGAGAATGACTGCGGATGAGCTGTCGCCTGCTGTGTCTGTATGAAGGGCCTTGCCGGAACCGGGAGCGAAGAAGTTCTCTGTGGGAGCGCCCTCGCCCTTACGATAGTCGAAGCCGGCCTTTATGCCCACGCCCAGGATTCCTCTGAGTTTCTCTGCAGAGAAAGGCAGGAAGGGCTCGAAGGCTATCGCCAGGTCTGCACAGATCTGAAGGGAGGTGTAAAGGATGGACGCCGTACGGTCCATATCGGTCTTGGCAACCTTCCAGGGCTCTGTGTCAGAGATGTATTTGTTACCGATTCTGGCAATGTTCATAGCCTCTTTAAGTGCCTCGCGGAAGTGGAAGGTCTCTATGTATTCTTCAAGAGCCTTCTTGCAAGGAAGGATATCGGCAAGGGCCTGACGGTCTACCTCTTCCGGCTTGGCATTTGCGGGAACCGCTCCGCCGAAGTACTTCTGCGTAAGGACTACGGCCCTGTTTACGAAGTTGCCGAAGATAGCCACAAGTTCTGAATTATTTCTCTGCTGGAAGTCCTTCCAGGTAAAGTCGTTGTCCTTGGTCTCGGGAGCGTTGGCGCAGAGCACGTAGCGAAGCACATCCTCCTGTCCGGGGAACTGCTCAAGGTACTCGTTAAGCCATACGGCCCAGTTGCGGGAGGTGGAAATTTTGTCGCTCTCAAGGTTAAGGAACTCGTTTGAAGGCACGTTGTCCGGAAGGATGTAGTCTCCGTAAGCCTTTAGCATTGAAGGGAATACTATGCAGTGGAAGACAATGTTGTCCTTGCCTATGAAGTGGATAAGGCGGCTGTCGGAGCTCTTCCACCACTTCTCCCAGCTCTGGGGCAGAAGTTCCTGGGTATTGGAGATGTAGCCGATAGGAGCGTCGAACCAAACGTAAAGCACCTTGCCCTCGGCACCGTCAACCGGGACGGGAACGCCCCAGTCAAGGTCGCGGCTTACGGCACGGGGCTGAAGGCCGCCGTCCAGCCAGCTCTTGCACTGGCCATAAACGTTGGATTTCCACTCCTTGTGCTGCTCAAGTATCCACTCGCGAAGCCAGGGCTCGTATTTGTCAAGGGGAAGGTACCAGTGCTTGGTCTTTACCTTCACGGGAGCGCTGCCGCTGAGGGCAGATTTAGGGTCCAGCAACTCTTCGGGAGAAAGGGTACTGCCGCATTTCTCGCACTGATCGCCGTAGGCGTGGGGATTCCCGCACTTGGGACAGGTACCTACAATGTAACGGTCGGCCAGGAAAACCTTGGCCTCGGGGTCGAAGAACTGCTCGCTCTCGCGGGTAATGAATTTGTCGTCGTCGTAAAGCTTGCGGAAGAACTCGGAGGCATTCTTTCCGTGAACCTTGGAGGAGGTGCGGGAGTAAATGTCAAAGTTGATTCCAAGCCCGGCGAAGCTGTTCTTTATTATGCTGTGATATCTATCTACTATGTCCTGGGGAGTTACGCCCTCCTTGCGGGCCTTTATGGTGATGGGCACGCCGTGCTCGTCGCTTCCGCAGATGAAAAGGACATCCTCGCCCTTCATTCTAAGGTACCTTACGTAAATATCGGCAGGTACGTAAACTCCGGCAAGGTGGCCAATGTGCACCGGGCCGTTTGCGTACGGCAGAGCGCACGTTACAAGTGTTCTTTTGAATTTCTTATCCATTTCTATATCAATTCTTTAAGCAGGGATTACATAACTCTTCCCAGCTTATCTTCCAACTTCTTTCTAAGGCTCAGGTTATCTTTTATCCGGGCAAGTATTTCCAGGCTCTCTTCCCCCTGAGCAGAGGCAAGGTCCTTGTTCAGTTTGGATATTTCCAGGTTCAGCCTCTGTAGCTGATATATCTGTATGGCCTTGGGCACATAGGTTACAAGGAGGGTCGATGGCGCCGTGATGGCGGCCTCGAACTTGCTTATGGTAAGCAGGTGCCTCTCCTCTACAAGGTCGGCCACAATGTCGGCCGCGGCCCTGTCCGGGCCGTTTAGTATAGCCCGCAGTATTTCTTCCTGCGAAGGGGCTTCGGGGGCATCGTACAAGGAGAAGTAACTATCGTACAGGCGGCGATAGACATCGTTCATAAAAACGAAACCATCGGCCTCCAGACAACCCCTTATAAAATCGGCCACCGAAATTTTGTCCTCCGGGCTGTAAAATTCCGAATCGCTCTCGAACTCCAGGGGCGAGCAGCCGTCGCGGTAGATAAAACTTAGCAAATCGCGCTCTGCAGGTGCCAGAGTCGGGTATTCATATAGCTCGTGACGAGGCTCGGGGGACGGCGGGACCTCCTCTTCCTGCTGACGTGGAGGGACGGGGCCTTCCTCGCGCACGCGCTCGTTCTGGCGAGTCTTGCGTATGCGGTCGAATAGGATGTTGGAGTCTATGTGGAACACGTCGGAGCTTGTCTGGGCATAGACAGACCTTTTTACCGCGTCCGGAATAAGGGCTATAGTGTCTGCTATGTCGTTTATAAGCGTCGCCCGCTTGATGGGGTCGTTGCCGGCCTCCGACAAAAGCAGCTGTGTCTTGAAGGCTATGAAATCCTGCTCGTTTTCCTCTATGAAGGTCTTTACTTCATCCAGACTGTGCTTGCGACTGTAGGAGTCAGGATCGTCACCATCGGGCAGAAGGACAACCTTTACGTTGAGTCCTTCCTTGAGCACAAGGTCTATTCCGCGGATGGCGGCCTTGATGCCTGCGGAGTCACCATCGTACATAATGGTTACATTCTCCGTAAATTTCTTTATAAGCCTTATCTGTTCTACGGTAAGGGAGGTTCCGCTGGAGGCAACCACATTGGTGATGCCCAGCTGATGCATACTGAGAACGTCCAGATAGCCTTCTACAAGGTAGCATTTGTCGCTGCGGGACATCTCGTTCTTGGCGAACCAGATTCCGTAAAGGGACTTGCTCTTTACGTAGATTTCCGTCTCAGGGGAGTTTACGTATTTGGCTACCGTCTTGTCGCTCCTCAGGGTTCTGCCGCCGAAGGCTATCACCCTGCCGCTCACGGAGTGGATGGGAAACATTACCCTGTCGAAAAACCTGTCGGAGAGGTGTCCGTCGTCGTATTTGATGCAAAGGCCGGTATCTACGAGATACTCTTCTTTGTAGCCTTTTGCGAGGGCCGTGTCCATAAGTGATTTGCGGTCCTTGGGGGCCCAGCCAAGGCCGTATTTGCGGATAGTATCGTCCTCCAGTCCGCGACTGTGGAAATAGGCAAGGCCGATGGTGCGGCCTTCATCCGTCTCCAGGGCGGAGGCAAAGAATTTTGAGGCGAAGTCAGATACCAGGAGAAGGCTCTCGGAGCGCTGCTTGCGGGCGATTTCTTCTGCTGTTTCTTCTTTCTCCACTACCTCTATCCCGTATTTTTTTGCGAGGAACTTAAGAGCATCTACGTAAGAGAGATTCTCGTGCTCCATCACAAAACCCACGGCGGTGCCGCTTTTTCCGCAGCCGAAGCATTTGTAAATACCCTTGGAGGGAGATACGTAAAACGAGGGGGTTTTCTCGTTATGGAAAGGACAGCACGCAACATAATTGGCGCCGCGCCTCTTGAGGGAAACGAAGTCCTGGACTACGTCCACAATCTGCGCGGCATCCAATATTTTGTTTACGGTGTCCTGAGGAATCATCGGACAATCCTATTGATTATCGACCTCCTGATAATCCGCATCCTTGGCAGAGTACTTGGAAGTTCTCTCTATCTGCCTGTCGGTACCTGCCTGGGGGGCATCGTTCTTTGCCTGGGAAGCCTCATAGTCCTTGTAAGCCTTCCTGATCTTGGGCAGGCAAAGGAGCTCTGACACTCCGTAATAAACCAGGAAAGAACCGGCAAGAACACTCATCACCTCTGCACTCTTGAAGGGGTTGAAGAGGATGATAATTCCGCCGATAAGAGCCGCTCCGCTGAATAACAGGCCCATATAGCCAATGCCAAGGAAGCTTAAAGCGCTGCCGTAGGCAACCAGCTGTATAAGGGCGAAGGCCACGATGGCGATTCCCACTACGGTAACTACCATACCGGCAAGTATGCCGGGCCACATAAGCAGGATAAATCCCAGTACGGCCAGGATTCCGGCGTTGATGAAAAGCAGCTTAAAATGACTGGATTTAAGCTTGTCCCTGGTTGCCATAGCGTAAACTATAATGGCAACGCCTGCGGCAAAAAGAGTAGCGGCTACTATCCTGCCAAAAAGAACAGGGCCGGTATAAGGCATCAATATAAGAACGAGTCCAATGCCCACTGAACCAATAATGCGCAGCAGGGCGCCAAGGGAGCGTTTATAACCAAACTGTATCATAATAAGCTATTACTTAATTGTTTAGAAGGGGAGATCGTCCCCAAAATCTGCTGAAGGAAGGTCTTCTACGGCCGGGGGCGGAGGGGGTGTAGCGGGGCCTCCCGCGGGGGCGCCCTCGTTAACTGCCACTACTCTCCAGGCTCGTATGTCTGTGTACCAGCGGCCATTGTATTCGCGGCTGGAAAGGTTAAAGGAGACTTTGACCTGAGTGCCTATGGCACACTTTTCAAGCTCCTTTACCCGGTCTGCTCCCCAAAGGCTGAAGCACACGGATGTGGGGAAATTCCCGTCCTGCACCTCTACTATGAAGTCCTGGCGGACCCAGTCTCCTTTGGCGGAGTGACCGGTCTGGGGCTCAAGAATACCGGCAAGCCGGCCTTCAAGTTCAAATCCCGATGGCATAATTATTCTGCAGCGGGAGCGTGAGGCTTAACGGAGAGGATGTTGATGTCGAAAGCAAGAGTCTTGTTAGGCTCCATACCACGGGTACCTCTTTCTCCATAAGCGAGGTTGGAAGGGATGAGGAGTTTGATGGAACCACCTTCTCCAACGAGCTGCAGGCCCTCTACCCAACCGGAAATTACGCGACCTTCCTGAACGATAACGGTGAAAGGTCCACGCTCGGCAGTAGTCTCGTCGAATACGTCGCCGTTAACGAAGGTACCCTTGTAGTTAACCTCAAGAGTGTCAAGTTTCTCAATCTTCCTGTCCATACCGGGAGCCTCGATCTTGTAAAGAAGGCCGCTGGCTGTCTGGGAATAACCCTTCTTGAGATAATCCTTGGCTGCTTTCTCTCCCTCTTCCCTGTTGAAAGCGGAAAGATACTCGAACCTCTGCTTAAGATACCTGTTGAAGAGATCGTCGATAACCTCGGGAGAGATTTTGAACTGTGCGTTGAACTGAGGAGTATTGGGCTGACCCTTTGCTGCAAGGAAGTCGTTGATACCCTTCTTAATCTGGCTGAAGTTAACATCACCAAAGTTGAACTGCTTGAGATAACCGCCGAATACGGTACCGATAAGGTAGCTTACAGAATCCTTCTGTGCCTTTGAAGGATGGAGCTCGGAAGACTTCTTTACAACCTCTGTCTTAACACTCAGAGAATCAGCACCCTGCTGGGCAGATTTTTCACCTTTTGCGCCACAGGAAGAGATAACTGCAACAACTGCGGCGGCTGCAAGAATTGTTTTGAATTTCATAATGCTTTATGCTTTTAATATGTTTAACTTTCTATATAGTCTATATTCATACAAAGATGCGAATTTATTTTGTTTTTGACAAGCGCGCAAGTTTTTTTGAATAAGTCTCTTTGATTTGGGAAAATTAATGCCTATATTGTAATCGAAACCGTAATTTTTATGATTGATAACCAATCATTGTCCTCCTTTATGAAGGAATTTTTCGGGTACGATACCTTCAAAGGAGAACAGCTTGAAATTATAAAACACGTTATATCAGGAGGTAACGCGTTCGTTCTTATGCCCACAGGCGGAGGCAAGTCTCTTTGCTATCAGCTTCCCGCCCTGGTAATGGAGGGCACCGCCATTGTAATATCGCCTCTGATCGCCCTGATGAAAAATCAGGTTGATGCCATCAGAGGGTTCGTGGCGGGCAACGAGGGCATTGCCCACTTCCTTAATTCGTCGCTGAACAAGGCCCAGATTGCGGCGGTAAGGGAAGATTTACTGATGGGCAAGACCAAGCTCCTGTATGTGGCTCCTGAGTCCCTTACAAAAGAAGAAAACATTGCCCTTCTGAAGGAGCTCAAGGTTTCATTCTATGCCGTTGACGAGGCTCACTGCATATCCGAATGGGGCCACGACTTCAGGCCGGAATACAGGCGGATCCGCACCATAGTGGACGAGATTCATCCGGCTCCTATCATCGCTCTTACGGCCACCGCCACGCTTAAGGTTCAGAGCGATATCCTTAAAACCCTGGGCATTACTGACGCAAAAATTTTCAAGTCCTCCTTCAACAGGCCCAATCTCTATTACGAGGTTCGCGACAAGGTGGAGCCTGAGAAGGACATAATAAAGTTCATCAAGCAAAATCCCGGGAAATCGGGCATCATCTACTGCCTCAGCCGTAAAAAGGTAGAGGAGATGGCCCAGCTTCTGGCGATTAACGGCATTCCCGCCCTTCCCTATCACGCCGGCCTGGACGCCAAGGTGCGTACAGAAAATCAGGATGCCTTCCTTATGGAAGAAGTAAAGGTGATAGTGGCAACCATCGCCTTTGGTATGGGAATAGACAAGCCGGACGTACGTTTTGTAATCCACTACGATATTCCAAAGAGCATCGAGGGCTATTATCAGGAGACCGGAAGGGCCGGACGCGATGGCCTGGAGGGCCGATGCATAACTTATTACAGCTACAAAGACATCCGCAAGCTGGAGAAGTTTATGCAGGGCAAGCCTGTATCGGAGCAGGAAATTGGAAGGCAGCTCCTTCTGGAGACAGTAGCCTACGCAGAGTCCAACGTATGCCGCAGAAAACTGCTGCTCAACTACTTTGGAGAAGATTATCCGCAGGACAACTGCCATAACTGCGACAACTGCGTTAATCCCAGGCCGAAGTTCGACGGCAGAAAGGAAATGTCCCTTGTAATTGAACTTATTCTCTCCCTGCCGGAGAACTTTAAGATAGAGCATCTTGCCTGCATTCTGGCCGGCAACGCCAACGCCCTTATAAAGTCTTACAAGCACGACAAACTGAAGCTGTTCGGTGCCGGCAAAGAGCATTCGGAGAAGTTCTGGTGTACTGTTATCCACCAGGGAATGATTCTGCACCTCCTCAGCAAAAATATAGAAAGCTACGGACTTATATCCGTTACGGACAAGGGCCTGGAGTTCCTGAAGGAGCCCTGGACCATTATGCTTAGCGAAGACCGTGTTTTCTCAGAAGGCACCACGGAAGACGAAGAAGACGAGGAGACGGCAGCAGCCAATGCAGCGATGAGAAGCGGTGGCGGCGGAGGAGACCCCGTACTGCTGTCTATGCTCAAGGACCTGCGCAAAGATATGGCCCGCAAGCTTAAATTGCAGCCTTGGGTAATCTTCACGGACCCTTCACTGGAAGATATGTCCCTGTCTTACCCCCTGTCCATAGACGAGCTTAAAAACTGCCAGGGAGTGGGCGAAGGCAAGGCCAACAAGTTTGGCCGGGAATTTATGGACCTTATACGCAAGTACGTAGAGGAGAACGAGATTTCCCGTCCGGACGACTTTGTAGTAAAAAGTATGGCCACCAAGTCGGAAGGCAAGATTTACATTATCCAGTGCATAGACAGGAGGATGGATCTTGAAGACATTGCCGCCGCAAGGGATATGGAGTTTGACGACCTTCTTAAGCAGATAGAAGATATCGTTGAGTTTGGTACAAAACTTAATCTGGACTACTATATAAAGGCCAACATAGACCAGGAAGCCATTGACGATATCTACAACTACTTTAAGGAAGAAGCCGAATCAGACTCTGTCAAAGACGCAATAGACGCCCTTGGCCCGGACTATGAAGAGTTCGAGGTACGCTTGGTCCGCCTCAAATTCTTATCTGAGGTGGCCAATTAAACAATCTAAGAAATCTGATTAACCACGGTGGGCAGAGCTGATGAGCTCTGCCAGGTGGTTCGTGTATTTCTTGTTGGCAAGAAGATCCTCTACACTTATGTGCATACGGTATCTCCAGTAGAAGCGAGGGATGGCCGGAACGTTGATGCGCTCGTCGGCAGGATCGCCCTTGTAACGTACGTCGTCGCTGATTGCAAAATAGTCCTGGAGCGGCAGTATGCAAAGCATAGCCGGGGAATCAAGATGCTGCTTAACAATCATTTCCGCTACCCAAGGCTCGCAGAACCAAGGCATATCGTCCCCGCGCCAAAGCATATTATGCCAGAATTTCGCGGTTACTTCCCTGTCCTCTTCCCACCAGGCCCTGATATTGGATGTATCGTGGGTACCGGTAGCGCATACGCAGCGGTAAGGATAAACGGCAGGGTTGGCAAACTCGTCTTCTACCTTCTTAGGCATACGCTGTATTTCGAGCGAAAGAATGCCAAGCTCGTCCATTACGGAAGGCACGCAGGCAGGTATCATACCAAGGTCTTCGCCGCAGGTAAGCATTCCGGTAGAGGAAAGTATCGATGGTAACTTGAACATTGCGCTTTGGCGCCAGAAATCATTGTGCCTGCGGTAGAAGAAATCCTCGTGGAGAGAGAGGAATTCCCTTTGCAGGTGCTCTTCCAGGCAGCGGAACGTGATGGTATCCTGTCCTGAAATCCTGGGATGCCAGTAACCCTTCTTGCGGGGGTCTTCTACAAAGAGAACATCGTCCAGCAAGGTTAGGAGGCCCTTCTGAAGTTCCTCGTCCTTAACATTTTCTACCACTGCCCTCTGGGTAGAAACCTCGGTAGTAAGTTTTCCGGCCTTGATGTACTTGGTGTACACTTCCTGGGCGCGGCTGCCAAAAATTTCCTCCAGAACCCACTGATAGAGAGGAGGAGTTACAAGTTTGCCCTCGCCTACTGCGAAGCCGCGGGAAGAGAGTTCCTCGGTAGAATAAGGAAGGGCGGGATTAAAGTGGCCGAGAAGGCCGTGAACAGCGTCCATAGGAATCTCCCAAATACGGAAGAAACCAAGTATGTGGTCTATTCTGAAAGCATCGAAATACTCGCTCATCTTGTGCATACGGGCCTTCCACCAGGCGAAGCCGTCTTCTGACATCTTCTCCCAGTTGTATGTGGGGAAGCCCCAGTTCTGGCCAAGGGTAGAGAAAGCATCCGGCGGTGCGCCGGCCTGGCTGTCAAGATGATAGAGTGCAGGATAAGCCCAGGCATCCACGCTTGTGCGGCTAATGCCTATGGGCAGGTCTCCCTTGAGGGCCACACCCTTGGAGTGAGCGTATGCCACTGCGTCTTTGAGCTGTCTGTCAAGATGATACTGCACAAAGTAGTTGAAGGTAACGTCTTTCTCGTTTTCCTTTGCCCATTTGCGAACTGCCGTGGCGGAATACTTTGCCATCTTGCCCCACTTGGAGAAGTCCGGCGTGCCGTGAACGTCCCTGAGGCAGCAGAAAACCGAATAAGGCAGGAGCCAGGACTCGTTTTCCTTTACGAACTTAAGGTAATCTGCGCTCTGGAGAGTCTTTTTACCGGCTGCGCCCTCGTAGGTCTCCCTCATAAGGCGGGCCTTCTCTCCGTTAACCTTCTGATAATCTATCTTGGGAAGAGCGTTGAGCTCTTTCTGAAGTGCCTTGAATTTCTTGTCAACCTTTACTCCGGCCTTCTGAAGGTTTACGAACTGCGGGTGCAGAGCAAAGGTTGTGTTGGCATTGTAAGGATAGGAATCCTGCCAGGTACCGCTCATAGTGGTATCGTTGATAGGCAGAAGCTGAATCACGTTCTGGCCCGTCTCTACCGCCCAATCTACAAGTTTCTTGAGGTCTTCGAACTCTCCTACGCCAAAGTCATCCTCTGTACGCAGGGAGAATACGGGCACTGCAACTCCGGCTCCGCGCCAGGGCGCTTTGTCAAAGGAAGGCTCATATTCGTTTACGAGCACCTTGGTACCCTTTTCCGGTTTTCCCATCACCAGTACCCTGTTGGGCCCTTTTTCCCATAGCTGATTTTCTTCCGGGCGGGACGATACTATCACAAATTTGTACTCCATCGGGCCTGCGGGATTGATTTTTACAGTCCAGAACGGGAATTTGGAATCGTCCATCATAACGGGCTTGCCCCAGTTGCAGAAACTACCGGACACCCCAAGGCTTTCCCAAGGACGAAGCGACGGAGCGCATACGCACAGGGTTACAGGACCTGTGGTTGCCTTGGCGGGCTTGGACTCGCGGCGGAAAATCACGTCTTTGAAAAAAGCAGTCTTAAAGGGAGCATCGGCAAAAATATCGTTCCACTTATCTTTGATAATCAGACATTTGACCGATGATTCGGTTTGATAGTTATGGGAGTAGGCTTCTTCCCTTAGAACTTTGTCCCCTGCCTTGAGCCGGTAGCGGTATTCGCCTTTTGACGGCAGATCGTCGATGGTGGCTGACCAAAGGGAACCATCGGTACAAAGCATATCATAACATTTGTCATTTACCGTGATGACAAGATTCTCGCCCCACTGGGCCCTGTAAGAGAGTGAAAAACAGATTTTCATATCTAAACTTTTATCATTCTACAACTTTGGTCTTCATCCTGCGCCAGGCTAAAACAGGCAGCAGGAATGACATCAGGCAGGCAGCAATCCAAAACCACGCGGCTCCGGAAAAATCGTAACCACCGCTGCGGCTGCCGCTCTGAATAAGGAATCCGCTCACAACGTTCTGAATTCCAGCTGCAATATAGCTTGAAATTCCCACTATTCCAAGAGCTGCGCCCGTTGCTTTGCGCGGCACAATGTCCAGAGCCATCAGTCCGGCTACTATGCAGAATACTATGCCGATGGACAGGCTGAACAGCGAAACATAGGCTATATTGGCAATGTAGCCGCCTCCGGTAAAGAGGAACAGCGAAAGGGAAAGCAGGCAGACCAGGCCGGAGAGCACTACCGGTACGGCGCGGCTGCCTTTGAACACCTTATCCGATATCCACCCGGCCAGAAGGGTGCCGGCAATGCCGAAGGCTTCTGCGAAGGCTATTATCTGGGTGGCGTTGGCAAGCGAGAAGAATTTGCTCTTTTGAAGGTAGAGCACGCCCCATTCGCTCACTGCATATTGGGTTACGTAAACAAAGGCGCTGGAGAAGGCTATCACCCAGATTCCCGGGTTTTTGAATACGTATTTCTGAAGTTCCCTGGTGGGAATTTTGTCGGTTTTTATGGGCTGTTCGCCCGTTATCTGCTGTATGGATGGAAGCCCTTGGCTTTCGGGCGTGTCTTTTACGAATTTAAGTATGACGATGGTGCCGGCCACGCCCGCCAGGGAGGCGAACATAAAGCCATATTGCCAACCCATCAGCCCCACCACGAAGCCTATCACTATAAAGGATATGAATTTGCCAAAGTAGGGGGTGGCGCTGAATATGCTGTAGAAGGTGCCTCTTTGCTTTAGAGAGAACCACCTTGACAGGCTTATGATTCCTGGGGGTGAGCCCATCGACTGCATCCAGCCGTTGGCGCCCCAGAGGATGGAGAAGATTATCATAATTACTATGCCTCCTCCGAATGTAATCATCGGCCTCACAAGGCCCAGAAGGCCCATTATAAGGTTGATGGCGGCCGATAGACCAAGACCCGCCGCCATAAAGCGGCGGATGTTGCAGTAGTCGCAGATGAAGCCGTTCACGAACTTGCCTGCGGCATATACAAGGAACATTGCAGAGCTGATTATGCCCAACTCTCCGGCACTGAAAAAGCCGCCGTCGATAAGGGGTTGTTTTACAACTCCCATCGTCATGCGGCAGACGTAAAATAGGCTGTAAGCCAGCGTAACTCCCCAGAAAGTACTGTTTCTGAGTCGTTTATATGTCTCAGGAACCTCCGTCTGCGGCACTTTTACCGCAGACGGTTTGGATATCCTGAAATAATTATACAGACTCACGGCCTGTGAAAAGATTAGCGAAGCTTCTTGTAACCGTAACGAGCCTCGTCCTCAAGTTCAATCTCTATCTTCATAAGACGGTTGTACTTGGCGATACGGTCTGTACGGCTGAGTGAACCGGTCTTAATCTGGCCACTGTTGGTAGCTACAGCGATGTCGGCGATAGTAGTGTCCTCTGTCTCGCCGCTGCGGTGGCTGGTAACGGTGGTGTAACCGTGACGGTGAGCCATCTCGATGGCGTCAAGAGTCTCGGTAAGGGAACCGATCTGGTTAACCTTGATAAGGATGGAATTACCTGCACCCATCTCGATACCCTTCTGGAGGTACTTAACGTTGGTAACGAAGAGGTCGTCGCCTACAAGCTGGCAGCGGTCGCCGATAGCCTTTGTAAGCTTAACCCAACCGTCCCAATCTTCCTCGCTGAGGCCGTCCTCGATAGAATCGATAGGATACTTGGTGATGAGCTGCTCAAGATAAGCGATCTGCTCGTCTGTAGAAAGCTTCTTGCCGTTAGGATCTTTCTTCTTGCCGTCCTTGAGCTGCTTGTAATCATAGTAGAAGGTATCGCCCTCTTTGAAGCAGAACTCAGAAGCAGCGCAGTCCATAGCGATGGTAACGTCTTTCTTGGGCTCGTAACCAGCGTTCTTGATAGCCTCGATGATGCAGTCAAGAGCGTCGTCGATACCCTCAAGCTTGGGTGCGAAACCACCCTCGTCACCTACTGCAGTGCTGAGGCCGCGGCCCTTGAGCACCTTCTGGAGAGCGTGGAATACTTCTGCGCCGATACGAACAGCCTCAGCCTCGCTGGTAGCGCCTACAGGACGAATCATAAACTCCTGGAAAGCGATAGGAGCGTCTGAGTGTGCGCCGCCGTTGATGATGTTCATCATAGGAACGGGGAGTACATAAGCGTTAGTTCCGCCGATATACCTGTAAAGAGGCATTCCAAGATACTCTGCAGCAGCCTTTGCAACAGCCAGGGATACGCCAAGGATAGCGTTTGCACCAAGGTTGCTCTTGGTAGGAGTACCGTCAAGGTCAAGCATTACTTTGTCGATAGCTCTCTGGTCAAAAGCAGACATTCCAATGATTGCGGGAGCAATCTTGTCGTTGATATTTGCAGCAGCCTTTAAAACGCCCTTGCCGCCGTAGCGCTTAGGGTCGCCGTCGCGAAGCTCAAGAGCCTCGTTCTCGCCTGTTGATGCTCCTGAAGGAACAGCTGCTACACCTTTAACACCGGACTCGAGGATAACCTCGGCCTCAATTGTAGGATTGCCTCTGGAGTCGAGGATTTCCCTACCTGTTACTTGAATTATTCTCATCTCTTTAGATATTAAATTATTTAACCTTGTTTTATGTTGATGTTGTCGTTTAGTTCACTCTGGCGATACCTATCCCGGCAATGCCTTTGCGCCCAAGGGCATAATCGGCAATGGTCTTAGGGTCGATGATTACCTTCTTCGCGCCCAGGGATGCGTGCATAAATCCAACCTTGGCATCTTTGCCGTGAGGGCCGTATATCACTTTGCCGGCGGCATCGGTCACGTAAGCCAGGGCCACGTGGGATATATCAAGGCCTTCCGTGGTTGATATGTAGCTTATGATGTCTCCGGTCTGGATGTATTGCTCGCTGTTGGGGATTTTTGAATCGGGTATGTAATACAGGGGCTCCTGGTTAAGTGTGTTTTCCGCCTCTATGATTTTTGCAAGGTCGCGGGCGGCGGCTGCATCTTCCGGGGCGTCTGCTATCTGCTTATAGGAGCCACTGTGCTTTGACATAAAGAAAATGGGATGGTCGTATATCTGGCCGCCGCTTGCCGACGTGATATCCCGAGCAATCCCGTTTTTCTGTGCCTGTCTTATCCACTCCGTTGTATAATGGATTCTGTCCGAATAGCTGTCCGTTACGCCGCAGCGGTATCGGGTCTGCCTCACGTTTTCTGCGAAGCTGTAGAAATAATTATCCGTGTATTCCGGATTTTTGGCGGCTCTTGCAAGGGCCGTACAGGTTTCTACAAAAAGAATACAGTCTGTCTTAAGAAGATAAAGCGTAAGGGTTTCTTTGGAGTTTTGATCAAGAGTGCCGCTTACGTATTTGTTACCCAGGAGTTTTTGCGCGGCCCTGATCATAAGCTCCGGGGTGGAAAGTCCTTCTGCAAGAAATTCTTCCCGGAGAGAGGATACTATTGATACAGCAAGGGCAGAATCTTCCGGAGTAGTGATGTATTCACAGTTGAATGATGCCTTTTGAGAAGTCTGGCAGCAGCCCTGGAAAGAGCCCAAGGTCACAACTACCATTACTGCCAAGAAATACAATTTTCTCATTCCTTAAAGATAATTACATCATACAAATATACATCCTTTTTCCAAAAAAGAAAAGGATAAAAATTTATCCACATAATTCTCCCGGCCCGTAAGCTCCTTATAACCAATGCGTAACGATCTTTTTAAAGAGGGTGCACTCTTTGATTAGAATGCACCCTCTTTTGTAATATGTACTGTCCCTTACAGCGCCTTGATTTCTTCTTCGGTAAGGCCTGTAGAGGCAGCAATGATACCAATGTTTACGCCATTTTCCAAAAACGCTTTGGCTATTTCCAACGCGCGTTCTTTGCGGCCTTTTGCTTCGCCTTCTGCAAGGCCTTCTTCGCGGGCATAGGCCAACTGATTAATTCTGTCACGTTCCGTTGTCATATTCTGTTCGTATTTCACTTTCTCTTCGGCCGTGAATTTACT
>JBGVAW010000102.1:0-42956 GCA_045224955.1 Candidatus Cryptobacteroides sp.
ATGTATTTTGCATCTTTGAAGGCAACGGCCGGGTTTATGGTTGCGGTGAAGTTTACGCCGTGGAAACCGCAATGGTCCATTTCTGCGAGAACACCGTTGTTGCCGGGCTCAAAAATATCATAAAGGCAGATGTTGGATGAAAGGCCAAGCATTGCAGCTGTCTGAACCATATTGGAACCAATCATTCCGGCTGCTCCTACGATAAGAAGTTTTTCGTCTGTGAGGAATTTCATATGTATAAGATTTTTTGTTTTTGTTGCTCTTTTTCAAAACTTTCGCAAAGATACTAAAGACTTTTGAGAAAAAGTAGTATATTTGCGGATGAATATTTGAGACAACGAGACTATGGAGCCTCCCAGTTCTACTTTCAATGTAACAGCCGTAGCGGATTCCCTTTCGGATGATCCGTTACCGGAAAAGCGCAATCAGAACTCATACATTACAACGTAACCCCGGGCCTGAGGGCCGTGGGGCTGTACTTCGTTGTGGGAAGCCTCCAGTCTATTAAATACATTTTATGGGACTATACCTTAAAAAGAAATTAGAAAACGAAGCAACTATCGCGGTGTGGCAGATAACAGAGACGGAAGAAGAATTAGTACGTCTCAGCTCCACGCCTACAGACGAGATGGAAGAAATCTCCTTTATCCGCAGCGAGTCTCAGCGCAAGCAGAGGCTGGCCGTGCGCGCCCTTCTCGGGGAGCTTTTCGAGGAGAAAGTATATCTTAGCCATCACGACAACGGCAAGCCATATCTGGAGAATATGGTTACCAACATCAGCATAACCCACACAGAAAAATACGTGGCCGTAATCCTTCACGACGAGGAAGACG
The DNA here is from genome assembly GCA_045224955.1 of Candidatus Cryptobacteroides sp. Classification (GTDB taxonomy): domain Bacteria; phylum Bacteroidota; class Bacteroidia; order Bacteroidales; family UBA932; genus Cryptobacteroides. The sequence goes on from JBGVAW010000102.1 coordinate 834, forward strand.
TAGGTATCGACCTTGAATCCCTGGACCGTGACTTCTCCGCAGTAGAAAAGAAAGCCCTTTCAGAGGACGAGATAGAAGACCTGGAAGACGAGCGCCGCAACGAGCAGCTGGCCATCTACTGGTGTGCCAAGGAAGCCATCTTCAAGAGAGTATCTTCTTACGGAGTAGACTTCGCGGAGCAGATAGAGGTAGAGCGCTTCCGTCCCCGCGGGGAGGGCGAGCTTGAGGCTACCTTCGTAGGCAAGGACGGTTACGAAGAAGAATTCGAACTGGAATATATGACCTTTGACCGCCACGTACTTGTATGGGTAGTAGGCGAATGTTAATAAGTAACAAATTTGTTCTTATTTAGAAATTTCCCAAATTACACAACAACGTAATATCCTGTTAAACAACAATTTAACAGGATATTTTTTAAATTGTTGATAACTTTTGGTCCGATTATGCAAATAATTTTGCCAAGTGTTATAACTTTGCTATCCGCGACCCCTTTCTGCAAGGGGGTGTGTACTAAGACAAAAAATAACGCAATAAATTATAAAAAGATATGGTTAAGCACGTAATTAAGCGCGACGGACGAGTTGTCGACTTTAATAACCAAAAGATAGTTTCCGCCATACTTAAGGCGATGGACGTTACCGAATCCGGTCAGGACATTGTACTCGCAGCTCAGATTGCAGATATAATCTCCAAGATTGACAAGGATGGGATGAGCGTAGAGGAAATCCAGGACTGCGTAGAGATGGAACTTATGAAGAGCCCCCGCAAGGAGGTTGCCCAGAAGTACATCGCATATCGCAACAAGAGGAATATTGCCCGCAAGGCAAAGACCAACGAGATTTTCCAGACCATCATCGACGCTCAGGTGAACGATATCACCCGCGAGAATGCCAATATGAATGCTGACACTCCCGCCGGTATGATGATGAAGTTCGCTTCCGAGGCTACCAAGAGCTATGTGGACGAGTGCCTGCTTTCCGGTGATGTAGCCGCCGCCGTTGCAAACAACTATATCCATATCCACGATAAAGACTACTATCCTACCAAGTCCCTCACCTGTATCCAGCACCCTCTGGATAAAATTCTGGAGTTCGGACTTAAGGCCGGTCACGGTGAATCCCGTCCCGCCAAGAGGATAGAGACCGCCAGCGTGCTTGCCTGCATCTCTATGGAGACTGTTCAGAACGAGATGCACGGAGGTCAGGCAATCCCTGCCTTCGACTTCTATCTTGCTCCCTTCGTTCGCAAGACCTTCGAGGAAGAGATAGACAAGGTGTCAGCTCTTACCAATGTAGATTATTCAGAGCTCAAGACCGCCAAGATAGACGACTATCTTAAGAGAGACCTCACCGGCCTCCAGGGTAAGGACCGTGCCTGCCAGCACGCCATCAACCAGACAGTAAGCCGCGTACATCAGTCAATGGAGGCCTTCGTTCACAATATGAACACCATCCACAGCCGTGGCGGTAACCAGGTTGTATTCAGTTCTATCAACTACGGAACAGACACATCGGCAGAAGGCCGCTGCATCATCCGCGAAATCCTCAATACAACATACGAGGGTGTAGGTAACGGCAGCACCGCCATCTTCCCTATCCAGATTTGGAAGAAGAAGAGGGGCGTAAGCTACCTTCCCGAAGATCCCAACTACGACCTTTACAAGTTCGCCTGCAAGGTAAGCGCCCGCAGGTTCTTCCCCAACTTCCTCAATCTTGACGCCACCTACAATCAGGACGATGCCTGGAAACCGGACGATCCCAAGCGTTACGAGCACGAGGTTGCAACAATGGGTTGCCGTACAAGGGTTTACGGAAACAAATTCGGTCCCAAGACCTCTATCGGCCGCGGAAACCTCAGTTTCACCACCATCAACATAGTTAAGCTGGCTCTTGAGGCTATGAACGAGGAGTCTGACAAGAACACCCGCATCCAGAAGTTCTTCCACAAACTGGACTGGGCCCTGGAGATTGCAGCAAAGCAGCTTAACGAGAGGTTCAACTTCCAGAAGACCGCCCTCAAGAAGCAGTTCCCTCTGCTTATGAACGGCCTCTGGCTGGGCAGCGAGAAACTGGACGAGAACGATCCTATAGAGCCCGTAATGAACCAGGGAACCCTCTCCATCGGCTTCATCGGCCTGGCAGAATGCCTTATCGCCCTCATCGGCAAACACCACGGAGAAAGCGAGGAGGCTCAGGAGCTTGGTCTCAGAATCATCTCCCATATGGCAGAGAGGATAAACGGCTTTGCAGAGACCTATCAGCACAACTTCACCTTCCTTGGAACTCCTGCAGAAGGCCTGGCCGGCAGATTCACAAAGAGAGACAAGAAGACCTTCGGCGTAATCCCCGGCATTACGGACAAGGACTACTATACCAACTCCAGCCACGTTCCGGTTTACTATCACTGCACTCCGGAGCACAAGGCTAAAATCGAGGGTCCTTACCATAAATACGAGAACGCAGGCCACATCTTCTATGTAGAGATCGATGGTGATGCAACCCACAACCCTGAGGCTATTATGCAGATAGTAGACCTTATGGACAAATACGACATTGGTTACGGCAGCGTAAACCACAACCGCAACCGTTGTCTGGACTGTGGCTTCGAGAACGCAGAGACAGACCTTAGCGAGTGCCCTCACTGCCACGGACATCACATTGACACTCTCCAGAGAATCACCGGTTACCTGGTAGGTACTACAAACCGCTGGAACTCCGGCAAACTTGCAGAGCTTAAGGACAGAATCATCCACAAGTAAATTTTCCATAAGTAGTATGACAAAGGACAAAATTTGTGTACTTGACATACTGCATCAGACAATGGCGGACGGACCTGGTTTCCGTACCGCCATTTACTGTGCCGGCTGTCACCACCACTGCCCGGGTTGCCACAACCCCCAGTCGTGGGACATAAATAACGGCAAGTGGATGAGCGTGGAGGAACTTCTGGAAATCGTGCTTTCAGATGAGATGAGCAACGTCTCCTTCTCCGGAGGAGACCCGTTCTATCAGGCAGAGGCCTTCACCCAGCTGGCAAAGCTCATAAAAGAGAAGTCCAACAAGACTATCTGGTGCTGGACCGGCTTCACCCACGAGGAAATCCTTGCCAGCGAAGAAATGTCACAGATGCTGCCCTACATAGACGTTCTTGTAGACGGGCCCTTCATCCTGGAGCAGAGAGACACAAGCCTGCTGTTCAGGGGCAGCCCCAACCAGAGGATAATCTACCTTCACGGAGAACCCGCTCCGGACCACATTCCGGGGACGGTTATTTAAGCCAGATTTCGGGATTTACAGGGGTTCCGGAAGTATTCCAGAGCTCAAAGTGCAGGTAGGCGTCGCCACCTATATTGGCCAGTTTGCCAAGCACCTGTCCGGTAGTTACTTTATCCCCCTTCTTAACGGTAATCTCTTTAAGGCGGCAATACTGAGTCATATAATTGCCGTGCAGCAGGGCCACGCACTGGCCGTAGCCCTTAATCTCGAACACCTGAAGCACTGTTCCGTTGAACACTGCCCTTACGGCGCTCTCTTCTGCAGCCGCCACGTTGATACCATTATTTTTAAGAGTCTTAACGTTACGGTGAAGCGGATGGCTGTGACTGCCGAACTTTCCAATAACAGGCCCGTCAAGAGGCCAGGGAAGTTTGCCTTGATTATTCTTGAATTCAGCCGCCAGAGCCTGGTCAATCTCGATTTTCCCGGATGAAGTCTTGCCCGTACCTCCGCCGGCCAGCTGTCTTTTAAGTTTTTCCAGCTCCCTGTTAAGACGGGTGATTTCCGCCTTCTTTTCGTCCGCCTCGCGCCTGTATTTCTTGGCATTCTTGTTAATCTGGCTCAGCAGTTTTTCCGCCTCCTTCTGTTCCTTGCTGATTGCCGCCAGCTCTGCCTTGCGCTGGGTCCTAAGGGCCTCCGCCTGGCTGCGCAGCCCCACAAGAGCCTTTTTCTCCTCGTCCAAACCGGCCTTGGTCTCCTTTATCTTGGCCGCCTGCACACCCATCTGCGAGGAAAGACTCTTAAGGAACCCAATCCTCCTGAACGCCTGGCCGATGTTGTCACTGGCCAGAATATACATATACCAAACCTTGGGATCCCGGTTTTTGTAGGCATTGCGCACAAGCTTGGTATAATAGGCAGTAAGCGTATCAAGCCTAAGGCTCAAGGCCTTTATTTCTTTATTTTTCTGGCCGATGCTGCGGTTAAACCTGGCTATTTCTTTGTCGCTCTCTGCCACCAGAGCCTTGCGCGCATCAACCGTGGCCTTTATAAGCTGAAGCTTTTTGGCGGCGCTGCCTTTTTCCTTATCCAGCACACGGATTTTCTCTTCCAGAAGGCGGACATCCTTGGTGTATTTGTCGATATCTCTCTGGTTGGCGGCAATTTTATCCTGCCCGGCCACGGGCAGGAAAGACACCATCAGTCCGAAAAATAAAAATATGAGGCGAAGCCTACTCATCCTCTTCTTTCTTTGGCAAAGACTTTAACTGGCTGCGGTAGAAATCGGCCATATCCTTCTCTCCCAAGGCCTCCAACACCACTATATAATGCTTCATTATGGTAGCGCTCTCCTTGCCTCCGTAGAGCATAGCCTGCTTTAGGAAGAGCTTGGCTTCCAGAGTGTTACCCGTAAGATGCAGAATCCAGGCATATGTATCCAGATAAGTGGCGTTCTTGGGCTCCTGCTCGATTGTCTTGCGGCTCATCTTCAAGGCCTTCTTCAGCTGCTTGCCCTCCTGACAAAGATACCAGGCATAGTTGTTAAGCACCGGAGCATAGTTGGGATTTATCTTAAGAGCCTTGTCGTATGTCTTGTAGGCCTCTTTCATATTTCCAAGCTGATGGTGCATATCGCCTATGGATGACAGGGCGTGAAGAGTCTTGGCGCTGTCTCCGGCTGCCAGTTCAAGCTGACGCATAGAAGCCTCAAGCACACCGCGATAATCTTTTTTGTTGTACTTGGCAAAGGCGTAGAACTCTATAAGAACGTCATCGTCAGGGAACTTGGGCTCAAACTCCTTGTAAGCCTCTATGATGGCGTCCCAATCCTCTCCGCGGTAGAGAATCTGCAGATAGGTATAGACAAAATCTGCCTTATCGGGATAGAGCCCGCACATTTTAAGGGCAAGGGCTGCGGCCTTGTCCGTCTCGCCAACATACATATTGTAGGCGCAGGTTGTCTGCAGGGCCGTGGTGTCGGCAGGATGAATATCCGACAAAAGGGTGAACACAGAGTCCAGCTGAGCCCTGAAGCTGTTTACGAACCTTGCGTCCGTGCTGCGTACAAGCTGGGTAAGATAGTCCGCCTTGGCGCGCGGGGCCTCGTCAACATCGGCCACAATATTATTAAGCAGGTCGAAGTACTGCTGATACTTACGGGTCAGGCGGAAGGTCTCGGCCTTTCCGATTTTTGCCGGTAGGTAGGCATCCTCCAGGGAGATGGCCTCGTCAAAATAGGCCAGGGCCGTACTGTCGTTGTACATACCCATTTCGTACTCTCCCAGAATCGTAAGGATGTAGGGGGATGAATACTCGCTTACGTAGTCCTTCAATACCTGGTACGATTCCTCTATCTTGTTCTGGTTCCTAAGTATGCCGGAGCGGGCCATCACCGTGCCGTCGTTCTTGCCGTCGCGGCCCTCTATCTCGTCCAGAAGGTCGATGGCTTTGTCGTAGTTGCCGGCAGAGATGTAAAGATTTACGAGGGCGTACTGACGGTCTGTTTTATTGGGGAAGTCCCTGAGCAGCTTTTCGTACTGGGCGATGGTTAAGTCTATATCCTCCCGGGGGTTGTATGTACCAAGCAAAGCCTCTCTGTACCAATAGTTTGTACTGTCGATACTTACGGCCTTATTCATATATTCCCGGGCCGATTGTGAATCTCTTTCCGCTATGGCGCAAAGCCCAAGATAGTACCAGGCCGCATCGTTGCCGGGATCCTCCCCGATGGCTTTCTGGAATCCGGCCTTGGCCTTGGCGATATCGCCCATCACATAGCTCTGGACTGCATTCGAAAACGTAGAGTTCCTTTTTTCCTGAGCCGATAGGGAAGCATCGGCCAAAAACATAAATACAAGAGCTGCAATTATATAAAAAGCTAATTTTTTCATACTCGGTGATTATGTGAAATCACATTTTCTGCAAAAATAATACAAAATCCTCCAAAAATTTTATACTTTTATGCTGAATAAAAAAAATCAGGGGTATGATGCAACGTTTTCTCACGAAAACGCATCTAACTAACCGGAGTGACGGCCAGGAGAAAGACTACTCCTCTCTTGAAGGCCTGATAACATTAAGCATCCAAGGGGACGGCAAGGCTCAGAAAGCAATTTTTGATTCCTTGGCCCCAAAGATGATGGTTGTTTGTCTGCGTTATATGGCAGATAAAGAATCGGCAGAAGATGTGCTTCAGGACGGATTTGTGACGCTCTTTTCAAAATTGGAGAGTTTCACGGGAGAGGGTTCCTTCGAAGGCTGGGCCCGCAAGATCTTTGTCAACACTGCCCTTATGTCTTTGCGTAAAAAGGATGCTCTGCGCGACAGCGGAGACCTTGAAGTGCTGACAAACCTTGCTTCGGAAATGCCAACACAGATACAATCGCTTGGATATAAGGAACTTATGAGCCTCATAGGGCAACTTCCGCCTGTGTACAGGACGGCCTTCAACCTTTTTGCGGTAGAAGGTTACTCACACAGGGAGATTGCAGAGGCTCTGGGTATAACAGAGGCCACTTCGCGCTCGCAGGTGCTTAGGGCCAGGCAGTTTTTGCAGGAAAAGATAAAGAATTTGTAAGATGCGTACTATGGACACCAAGAATTTTGACAACGTAGTAAAGACTATGTTCGATGCTGCACAGGAAGAGGTTTCTTCCCGTGTATGGGATGGTGTGCAGAATGCTATGGCAGCCGCCAAGGCCCGCCGTGCGCGCATCATTTTCTTCGGAAGGACCGCCATTGCAGCAAGTGTGGCAGCCGCAGCTCTGCTCCTTGTGCTCTGGACGGGCCTTTTCTCTTCTACAGAGACCAATTCTACCCAACCTTATATATCAGAAGCAATCAACCTGGTGCCGGATAACAGCCCTGCAGGTGTAGAGCCTGCCGACGGCGACTCCGGCCAGGAAGGATTGCCAATCGCAGCAAACGCTCTGCCTGCCAGGACAGCACAGGCCACAAGGACTGCCCGTCCTGCAAAGGCAGGTAATGCTGCAAGTACTGCCTCCGCCAATGAGCTCAGGGAGCAGGAGGCCGAACAGCCGGCAGAAGTCGGCAATTCCGATGCTGCCGTAGTAGAGCCTTCCAAGCCGGCCACACCCAAAGTTTCCATTCAGGAAGCTCCGGCAGAACAAGGCGGTACGGAGGTTACCCTGGAGCAGTTGATGGCAGAAGACCTGCTTGCCTCGAATAACACAGGCAAGGGCAACCCTACCATATCCTTCGGCGGCAACCTCCAGAGCAACGGTATAAGCACAAGCCAGTTCGTGCCCACAAGAAGGCGCGCGGGAGTAAGCATTCCCACCGAGAGCACTGTCAAGGAAAACGGAGACAACACTTACGCCCTGCCTCTCAGTTTTGGAATAGGTGTGAACTTCCCCATTGTAAAGCGCCTTTCTTTGGGAACCGGCCTGTTCTGCACAGAGCTCCGCCGCAACTTTATGGGTCAGTACTACCAGGTTTATGACGACGGCGAATACGACATCTACTACGGAAACGTACACAATACCGTGCGCTATCTGGGCATCCCGGTAAATCTCTATTACACCTGTCTTGAAGGAGACCTTATCTCTATGTATGTTTACGGCGGCGGTGCTGTAGAAAGGGCCCTCACCAACAAGTTCAGAATAGAGAACTCTCCGGAAGACATCAACTTCGACGGCAAGATACACGGGCTTCAGTACTCGGTGGGCGTAGGCTTCGGAATTCAGTTCAAGTTCACCAATACACTTAGCCTGTACCTGGATCCCAGCGTAAGGTATTACTTTGACAGCGACCAGCCCAAAACCATCCGCACCCAGCAACCCTGGATGCTCTCTCTTGAGCTTGGCCTCCGCTTTAACCTCTAGTCATCCTTCCCCGTTTTTGTACCAATTTTTCATTTTTGGTACATAATTACGTAATATTAAAAATAAAGCACGGCTTATATCCTAATTTTGTAATACGAAGTTTAATGAGTTTTGCAAGATGAAAAGGGTTATAAAAAGTGCGCTGTTGGCTTGTCTGTTGCTTGCAGGGTGCGTGTCACCCAAGGGGAATGTTGTAGTAGGAGCCTTAAGCGAGTCCGGAGGCGTTGAAAAGACCGCCCTGATTATTGCCGACGAGGGTCTTGGCAAACACACCGTGCTTTTTCACAAGAGCCCCTGGAACCCTGATATGCTGGAAAAAGTAGCGGAGGTATGCCGCAAAAACGGAATGACCTTCACTATGGACGAGGTTATGCACCGCCAGAATCTGGGGCCAAAACAAGAATACCTGGATTCACTTTCAGAGATAGTTGAGGTTCTCCGCAGGAATGCAGACGTCGTTGACGGTACCCTGATGATTGGTGAATTTGCAGGCGTAAACTTTGCCTGGCCCGTTACATCGGCCAGAAAGGGAAAGGATGTAATGCCTGCGGTTTCTACATATTCCCAGGCGGACGCCTTCATAAGAAAAAGGGTGAAGTCTCAGACTGATTATGCCGATTCCATAGGTCTTCCACGTCCTTTTATATGCATAGAACCTGCACCCGGAGGTTTCTCGCATATGCTCCGTTCCGGAATTGACAGGGTGGATGTAGAAATGGTATACGGAGAAGAAACAGAAAGGCGTTACGCTGCCGCTCTGGGTGCAACCAAGGCCTTCGGAAAGGAAAGATTCGGAGTGGACAACGCCGTTCTGTGGTACGGGGGCGAACAGCAGGACGAATTATGGTGGAGCCGTTTCAGAACCTCCTGGTATCACGCCTGGATGCGCGGCGCCAACCCCATATATGCCGAGCACGGACTTATGAACTACCGCGCCTATGGCAAAAAACTTGACGCAGAACATCCCAACGTTGTGCGTTTCCGCAAGGAACTTGGCAGTTTTGCCAAATGGGCGGCGAAGACTCCGCGCCCGGATGGTTTCCCCCGTGCGGCCGTAGCCTTTATTCAGGGAAGATTGGACGGATTCGTAGGCAGCTGGCAGACTCATATCTGGGGACAGCGTCTGAATGACGACTTCCGTATCGGAGACGACGAACGCGCCTGGAGAGTGGTAGATCAGTGCTACGAGCGGGAAGCCTGGAACAGCCGCGATATGAACGGAGAGGTGAACTATTCCGGCAATCCGCCCCTTGGTATGGCGAACGTGGTGCCATACGATATTCCGGAAGAAGAGCTATGTAAATACAAGCTTGTGGTATTCCTGGGCTTCAACGCTATGGATGATGCCCTGTATCAGAAACTTATCAATTACGTGTCCGGCGGAGGAGTGCTGCTTCTTACAGCAAAGCACCTTGACACTGCCGACAGCCCTTTAGAGAACTTCAAGCCATATAACGGAGGCGATTGGACTGCTCTCACAGGCCTCAAGGCTCTAGGTGGAAGCCGCAGGATGAAGTACGGCGTAAAGTTCACAGCCAACCCCTCGTGCGGATGGAAGTTCCATCAGTATGGGACTGCCTGCGACCCTTGGTTTACCGACGGAGGATTCAAGTTACCTATTTTGGAGAATCACGGCGCCGATACACTGGCCGTGGGAGCCGACGCTATGTGGGAGACAGAATTCAACAAGGACGAATGCCTTCTGTTCGAGCACAAGATAGGCGAAGGCTCTGTTATTTTCTGCCCGTCCCTCAGCGCAGTAGGTTCACCTGAACTCAACCCCTTCTACGTTTATTTTGTCCGTAGAGCCCTGGAGGCCGTAGATGTATATCCTAAGGTTGAATGCAGCGATGCAGTACGTTGGTCCTGCTATGAAGATGGTTCCGTAATCCTGCTTAACACAGAATACAATTTGAAGCAACCGGCAATAGTCCGTTTCTCCCCCACATCGTCCAAGAGCGTGGTTCTTTCTCCGGGAGAACTTAAAATTATGTAACGTAAAATTACCGATATGAGTCCAAAGAGATTGCTTATTTTCCTGATTCTCCTTCTTTTGCCTATAGAAGGTTTTGCGGATAATGCAACTGCGAATCAGAAAGCTTGCGTAGTGGCAGGCAAGGCCCGTTTTACAGTCTTGACTCCTCAGTTAATCAGGATGGAATGGGCAGAAGACGGCAAGTTCGAGGACAGGGCAACCCTTGGAATAGTAAACAGGGATTTACCCGTTCCTGCCTTCAAAGTTTCGCGAGGTGGAAATAAAATAAAGATAACCACCGATTGTCTCCAACTGGAATACAAAGGAGACGACGCTTTCAGTGAGAAGAACCTGAAGGTCAGTTTCCGGATGGGCAAAAAAAAGATTACCTGGACTCCCGCATCGGAAGACAGCGGAAACCTGCTTGGAACCACCCGCACGCTTGACAGATACGACGGTTTTACTATTAACGGTCAGGACGGCATTTTAACCACAGACCCTTATGATAAGGGCGTAGCCTCCAGGGACGGATGGGCCCTTATTGACGAGAGCAACAGGCACGTCTTTACAGAGGACGGTTGGGTGGATGAGAGACCGGAAGGGGACCGCTGCGATTGGTACCTTTTTGCATACGGCCACGATTATATCCAGGCAGTATCGGATTTTACCAAAGTGGCAGGAAAGATACCCCTCCCTCCAAAATACGCATTTGGATATTGGTGGAGCCGATACTGGCTTTACAATGACTTTGAACTGGAAGACGTTGTTCACAAACTCCGTGGATACGGCCTTCCGGCCGATGTCTTTATAATAGATATGGACTGGCACGAGACGTGGGGCTTGGCGGCTAAAGTAATGGCCAAGGACGATGCCGGCCAGCGGAAAGGCTGGACAGGTTATACCTGGAACCAATCCCTTTTCCCGTCCCCGGAAAACACCCTGACCTATCTCCACGACAACGGGTTCAAAACATCACTTAATCTTCATCCTGCCTCCGGAATTCAAACCTACGAAGAGTGCTATCCCAGTTTTGTAAAAGACTATAGTGCCAGAACAGGAGAACAGTGGCCGGAAGGCGAGTACGTGCCCTATCGTATGAGCCAGAAGGCTTGGGCAGAGAGTTATTTCCAGACCGTCCTTCATCCTATACAGAAGCAGGGCGTAGATTTCTGGTGGCTGGACTGGCAGCAGTGGAGGGAAAGCAATTATATCAAAGGACTCAGCAACACATTCTGGCTCAATCATACCTTCTTCGATGACTCATCGCAAGGGAACCATCGGCCTATGATATATCATAGATGGGGAGGCATAGGCAGCCATAGGTACCAGGTTGGCTTCAGCGGTGACACCAGGACCAGCTGGCACGTTCTCTCCTATATGCCCTGGTTCTTTGCAACGGCCTCCAACGTGGGCTATTGCTACTGGGGACAGGACATCGGGGGCCACAATGAAATCCCCGGCCAGAATTATACAGATCCGGAACTCTTTACCCGATGGGTTCAGGAGGGTGTGTTCACGCCTATTTTCAAGACACATCCTACCAGAAACAGTAATCTTGAGAGAAGATTCTGGATGTTCACCAAAGAGTTCGATATTCTAAAAGAAGCCGTTAGACTGCGCTACAGTCTCTCTCCGTATATTTATACGGCGGCCCGTCAGGCCTACGATACGGGAATAGGCCTTTGCCGTCCGCTGTATTATTACTATCCGGAAGCAGAAGAAGCCTATTCCTTCAGGGAAGAATACCTTTTTGGAGACGATATCCTTGCTACTGTAGTATGCCGTCCCTGCGACCCTTCGACAGGTGAGGCAGAGCGCACGGTATGGTTCCCTTCCGGAAACGGCTGGTTTGATATGTCCACAGGTACGATGTATGAAGGCGGGACCGTCAGGACCCTGCATTATGCAATAACAGAGAACCCTTGGTTCGCGCGTGAGTCCGCGCTTGTTCCTATGGCCTCCGAGACAATACAATCCTTGCAGGAAAAGTCAGATGAGCTAGTCATTCTGGCTGTCCCCGGAAAAGACAGCTTCTGCACACGACTCTATGAGGATGAAGGAGATAATAAAGATTATGACAAGTCTTATTCCTTTACACCTCTTTCAAGGGAATGGACAGGAAACGGTATAAGAATCAAGGTAGGGCAGAGGAACGGCAGTTACGAGGGTGCCCTTACAGAGCGCCGGCTGCGTGTAAAACTGGCCGGCTTCGAGGCTCCTGAAGCTGTAAGAGTCAACGGGAAGGAACTTCCATACAGCAGGTTCCCCAAGGAAGAAACCTGGACTTATGACGGAGCTTCCCTTACCCTTATAGTTTATGCCGGCTCTCATTCCGCAGATTCTTCTGCCATCATCGAATGTGACGGAGACTTTGTATTTGTTTCAGGAGAAAGCGGAAAGCTTAAAAGGGCGCGTGCTAAGGCCGAGGCCGTGAAGAACGCCCAGAATGCAGAGGATAAGTATAAGTGGCCTGATGATGAAAAAATGCAGTGGATAGGGGCTGCCAGCGCAATAACGGAGACCCCTTCCCGCGCGCAGGAAATCCTCTCCTCCCTCCCTCGATATCCTTTTGCAGAGGCCAAGGCTGATGCTTTCCCTTGGCAGGCAGATACTCTTGGAAATGGTCTTCGCCTTCTCTCATTTGAAGGAAAACTGGACGGCAAGGCACAAAGGATACATATTACAGAGATAAGCCCCAATGGCGAATATCGTTTAGGCTTTGGTTATTCCGATGAAGAACTTACAGTAGGGGAGTACGGAGAAAAACACTCCCTGGCAGTGGTTACAACGGCCACCTTCGGGCTGCCTCACTCCTATGTAAGGGTCAATGGGCAAAACTATTCAGAAATCAGTATAGATTCATCAAATCCCAGGTGGTGGATGCACGAGGCCGCGATATCCCTTGATGGGGATGGAAGCTTATCCTTCCTTCCGTTTGAGGGGAAGGCCGATGATGCCGTTAAAACTTACAGGGACTCCGAGGCCAAATCACTTCTCTCCTCTGCTCCGATGCTTGTCTTCGAGGGTAACAGGATGGAATGGACCGATGAGGGCAAAAAGAAGGCAGGTTTTATCAACGGCCGATATCCACGTAATGTTCTTGCCCAGTTGTGGGACGGACGGATTTTGATTGTATCGGTAGACGGAAAGGAGCCTTCTGTTGCAGAAGGTATGACCCTGGAGGAGTTGAGGGATTTCCTTATGGCTCACTTCTTTGTAAAGAACGCAATAAACCTTGACGGCTCTGCGGCTATGTTTGTGGAAGGGAAGGGAAATGTCTGCCTCAAAGGAACGGAAAGAAAATTGAACACCTTTATAGAGGTTGGGAAAGTACGGTAAAAACGGATAAATAAGAACACTTAAACAATATGAAAAAGAACATCTTCATTACTTTGATGGCACTTGCAGTATTCTCTTGTGGCCAAAAAGAAAAAGCCTTCGACGTATGTATTTACGGCGGAAGCGCTTCCGGAATCGTAGCTGCAAACGCCGCTGCCAAAATGGGTATGAACGTAGTTGTAATTGAGCCTTCTTGCCGAATCGGAGGTATGACGGCAGGCGGCCTGGGCCGTACCGACATAGGAAACAAGCAGGTGGTTCAGGGGCTTGCGCTCAAGTTCTACCGTGAATGCGGAAAGAGGTACGGAAATCTGGAGAACTGGGTTTTTGAGCCTAAGGTGGCAAAAGAGGTTATGGATGAGTTTGCAAAATCGCCTCGCATCAAGGTACTTACCGGCTATCATCTTTGCGGCACAGAGAAAGAAGGTACAAAAATCAAGGCTGTAAGTGTCGCCGGAGAAGGAGATACACTTGCATTCAAGGCAAAATGGTTCATAGATGCTTCTTATGAGGGAGACCTTATGGCCGATGCCGGAGTATCATACCGCACAGGACGTGAAGACAACTCGGAATATGGAGAGACCTGGGACGGTTCTCAGTTGCTTCGTATCTACCATCAGTTCCCTCACGGAGTAGATCCTTTTGTAGTACCCGGAAAGCCTGAAAGCGGCTTGCTTTGGGGCATTGCAAACAGGACGGCCAAGCCAAACGGCACCGGCGACGACCTTATCCAGGCCTATAATTACAGAATTTGCCTTACGGACGATCCTGACAATATGATTCCCCTGTCCGAACCGGAGAACTATGATCCTTCCAAATATGAGCTTTTGCTCCGTCTCTTCGATGCACAGCCAACTATGAGGAAGCTGGACGATTACTTCATCTGGACTCCTATGCCTAACCATAAGACCGATATTAACAACCGCGGTGCCTTCTCTACCGATATGATTGGTATGAACTATGGCTATCCGGAGGGTACTTGGGAAGAAAGACAGGCTATCATCAAAGAGCATCTGGACTATACCCTTGGTCTGCTTTGGTTCTATGCTTCTGATCCCAGGGTTCCGGAGGAACTGCGTAAAGAAATATCAGCCTGGGGTCTTCCCAAGGACGAGTATCCTGAGAACGGACACTGGACTCCTCAGCTCTATGTACGTGAGGCCCGCCGTATGGTCAGCGACTATGTGGCTACCCAGGCAGACTGCGAGGGCCGCGGAACCGTTACTGACGGAATTGCCTTCGCAGCCTACAATATGGACTCTCACAACTGCGAGAGAATACTCACCGAGTACGCAAAGGGAAAATGGATGGTAGAGAACGAGGGCGATGTAGAAATCCCCGGCGGTATCCCTTATCCCATTTCATATAGGTCAATCACTCCTTTCAGGACCGAGTGTACCAATCTTGTAGTGTCTATATGCTGCTCTGCAACTCATATCGCTTACGGCTCTATCCGTATGGAACCGGTATTTATGTGCCTTGGACAGGCTGCAGGTATTGCCGTTGGCTTGGCAGAGAAGGACGGTCTGGCCGATATCCAGGACGTAGATTACCATAAAATACAGGACATCCTGCACAATGACCCTTATATGGACGGAACGGCTCCGGACGTAATTCTTGACGACCCTCTGGCAACTGTTCACGGCAATAGCTGGTCGCTGGTAGAAAAGAACGGTGGCTTTGGTCCTACATACTACAAGGGAAGCGCAGCGGAGGGCTATGTAGAGTACACAGGCCGTCCTGCAGCATCGGGCTTATACGATGTTTATTCCTGCATCCACCGTATCGGCAAAGAGGATGTTCACGATGACGGCAATGCCGATATGAATCCTGTCACTGTCTATGAGTTCCAGGATGGAAGAATCTTATCCGTGAATACTCACGATGTGGGCATCACAGGACAGACTACCTGCGCTTGGCATAAAATAGCAGAGGTAGACTTAAAGAACGACGAGGACTTTACTGTAAAGATCCACGGTGATGGCGGCGACGGTTATATCCACGTTGACGCCCTGCTGTTCATTAAGAAATAGCTTAGTTAAAGATACTCTCAAGAAGGACTGCAAGCCTGTATCCGGCATTCCGGAGCTGTGTATAAAAAATAGGGCGCATATCCATCGCAAAGGAGTAAGGAAGGTTACGGTCTTCCGGCACGCTTAAATATGCCGGAAGGCAGACTTTTCCGCAGTCTTCAGCCCAATCCCATACATCTCCCTTGGTTATTTCTTTCTGTTCCTCAGGGGTTGCGGTGTCTGTAAGCAGTACACCGTCCGTAATGCTGAATATGCTGTTTGCGTTGAAAATGGTCTTATCCCAGAAGAGGTGATATCTTAGGGATTCTCCGCGATACTGTACTATGAATTTGCCGAAGGTGTCAGTGCGGCCGTCAAAAGCGACGTGACCGGGGCAATGCATATCGCCAATCAGGTGGATAATAAGTGACAGTTTACGGAGCCTTTCGTCCGGGTCCATATTATCCCCGTTCTCCCGAAGTTCCTTTGCCCAACGTTCTATATACAGGGGAGCGCATTCTATATAATTGTCGCCATCCCTGTCTGTACGCCACGGTTTGCCATCTGTCTTTATGGTTACGGCGTGTGTTACGGGAAGTATATTCTTAGGTGAATCAAAGTCGAAGTCAGTCATAAAACTATAACGGTACCTATCGGCATTGGCCGGAATAAATCCTACATCCATCGCCCATTCTCCTCGTTTGGTGTCGGCGTCGGTTGCCACGGCAGTAATGGTCTCTCCCCTAAGATACTCTTTTACTTTCTCAAGTGTTTTGGCGCTTAAATGTTTCTCTGCTATCTGGCCTATGGTTGCGTGTCCTATTCTTCCCCAAGCGTTCAGCTTGGGAGAGGCTATGATTGCAATTAACAGTGCAGCGGAAATTAATATTCTGATTTTCATATAGATAGGGATTAATTATTAACATTAGACGCTGTGGATATCTGTCTGTACTTCTTTGGACTCATTCCAAAGTTATTTTTAAAGCAGGTAGAAAAATATGAATGAGAGCGAAAGCCAACTTTGATACTTATGTCGTCGATAGACATATTTGTATCCTTTATCAAAGTTGAGGCTTCTTTCATTCTGTATGCGGTGATGTATTCTCCCGGGCTCGTTCCTGTAAGGGCCTTGAGCCTCTTGAAAAGGCCGGAAGTGCTCATACAGGCTTCATCGGCCAGAATATCCACGTTTAGGTTTTCGTCGGACAGTTTAGCCTTCATTATCTTCTGCAGGCTATCCAGAAAATCTTTGTCTGCCATAATAGAGGGCCTGTCAGACAATGAACCTTTAACCTTATCGCGGTTCCCGAGCAGGGAGTTAATGGTAGCCATCAGTTCAGATAAGGAGAAGGGCTTGGAGAAGAAGCCTTCCGCCCCGTGATTGAAGGCATATACTCTGGCCTTTTGTCCGGAGTTGTCAGAAATAACAACCAGAGGGATATGTCCTGTATTAGTCCCGGATTTAAGTTTAGTGCAGAAAGCGTAAGATTCTGTAGTGCCCGAGTCCGTGTCACAGATAACAATATCCGGAATGTTAGTCTTTATTATTTCTTCTGCTGTTTTTAAATTCCTGGCCGGGAAGACATTGTATTTTTCCTCCAATCTTGTACATATAAACTCCAAAATCTCCGGATCCTTCTCCACTATCAAAATGGTTTTTTCTGTGCCGGGAACGTTAACCCTCGGTGCAAGGATGTCCTTTTTGTCAGAGATTACAGATTGGGGTGCTATGTAGTTATTGTCCGTCTGGGCATTAATGAATGATTCCAGTATTTCAGATAATTTATCTGCATTCCGGCTGGCTGTAGTTATCTCCTCAACCACCGTAGCATCTGCAGAACGCCCAAGGCGCAGCAGAAGGGATTCCACAGGGGCTTTAACCATAGAGAGAGGATTGAGGATGTCGTGGGCTACTCCTTTAAGGAATTCAACCTTAGAAGACCATAGTTCTTTCTGGCGTTCGGCCTCTCTTACTTCTGCCTGCAGTTTAGCCTTTTCCGCGGCCTTTCTTAAACTGGCCGATCTTACAAAGAATGCAACTGAGAATAACATTATCAACAGCAGGAAAATGTATATGGCAATAAATGGAGCGGTCAGGAGGCGGGGAACCCGGATATGTATGTGTATATGGCTCTCTTTTTCGTCCAGACTGCCGTCGCTCATCATAGAGCGCACTTTTACCGTATAATCTCCGTGTTTCAGTCGGCTGAACTCAATCTTTCCGTTCTCTACATCTTTCCACACTTTGCCGTTGTCCAGCGAATATACCAGTTTGGAGCGGCGCGGTATGCTGTAACTCATATTAGATACCCCCAGGATAAAGGCATTCTGAGAGGAACTAAGGCTTATTTCTCCTTTTTCAAGCTCCTCAAAATACTCATTGAGGGAATTGTCAGCAACATTCTCGGCCGATTGTTTAAGTTTGAAGCCTGTAAAGACCGGCGCTTTGACTTCGCACGGATAACTCCTGAATTTAACCGGATCAAAAACAATCATACCTTCTGTGAGCCCTGCGTACAGGTTCCCGTCAGAGGCTATTATACCCGATGATGATTTGAAGTGTGCGGATAAAATTCCGTCATTATCGTCGTAATGGGATACTTTCCCGTTTTCGGGGGACAAAGCTATCAGTCCGTTTCCGGAGGTAATCCATAATATACCTTCCCGGTCTTCCATTATATTAAATATGTCAGCCGAGTGGTTTCCTGATGTTATGTCATAGAATCTTACCGTTCCGTCCGATGTATTTACGCAGTAGAGACCCATATCCAGGAGGGTAACCCAGAGGCGGCCCTGGCTGTCCACCAGTTTTGGGGCGGCATTTCTATAACTTATAAGTTTTTTGAATTCTTCGTCGGTGACAATATCAGACAATGGGGTTATCTCCCCATTTTTATAGCGGCATACCCTGGCCCCTGTTCCTCCAAGCCATAACTCCTTGTCTTTGCCGCGGATGCCATTTACGTATTGGAATCCTGCAGGAGAAATGGCTTCTTCTTCTTCCAGCAAATTGCTCCTTTTATTGTAGTGATAAAGAGCGTGGTCGTCCGACATAAACAGCCAGTCTTCACCGTCTTTGTAGATGTAGTAGAGGCATTTCGGCAGGTTAGGGAATGCGGTTGCCTTTAATGTATGCCGGTTAAGTCTTATTGTAGGATCTTTCCTGGAATGCGAACCCACCCATAGCCAGGGACCGTCTGCGCAGAGGGCCAAAATGTTATTTGTCTCTATCGGCAGAGGAATACGGGTATGGCGGCCTATAGACCTGTCGTACCTTATTAAACCTCCGTTCTCCGATCCCATCCAGATAATACCGTCCTCGTCTTCTACTATTGCCCTTACCCTCATAGCGCATTCCGGGGTGGAACCGGAGGGATAGTAGCGCTTCATTTCGCTTCTGTTCCTGGCCAGGAAATATACACCTTCGAAGTTGGTCCCGATCCAAAGATTGTTTTCCCGGTCTTTGCACAGGGCGCGAATACTTTTGTCTTGAATGGCGTATTTGTCAGAGAAATCTTCCGACCAATGCCTGATGACGTCCAGCTTTGAATCAACTTCCAGGAGTCCTTTGCTTGTCGCTGCAAAAAAGCCGCCTTCCTGGCGTGGACATATTGCAGTTACTATGGACCAGTCACGCTCTTCTACCTTGCCGCTTTTCAGGTCTAAAATGAATGTTTTTTCTGCAATGCCGGCTATTATCTTATAATCATAGTACTCAATGTTGAAGAGGACTATTCCGTCAAGTGGATTTCTGCCCCCCCCCTCCGACGAGTTTTTTAATGTGCTCTGCGTTTAGGGAACGAGATGTATCAAGGCGGTAGAGACCTTTTTCTGCAGACCAAAGGTATAGCATACCAGCATCTCCCAAGCAGGCTGCCAGGGTTTCATCTTCTGCCGTGTCCGGTAGGACTATCCTGTCGTATTCTCCTGTGGCGGGGTTAAGTATCCAGGCGCCGTAATTCCTTGCGCAGAAAGCGATTTTGCCGGAAGGCAGGGATAGTACCTTAGATATAATTGCGAAGCCGGGGTCCTCCGGGCGGAAGGTTTCTGTATTGCCGGTCTTGTGAGAGTACTTAACCAAGCCACCATTTGTGCCAATCCATATATCTCCGAATGCATCTTCGCAGATTGAGCGTATTCGCATAAAGCCGGGGCGCATAGAAGGATAGTGAATGGGAAGCAGTTCAAAACCGTCGTACCGGAAGAGGCCGTTGTTTGTGCCAAACCACACATATCCTCTTGAGTCTTGAATTATTGCGCTTACCGCGATGTCAAATTGCGGATTCGATGGCTCAAAGTGTTGAATCAGGAAGTTGTCAGATGTCGCTGAGGCCGGCTGTGCGTAACAAAACAACGCCGCCAAAAACGTCATAATATGGATTAATGCTTTTTGCATAGTATGTCACAAAGATATAATTTTTTTCAAAAATCCGTACTCAACAATACGGAATTTCGAAAAATACCAATGTTAAATAAGAGGAAATTTGTATTTGAGCAATTGTGAAATAATAATTAGTAAACAATCAATGATATGAAAATCGACTACACCGCACCAGAATGCAATCTGGTAAAGATGCATTTCAGCGAAATGCTATGTTACTCTGGGAAGGGAGGGACTATCCCTGGTCTTGATCCAGTGGATCTTGATGACGATGATTACGAGGATTTACCTTAAAACAGCGCGAATTATGAAAAAGTATTATCTAATTGTTATTGCAGCGCTGTTTGCGATAGCTACAGTGTCCTGCCAGAAAGAAACAGAAGCCGTCACAGACAATCAGATCAACGACGAGAATCCTGTAAACCCAGGAACTTCAAAACCGCTTCACACCCTTGTGTTTACTGCAGGTGCTCCCGGAGCCCCCGGTACCAAGACTGTGCTCGGGGAAATAGAAGAAGGCAAATATAAGGTCCTTTGGACAGAAAATGATAAAATTGCTGTAAATGGAGTCGAGTCCAATAATGCGGTTGTAACAGAAGGTGGTTTGAAAGCCAGATTCACGGTTGAAAGTGAAACAGAAATAAAGTCACCTTATTACGTTTTCTCTCCGGGTGGAAAAACTTTTACTGGAAATGAAGATGGTACAGAATGGACTTACTTGGTTTCAGGAGCAGGCTCCCCCACTCCTCAGTCTTATGTTGAAGGTACTTATAATCCCGGTCATGCTGTGATTGCAGCTTATACGGGGGATTTAAATGAAGAACTATCTTTCCAGCATCTTTGTGCTTATTACAAAATAACTGTTGACAACGATATTTATGACGGCAAGGATTTGGAGAATATTCGGAGGATTTATATTCGGCAGGGAGACGGAAGTAAAATTGCTGGAACTTGGAAGGCTACTTATTCTACCGACACAGAAAAGTTCTCTATTGAACCTGTTTCGCTTAGTAATGTACTTGTTCTTGACTGCGGAGAAGAAGGAATATCTCATGGAACACCCATGATTATTCCTGTTCCTGCATATAATTTTGGTAACGGTCTTATTATTACGCTTAAAGATGTTAGCGGGCATTTTGCTTCATATTCAATACCTTCAAGTAAGACAAATTTTGCAGAGAATGCGGGGAAAATTTATGAGTTCAAACCTAAATTTATTCCTAAATCTGGTATTATAAAAAATGAGGGCGATTGGAATGCTTTTGCTGAAGCAGTAAACTCTAGCAATGATTGGGATCTTTACCGCTGGGTGGGAAACGATACCGTGAAACTTGGTGCAGATATCGAAGCTGCAAATCTTACTAAGATTACCAAGGAATTTGCATACACCTTTGATGGCCAGGACCATACTATTAAACGTACTGCCGGCACAGGAGCTTTGTTTAGCAGCATAAGTGGCACTGTTAAGAATTTGAACCTTGCGGGTAAAATTACTGCCGGAACTAATGTTTGTGGCTCTCTTTCAGATAATCTTCTTAAGGGTGGATATGTTTTCAATTGCCATAATACTGCCGATATCACTAATGAACCCACTACGTATGCAAGGGCCGGTGGTCTAGTTGGTATTATGACCGGTGGAGTCATCGAAGGCTGTTCAAATGGCGGAAATATTTATGCTAGCGTAGATTGTTCCAGCGAAACCAAATCTAATCTTCAGATTGGAGGTATAGTGGCCCAGATTAATGTTTCCTCTATAGATGGTTCAGAAGATATTGAGCTTAAAAATTGTAGCAATACCGGAGAGATAGTGGCAGATCCTCTATATAGTCTTGACAACAAAGATTATGGAATTCAGTATGTCGGTGTAGGCGGTATCGCTGGTTGGCTTCGTGGCAACAAACATTCATTTACTTTTAATAACTGCGATAATTCCGGACCGGTGACTTTTAGTGGAGAGCATGTTGTTTCTACAAATGGAATGGCGGCTTATTCTATAAGTGTTGGCGGTATCGTCGGTATTGCCGGTGATATTAATACATCAACATCAGGAAAAGCTGGCAATTATGACGAATCAATCGGCACGAATGGTCTTGATGTTACAATGACCGGGTGCGACAATTCAGGTACAGTACATAATTGCGGCATCAATTACTCGGCTACCGGAGCCTCGAACAACAAGGTATATACCGGTGGTATTGCCGGCTCTCTTGTGGGTACAAACGACAAGAATGCAAGCCTCAATTATTGCAGCAACACCGGAACCTTGCTTACTTATGACAGATACGGCACGGGTGCTTCTACAAGACCTATTTATAGTCAGGTTGCAGGAGGACTGATTGGTTATGGCGGATTTGTAAGCATAGATCACTGCTATGTAAACTGCACAATCGGCAACGGTAAAAGACAGTGCAACGCATTGTCCGGAGCCATAGGATTTGCAATGAGGAAGTTCGAAATTACAAATTCGACCGTTTGGTATACAGGCTATTTTGCCAGATACAACAATTATAATCAACTTAATAGCTCCACTTTTGCTGTTGTCTCAAAACAATGGGGATACGATTCTGCCAATACTCCCAAAGACTTGGCACCTGCTCCGGACATAACAGGTTCGAAAATTGAAAATTGTAGTGGTGGAGGTTTTGTTTATTATTATAATGCATCTGCTACATCAACAGAAGACTTGTCCGGCAACTTTAGTGATAGTAAAAAGATTACCCTTACTACAAACACCACAATGATTGTCAGGGGCCAGGGATTTAATGCGGCTGCGGATATTACGGCGGCTGTTTCATTAAATAATAATAGCAATATCACGGAAGCACCAACCGAGAATCCTTATAGTCAAGAATAGATAAAATTTCCGGGCGCCCGGCTCATTCGGGCCGGGCGTCTTTTTTATAACATCTACACATAACTATTATGCTGAACAAGATAACAACTGTTCTGGCGCTCCTTGTTATTATTCAGTCTTGTAACAGGGAAAGCATTCGGGAAGAGTCTCCCGGGGACGGGCAGGTAGGGATAAAAGCCTCCATCGCGGCCACTTCTACCAAAACTTGGCTCGACAGCGAAGGCGCAGGCCCTGTTCTCAAGGTCTATTGGTCCGACGGAGACCGAATTAACGTAAACGGCCAGAACTCAGCCCCATTGAGTATTGCAGACGAAAAGGTTAGCGATGCAGAGTTCAAACTACGTAGCGTAATCGCTCCGTACAACATTATCTACCCCGCAGAAGTAGTGGCAAATTCACATTACGACAGCGAAGGCAACATCCAGATAGCCATTCCGACAACCCAGCAGTACAATCCCACCAGTTTTGCCAACGGATCTGCCATTCTCTACGGCTGGTCAGATAATGCTGACGCGCAGGTAAGCCTTGTTAACCTTTGCGCGGCTGTAAGGGTGCAACTCAAAGGTGAGGCATCTACAGAAATAGAAAGGGCTGTAATGAGTTCCGATTCAACACCTTTAGCCGGAACATTCTGGCTTAATCCCCAGAGTGGACTCCTAACTTCGGAAGAGGGTCAGACAAGTGTAGAACTTGTTTTTGATCAGGCCATTGCGCTTTCCGAAAGCGGCTCCTGGTTCTATTTCACACTGCCTGCAGGAGAATATCCGGACGGCCTGGCATTTAACTTTACCCAGGCATCGGACAAGAGATTTATGCAATGCAAGTGGACTCCGACTTCTGCCCTCCAGGCAGGAACACTCTACACCTTCAGCAATGTAGATTATCTCCCCGGAGCCAAGGATATAGAAAATCCTGATGATTGGAACGAGTTCGCGGCAACCCTGAATGCCGGAGAAGATATGAGCAAATGGCTCAGAAACGGAACCGTATATCTGGGATGTGACATATCGGCGGAGGACCTTCAGCAGGTAACGGTAGACTTTGAATACGCCTTCGACGGTCAAGGCCACACTATTACCCGAACTGCCGGAACAGGGGCTCTGTTCCGCTCGGTTTCCGGAAGCATAGCGAACCTTACCCTCGCAGGAGAAATAACAAGTACCGCTACAACTTGCTCTGCCCTTGCTGATTTACTGCTTGCCGGAGGTACAATAAACAGTTGCGTTAACAATGCAAAGGTATCCGTTCAGGCAGAAACTTACGCCAGGACAGCCGGACTAGTTGGTATTATGAATGGTGGAACCATCAGCAATTGTACCAATAACGGCAGCATATACGCTTCTGTAGATTGTTCAGAGGGAGATGTGCTTAATCTTCAGGCAGCCGGCATAGTCGCTCAGATAGACGTTACCCCTGAGGGTGCCTCTGACGCGCTCCTGGTTAACTGTACAAATGCCGGTGAAATCCTTGCGGATCCCGTTTATACGCTGGCAAATAAAGATTACGGAATTAAAATTGCCGGAGCCGGCGGCATTGTTGCCTGGCTTCGCGGCACAAGCCACTCCTTTACTTTTGATAACTGCGATAATTCCGGAACGGTCACTTACAGCGGAGACCACATAGTGTCCACAAACGGAACCTATGCTTATGCAGTGAGCGTGGGCGGTATTGTCGGTATCGCCGGTGACCTAAGTGTTACTTACGGAGTGTATAATACCGACATTGGTTCCAATGGTCTTGACGTTACTATGACAGGTTGCGACAATACCGGTACGGTACATAACTGCGGTATCAATTATTCGGCTACCGGAGCCTCGAACAACAAGGTATATACCGGTGGTATTGCCGGCTCGCTTGTGGGAACAAGTGAAAAGAAAGCCAGCCTCACAAATTGCAGCAACACCGGATACCTGTACACTTATGACAGGACAGGCACCGGTACTTCTACAAGACCGGTTTACTGCCAGGTTGTTGGAGGACTCATCGGCTATGGCGGATATGTGACCATAGACGGTTGTCTGGTAAACGGCACTATCGGCAATGGAAAAAGGGCCAGCAATGCCATTGCAGGAGCCATCGGTTTTGCAATGAGACCGTTCGATATTATCAACTCCACTGTATGGTATACCGGATACTTTGTAAGACTCAACGGTTCCAATCAGACCAACAGTGCAACAATGGCTGTAGTTACAAAGTCCTTTGGTACAAAGGTTTTAGCTCCTGCTCCAAGCGTAGAAGGCTCTTCCATAAAGAATTGTTCCGGCGGAGCTTTGCTCTATTATTATAATGTTGCTTCCGCTACTTCTGTTACAGATGATTCCGGTAACTGTACCTCTTCTACCAAACTTACGGCAGCCGACATCGGCAGTGCCTTTAACATTGTCAGAGGTTATGGTTACACAGAAGCTAATGTTACCAGGAGTGAGATAACTTTTGAGAACAATACTACCTTGAACGATGCCCCTTAAACATTCAGCGATATGAAGAAAATACTATATATATTTCCGATAGCCGCTCTGGCCTTGCTGATGTCTTGCTCTAAAGATGACCAAAAGGAGGTTCTTCCTGACATTAACCAGGATGGAACTACGGTTATTTCGGCCGACATAGAGAGCTTGCTTTTAGGTCAGGATAACCGGGTTTGGCCGGAAGGGGCTTATATCGGTGTTTTTGGCTCCAAGAAAGGAACCAATGAAAAATACGTTATGAAACAGGCTGGCGCAGGCCTTCAGAGCGCTGTCTTCTATGGTCCGCTTGTAGCCGGGGAAACGCTGGCCGCTTACTATCCTTGGAATGAAGGATTCTCCGGCAGGGCAGATTCTATGCCTGCCAACTTGGCCGCTTCTCAGGATTATTCAGAAGAAAACCCTGTTGAAATTTTCCAGAAATACTGCCCTACTGCTTATGCTTGTATGAATGGAGGAAGAATGAAATTCTTTTATCCTTTTGGAATGCTTAGGATAAGGGTGGAACTCTACGAATCCATCAAGGTTCAGGATATCACATTCTCTTCTTTGGACAAGGCTGTTGCGGGAACAGGTTATATTTTCCCGGACGGAACCCTCAGGATGTCTTCCGGTGCTGCCACTTCATTATCCCTTAATTGCGGAGAGGGTGTAGACAGTATCATCGGCGAAGAGTTTACGGACTTCTTCCTGACCCTGGTTCCCGGAACATACGACAATGCCAGGCTCATCATTACAGCCCAGGGCGAAGACCCCATTGTATGTACTCTTGACGGGATAACTATTCCAAGAATAGATGCCTCTAACTTCACCCTTGCGGCAGTAAGTGTTCACAGCACAGGACCGGAGGGATTTACAATTAACGAACAGGTATTCGACTGATATGAAAAACTGCATAAAATATTTTATCCCCGCCATATTATGCGCTATGGCTATGATGAGCTCTTGCTCAAAAGATGGGGACGACGTGGAAACATTTGCTTCCGGCACCTGCATCGCTCGTGCCTCTGTCGGTGCGGGAGAGGGTAGTCTCTCTGTATCTGTAGAAACCGCAGGCACCTGGAGGCTTTCCTGCCAGGAACCCTGGCTTAGCTTCGACGTAGAAGGAGGAGCAGGCAGCCAGGCGTTCACTGTTTACTATGAATCAAATTCGTCTGACATCCTGAATCTCAGGCCTTCCAGGGTTGCAAAAATCGCCATAAGCCTGGATACTCATCTGG
Source organism: Candidatus Cryptobacteroides sp. (assembly GCA_045224955.1). Classification (GTDB taxonomy): domain Bacteria; phylum Bacteroidota; class Bacteroidia; order Bacteroidales; family UBA932; genus Cryptobacteroides. The sequence continues at coordinate 27,139 of JBGVAW010000102.1, forward strand.
TTTCCGATACCCTTGTGCTGGTTCAGCAGGGATTTCTTGGAGGCGAAGTGAAATCTGAGATAAGACCGGACAGCCGTATCTCCCTTGAGTTCGACAATAAGGCCGTAACCGAGGCTCGCTTCATCTGTTGCTCCAGCGAGGGTCTTGATGATGATTCAGCCCTTCGCACCTGGCTTGACGAGCGCGGAGCTGATGCCTTTGTTCTGGACGGGAACGTAGAAGGCTCTCTTCCCGGAGGTATCCGTATAGCCGGATGCAATTTTGCCGGTCTTACCGAATCAGAGGAATATATCGCCTTTAAGCAGGCCGTAGATGGAAGCGTAAACTCTTCATTCGAGGGCGGAACCCAGTGGATAGTAGCAGGTCAGATGTATCATCTGTCATCTATGCAGACTTCTTACCCTTCTTCACCCGGTTGGTATCCCGCCGATGCAAAGGGAGAGCATTTCCGCTCTGACAGGTATGCTTGGCAGAATAATCTGTTCGATGTTGCCTGGATGTATGCTCAGGACTATGTATCAACCTATACCGATACCGACAGCCATTCGTACAGCGCCGACTATGTTTATGTATCTTCATCGGTACTGGATATGGTAAGTTCCGTGCAGATTGTAAATGCGCCTGTAAGCGGAATGGCTCACAAGGCCATCATAGTGGAGATTAAATACTGATGCCTATGAAAAACAAGATATTACTAATTTTGGCGGTTACCCTTTCTTTTTCCGTTGCTGCATTTGCGCAGAACGACAAGATAAAGGTCAAGGGTGTCGTTTCCGACGAAAACGGACAGCCGCTTCCCGGTGCCGCAGTTGTGGAACGTGGCAGCAGGTCCAATGGTACCGTAACTGATATCGACGGAAAATATACCATTACAATTGCCCCCGATGCCTTTATAGAGGTATCGTGCCTGGGCTACAAGAGTAAGCTGGAATCGGTATCCGGACGTACAGAAATAAATATCTCTATTGCTGTAGACAGCGAAACCCTTGAAGCTACCGTCGTTATCGGATACGGTACATCAAAGAAGGGAGACCTTACCGGAACCGTGTCGGTGGTCGATATGGAAAGCCTCAAGGATGCCCCCGTTACAAACATTGGCCAGGCTCTTCAGGGCAGGGTAACAGGAGCAGAGTTTACCAGCCAGTCCGGAGAGGTAGGCGAGGACAGCAGCATCCGTATCAGGGGAAGCCGTTCTATCTCTGCAGGAAACGAGCCGCTTATCGTCGTTGACGGAGTGGTAGATGCAGTTACCAGTCTCTCCGATATCAACCCTTCCGATATCGTGAATATCTCTATCCTGAAAGATGTTTCATCCACAGCTATTTACGGAAGCCGCGGTGCCAACGGAGTAATACTTATTACAACCGTGGACGACCGTAAGGCAGAGGGAAAAACTTCTTACACATTCAAGTCTTCCACCGGAGTGTCTTACATAGCCGGTTCTCTGGATCTTATGAACGGAGAGGAATATGCCACTTGGAGAAATATGGTTTCCAGGAGTTTTGCCAATACCAGGGAGCCCTATCCTGATCCTCAGAAATATGCAGAAGGAACAGATTGGATTAAGGAACTTTCACAGACTGTAGTTTCCCAGGATTATTATTTGTCGCTGAACAGAAATGTAGGCGGCACGTCTTATTCACTTTCCCTGGGATACAACGATACCCCCGGTGTGGTTATCTGTTCCGGAATACGTAAGATTACCGGAGGCCTTACCTTAAACAGTACTTTATCCAAGAAGCTTTCTCTTAATTTAAAAACGAATTACGTCAAGATAAACCGCGACAGGGCCTCTGCTTCTATAACAGGAACCAATACCAATGCTGCGGTATATCTTTCTCCGCTATTGGCACGCGAGGATGTTTGGAATTCCTTCGGAGACGGAGAATCCTACGGAGGCTTGCCCTTCAACAGCCCCTGGCTGGTTGCCCATAACACAACCAACAAGCTTTTCAAGACATATTTCCTGGTGTCTCCCACTCTCAAGTATCAGTTCAATGCCAGATTTTACGCCAATTTAAGGCTTTCTACCAGTCAGGCCAGGGAAGACACTGGTTATTACTCTCCTTCGTCCCTTGCTGTAGCCAAGGCAAACAAGACCGGAGGTACGGCACGTCGCACTCACCTGGACACGGATAAATATCTTGCAGAGTTCACCTTGAACTATAAACGCAGAATACGTTCCAACGAAGTAAGTTTCCTTTTGGGAGCCACTGCCGAAAGAGCCAATATCTCTTATGAGAATTATGGCGGCTCCGGCTTTACTGATGACAGCCTCCTTTATTATAACATGCAGGGAACGATGAATCCGGCAAATCTCACGGGTTCAAGTTACGAGCGTATCAAGACCAAGTTCTCTGTATTCTCAAGGTTCAATTATAACTATCACAGGCGGTATTACATCACGCTCACAGCCAGGGCCGACGGTGCCTCCAATTTTGCCGATAATCGCAAGTGGGGTTTCTTCCCGGCTGTCGCTATGCGCTGGTCCATTATGAACGAAAAATGGTTCAAGAGGTCGGTTTGGCTAAATGATCTTTCGCTCAGAATCAGCGCCGGACGTAGCGGAAACGACGCCATAACTCCTTATATGTCCCTTGCAACCCTCAATGCAGCACAGGGAAACTGGATTTTCGGAGACAGCAAGCTTGTTGCCTACACACCTTCCAAACTCAAGAATTCCAACCTCACCTGGGAGACTACCGATGCCCTGAACCTGGGATTCAGTTTCGCGGCTTGGAAGAGCAGGGTTAAATTTGAGGCCGATGCTTACATTTCCCGAACCTCTGACCTTCTGTTAAGCGTACGTAACGCACAGACAACCGGTTACAACACATATTATGCAAATGCCGGAGCCACAAGAAATGCAGGTTTCGAGTTGTCTTTGACTACTAAGAATATAGACAACAAGAAGTTCACCTGGACAACAGTCCTGTCAGTTTCTCACAACACCCAGAAGGTGACAGATGTGGGCTCTGAATATGAGGTTGTTCCTACATTCCTGAATCCACGCAGTGCTACCCAGTACATATACGGTTATAAGAAGGGTTATCCTGTAAGTGCCCTTTGGGGATATAAGTACGAGGGTGTTTGGCATTCCATAGACGAGGTAGAAAGAAACCAGATTGTTCACGCCTACGCTTCTCCTATCCAGACAGGAAGCAACGGTGTGGGTCTTGGAAGGCCCAAGTATGCCGATGTCAACCACGACGGCATTCTGGACCAGAAGGATATTGTCTATCTTGGCAGTGCCGACCCTGTCGCTTACGGCGGTATAGCCAATGACTTTACGCTTAACAAGCGACTGACTCTTCGCACATTCTTCGCCTGGTCATTAGGCGGATATATCTATAATATCTCCGAGTTATATGCCGGCTCAGGCTCTGCTTCATATAACAAATACCGTTATATGCTGGATGCCTGGACCCCGGATAATCCTACCAGCAATATAACCAAACCGGGATTTGACGACTCACAGGTTTCAAGCAAGAGCGTGTACGATGCCTCTTGGTTCAGGCTTAAGTCTATATCCCTGAGTTATGATATTCCATTGAGCAAGAGTGTTAAAAAGTATTTGCGCGGTATCACCGTATCCATCAGCGGAGATAATCTCTTCTTGTGGAAAAAATACAACGGATTCGATCCCGACGTTAATACATCTTCATCTGTTTACAGGCTTGATAATGGCTCCTTCCCCAGAACAAGGACCTGGACTTTCAATTTACTCGTCAACATTTAATGGATATGAAAAAGACAGTTATATTTTGCATACTTGCAACCTTGTTCGTAAGTGTCTCCTGTCTTAAGGAGGATAACAAGTCTTACCCTACGGACGAGAATTATTTTATTGATGCTACCAGGCTTCAGACCGGAATCAACGGATGCTACAGCCCCTTGCGTACCATATTGGTAACACGAGGGTTCTGGGAGATGTCAGAAGTGTCCTGTGACCTTATATACTTATCTTCCGCGACGGCATATAATTCCAACTGTGACGTATCGCCGTCCCGTCCGGCCGTGGCTTCTACCGTATGGCAGAACGGATATACTGGAGTAATGTATTGTAATGAGATGATGGCCGATATTGCCACTGCCGTGGAGAAAAAATACATTTCCCAATCAGAGGCAGACCCTCTTTTTGCGGAGACAGCGGTTCTAAGGTCTCTTTATTACTATATCCTTACCTGTACCTTCGGAGATGTTCCCTTCTATACAGAAAAGGTTACGGAGGACAACAGGGCAAGTATTGCCTGCCTTCCCAGAATGGATGCAAACGCTACAAGGGATTATATTATAGAGGAACTTAAAGATTTGCTTGTTACTCGCAAGGCCCTGCCTTATGCAAGGACTTACGAAGACGGAAACTATCGTTTTGGGACAGCAGTGGGTTTGATGACGGCAGCCAAGATGTGTCTATGGAACAAAAGATGGGACGACGCCATTTCATTCATTGAAATACTTGAGCAGATTTACGGTTCTTATGCCGATGCTCCCGAACAGTTTGGCGTAGATTATCCTTTGTCAGATGTGCCGTTCTCCCATAAATACACAAGGGAGTCAATCCTGGAAGTAAGCAATATCATAGAGGAATACGGGCTTAAGGCTACCGGTCTTATAGCCAGTATAACCACTCCTGTAAGAAAGAATCTTCCCACTGATGATACTCCTGAAGAAGAAGAGGAAACCGGAGAGGAAGAAACAAGCAGCGCTCAGAGTGGATTGGACTTTTATGCCGGAATAGCCATACCCGAGTTGGGCGGATATTCCCGCACCTCCTCTTCTTGCCGTCCTAATGTTTATCTCTACAGGCAACTGTTGCCGTACAACAGCGCAGACCTGCGAAGCGGAGAATATTCCAATGGTTCCAACATCCCCAGGAACGGCTCAGGCGTACTTGCCTGGAGGTGGAGCGGATATGATTTGCTTAACGACCCTGAAAGGACAGTCCGCCAGGTTCTGTTCTTCTGGACTTCCGGAACCTCCAAGACGCCACTTTCTTCTACGAGCCGTCCTTGGATGGGCAACAAGTTCTGGGCAAACGGAATGTATAATTCGCAGGATCCCAACAACTATAAAGTTTTCCGTTTTGCGGACGCTCTGCTTATGAAGGCCGAGGCATACCTGCAGAAAGGAGAATACGAGAATGCTTGCAAGTATCTGTCCATTACCCGTACAAGGGCCGGACTGGGCGGATTGAGCTTTGCCAACGTCAACAGTAACTCAGAGGCTTTGATGGAGGAAATCCGCAAAGAAAGGGCAAAAGAGTTGATAGGGGAATTCCAGCGTAAGTTTGATCTTGTCCGTTGGGGAATCTGGTACGAGCGTACCAAGAACTACAACGATGGACAATATATTAAAGACTATATCAAACCTTGTCACAGGTATTGGCCGATACCTGCAGATCAGGTAAGTTATAGCGGGAACGCACTCGATAACAAGGAATATATGCAATAGAACAAGATGAGACGATATACTATCATTTCCGTAATTTTAGCAGTAGCTTCGGTCTTTTCCTGTGAGAAAGGACCGGAAGAGGTGGAGATAACTGGAATAGGTTGCAGGGAGAGCGTTGTAAGCGCTTCTTGGGACGCTCTTGAGTGTTCTGCGGAAATTCTTGCCACCGGTGCGTTTACCGCCGCTATTCCAGAGGATGTCTCCTGGATATCCTTCAAGAACCAGGGCGGGGCCCGTACGGTCTCTATGAATGGAGATTGTACCCTTACCTTTAAACTTGAGGTTAACCGTAATATCCCTCGCAGCGTAGACGTTACCCTCAACTGCGGCACTGCCAAGACCATACTTACCATTAATCAGGATGGCTTGCTTGACGACGGCCTGGATGTGGAACAGAAGAATGTTCTGGTGTCATCGGAAGGCGGGCGCTACTCTGCAAAAATCAGCACCAAGATAAACGCATCGGCATTCAGATTCGAGGCCGATTATCTTGAGGAGTCTTCTACTGGATGGGTAAGCGGGGCAAAAATCTCAGGCAACTTCGTAGTCTTTGACGTTGAGCCTAATCTTGAAGATGGCTTGATAAGGCACGCAGACATCAGAATTATCTGGTCTGACGGCCAGGGCGTAGTTCACATTACCCAGTACAGCGACGGTTATTCCGTAGAGCCTATAGGAGTAACCGACCTTAAGGCTTTGCTTCCCGGAAAGGGCTCTCTCCAGATTGACAAGCATTACATTGTAAGCGGCTTGGTAATCAACGATGATACGGAGGGTAACGGCGCAGAGAACCGTCTGGTATCTATAGATAACCCTGAAATGGCTTACTCTTCCAAGATACTGTATGTTCAGAGCGAAGACGGCGCAGATGGCATCAAGCTTATCTTTAACGGAAGTTGCGCAGATCTTGCCACCCGTTACGACCGCATCAGTTTCGATGCCTGTGGCCTTACCCTTGAAAGAAAGGACAATCCTGTCAGGTACGAGATTACCGGTATTCCTCTATCGGCAGTTACCGAATCCCAAAGAATGGACGCTCCGGTTGCCAAGTCCCGTACAATAGCCTCTCTTTCCGATCAAGACCTTTACACTCTTGTCAAGCTGGATAATGTAACCTTGCCTATAAGAAAGGGACCTTTCGTTCCCGTCGATATAAGATACATAGATCTTGTCACCGCCTATCCTATGGTGTTGAACGACAATGAGGGCAACTCCATTTATATGATGGTGAACAGTGATTGTATCTGGTCCAGGGACGGAAATCCTATGCCCCAGGGTGCGGGCAGCGTAACAGGTGTCCTGGTTTATGAGAAATCTGACAATTTCGAGTGGGATATAGCTCAAGAGTCCGCTATGAAGGCCGATGGAGTACTTCCTGACTACATTACCGGAATAGGCAACATTGGCTCCTGGCAGATCAGACCCGTCAGCCGGGGAGACATCGCCATTGAGGACAATCTGGACGATAGTTTCTCTGCCTTGTTGTATGAGTGGCGCTATTGTGACAGCCTGGGCGTAAACCTTGTCGCAAACTATGATGGTGATGCCCGCAGACTGTATCCTACATATCCTGTTGTTTCAGAACCTAAGACATTGGATGCTTGGTTATATTGCCAGGGCAAAGATGACAATGCAAAACTGAAGGTTTGCAACGACTTCACCCATCTTGGACCTTACACTTACGGAGGCAACATAAGCCATCCAGAAAACGGTAACGGAGTTTACGATGCCCTTGGACGCAGCGCCCATTGGTACGTATATTCTTCTACCAATACCATCGGAGTTATATATTCTCAATATCTGGCCGAGGACACAGTGAACTGGAGCATCTGCAATGGCTCTTCGTGGTGCGTTCCCGGATGGAGCACCAAGCAGTATTGGTGCTGTGAGTTCTCTACTTCTGAACTTACAGAGGCAAATGCTCCTTTGAACGTTGTCTTTGGAACATTGAACCATATCGGTTATACCGGCGCGCCAAGATATTGGGCCGTAGAATGGTCCGAAGACGGGGATACCTGGAATAGGGAAAAGACATATTCCGTTCCTGATTTCCCTTCCACATCCAGCAGGAAGGTATATTATCTTCCCGGAGCAAAATATGTTTCTGTAAAGCTGCCTGATGAAGTAATTGGCCTGGAGAAGGTTTATGTAAGACTTGTTCCAATGTCAGACAAGGGTATCGGAACGTCATCGTCTTATTATTCTGCTTCATCGGCCATAAATGCCACCAGGTATAATGCGCTGAATTATTTTGCAATCAGATATAATAAGTAGCAGAGGATGAGGAAGTTAGCCGCGCTTTTGGTTTTGAATTTGTTGGGAGTTGGGATTTGTGCCGCATCCAGCGTGGCTGACAGCACCTCTTATAAGCAGAGCGACCGTAACGTAAGTCTAAATGCAGAATCGGCCACAATCCCCAGGGAGCTTAATATCGGGCTTCCGGAGTCCGGGAACGGGGCTGTAGTGTTCATAGACGGAATGAAGGCCGCTCAGGGCCTGCCAAGCAGTCATTACCACTGGGGCGGCGGCAACGCTTATACCAAGTCTACGAATTTTTCATTACAGGAGTCGGTTATAAGGACAGGGGAAATATCATCCCCTGTCAACTCTTGGACTAAATTAGGTAAAGACAAGTCAGAGGGTATTTTTACCCTTCGTTCTTCCAATAACGGACGACTGTTCTTTGACGGTTTTTTCAGCGGGCCTGTCAAGGGCCTGCCCGGGTGGTATTTTTCTGCCGGCGCTTACATAAACTATGACCCTACCAGCGTAAACGCGCCTTCCTGCAAGTATGTGGACAGGAAGCAGATCTATCAGCTGAACCTGTCAAAAAGGTGGGAAAATTCAGAACTGGATTTCCTATACAGGTATTCCTGGTGCGGAGACCAACTTACCGGACTTTACAATGTGGCTCCGTTCACATATAACGGCGATGGTTCCATTACCATCTTCAAGGGCTTCGATATGGGGTACGACAGCTATTTCCCCGCAGACGATATGGTGGAATATATGGACCTTGTTACCGGAAAGTCTGTTAAGGAGTCTATAGGGAAGATGAATGACCGCAGAATCCACGATATATCCGTACTTTGGAAGCACAGTACACCTGACGGATGGCGGTTGAATGCCTCCGGACACCTTGTGTTGATGCCTCATTTTCATCAGGGTGCAGGCTCTCTGGCCGGAATAGACTATGCTACGGCAGACAAGGGATTCACTTACACCGATTGGGCTGCGTATAATGGTTATGTGCAGAATCGTCTTGTCCGTGTGTCGGATATGACTACCTACGATCTGGAGGTTTTATTTGAAGCAAGAAAGGTTTTTCAAAAGCATACTTTCCATGCAGGCGTGTCTTCTATCTTTGCAGACCAATATCAGGCGGCATCGTCCTTTATTATTGCTCATACCGCGGAGGCCGATCCTGTAAGGCTTTATTTTAACGGAAGGAATTCCTGGGATTATAACAAAAGCGCCCTTTATTTCGGAGCAAAAAAATTATCCACCGCCTTCTTTGCCTTTGACAGGTGGAAACTTGCAAAGAATTTGGAAATGTTGCTGGGCCTTAGGTTGAAGCCGGTCAATTATCGGATTAACAGCGTCGCCAGGCTTGACGGAGAAGAAAAAAACCGGAGGATAGATGGCTTTAACCTTGCAGATCCTTCTCTGGCAGAAATCCATAAATTTCACCGCAAGGGCCTTGACTACGCTATATCCGAATGCTTAGACTGGAACTTTGGGCGGGGCTTTCACGCTATTGCCGACGGGTTCTACAGCATTACCAATAAGTCCTCTACGTATTTCCGTAATTCTACTATTCCTTCGCTTAAAGCAATTGGAAACGCACAGGGACGTCTTGGTATTACGTATGCCAATTCCTGGATGAATATAGCAGGAATACTGTCCTACATTACCAGTTGGCATAATGCTGCAACCCTTTCTGTCACTAAGCAGATTAACGGCTTAAGCGAAACAATTCCCTGGACAGCTCAGTATGGAATAGGCACCAAGGGCTTTTCCGTAGATGGAAATATCTTCCGCGGGGGATGGAAATGCCATTTCCTGCTTACCTGGCAAGACCCAAGATATCATAATTACACCAACCAGTTTGTATTCAGCGACGGTTCCACACAGACTATAGACTACACCGACAATATCGTTACCGGTATCTCAAAGGTTATTATGGAGTTGGATCCGTCTTACAAATGGAAGAATTTGCGTGTCTGGGCCAGTGCCAGATATTACAGCCGCCGCTATGCCAGCCGCACCAATTATGCATATTTCAACAGCCGTATAGAGACCTTCGGTGGTATTGATTGGGACTGCAGGAAAGACACGAAAATAAGCCTCAGTATGGTAAATCTTCTTGGGCAGGGCGGTGTCAAAGGTTCTATAGATATTGCCGATACTATAGACGACCCCTCCGAGTTGGCCGGTTATGTTATGGCCGGAACATTCATCCGTCCTTTCACTGTAGAATTAACCGTAACGTATAAATTCTAGATATGAGAAAGCTAATCTGGTATTTGTTTCTGGTTGCAGCAGTCCTATCAGGGAATGTGGCGCAGGCTCAGCCCCATAAGGTTACGCTTGAGCAGATAAATGGCAAATGGTCTTTTTATGTAGATGGCAAGCCATTTTATGCCAAAGGAGCCTCTACCCATATGTTCTATACGGACATCGCTCCCTTCGGAGCCAATACGGTAAGAAAGTACACCATAAGGGTCAAGGACGAGAATCTCAAATTACTGAATGACCTGGCCGATGCCGGTCTTATGATTCACGCCGGCCTTGGCTTTAAGCAGATTCGCAGTGGTTATTATGACGATGATATGGCTGCCGCCATACAAAGTCAGGAAGAATTATTATTGTTGACTGTCGAGGCCTACAAAGACCATCCGGCCATACTTTGCTGGAGCATCGGTAATGAATTCGAGATAGGACATCAGGATAAGCCTCTTTTGGAACAGTATGAATCAATTCAGAGAATAGCCAAAAGGATTCACGAAATAGATCCCAATCATCCTGTAACCCTGGCTATTACAGAGGACTTGTCTCCGGCCAAGATTCACGGCCTTAAGGATATTTGCAAGGACCTGGACTTCCTTTCCTGCAATTGCTACATAAATCCGGACGGTTCTTTCCCTATGTTGGCGCGTGTGAATGAGATTGGCTGGGAGAAACCTTTCCTGCCCACGGAATTAGGCCCCGAGGGCTGGTGGTTTCACGAGAAACTAGGCAAGAGATACACCCCCTGGAAAGCCGTTCACGACTATACAAGCACAGAAAAAGAAGATAAGTACGTTTTTTGTATAGAAGAGGTTATTCACGATCCTCGCTGCATAGGTATGCTTTCCTATGTATGGGGTTATGAACGAGGTAAGCTCGTAGAGGTTAAAGAGTGGTACGGTATGTTAGACCGTAACCTTTACACCTTTGGTACAGTGGACGTAATGCAATACTATTGGTCCGGCAGTTATCCTAAGGTCAGAGCTCCGCGCATAGAGAGTGCTTATGACCTTAAGATGAACGGGAAGTGCTGGGATGATTATCCGGTAGTGGAGCCTGGCTCTAAAAATAAAGCTGCTGTAAAGGTGAACAACGTAAGTGGAGAGAAACTGCGTTATCATTGGCGTGTTGTAAAGGAACACACCTGCAACGAAGACGGTTCTCTCCATAATGGAATAGAAGGCCTTATCCGCAAAGATGGTTCTGCGAAGGTGGTGTTCGATGCTCCCGCAGAGAGCGGGGCCTACAGGCTTTTTGTACACGTTTATGACGATGTTAACCGCAAAGCCGCCTATGCAAGCATTCCTTTTTATGTAAGCGGAGAAGCAGATGAATTAGAAGATTTCGGAGGTAGACCATAAATCAATATTTATTATGAAAAAGTGCATCGTATTTATTATTCTTGCCTTAATGGCTTCATCGGAGGCTTATTGCTGGAACAGCATAGGCCATGCGGCTGTGGCCCAAGTTGCAGAAAATCACCTAAATAAACAGACCAGGAAGGCTCTTAAAAAGTACTTGAAGGGGACCGATATAGTAGAGATTGCGTCTTACGCAGACAAGTTTTATTACCAGTGGTACAGGGATATCGGCTGGGAATGCTCCAATCCTAAAATCCTCAGGCGTAAACCGTCAGAGATGGATGTGCTTCCTACCAATCTGGAACCTTGGTGCCATTCATATTCTGTAGATTCGCTGTATCAGGTCTATCGTCATAACCGCGAGGGTGATGTATATGTGCGTAACTGCATTATGGATCTGGACCTGATGATTCGCGCCCTAAAGGAGAATCATGCCGATATGGACCCTGAAACTCGTTTCAGGTATATTGCAGAGATTGTTCATCTTACGGGAGATTTCCATTGCCCGATGCACGTTCTTTATGTTCCTAAGGCTCCTACCGGCGGAGCATACAGTATTTATATAAACGGCGTCAAGTATGGTATGCACTCATTATGGGATAATTCAATATGGGGCTTGCTTAACAAAGGCTGGGATTATTATGATTTTGCCGAAGCCTCTGACACTGCTACGGACGAGGAGATAGAGGAGATAACCAAGGGCGATGTGTTTGATTGGGCCAGCGCCAATGCGGTTAGTGTATTGCCGGCTCATATTCCTACCCGTCATCAAGAGATGGGCCCGGATTATCCGGAATCAATGCGCTGGCTGCTCTATCAGCAATTGCGAAATGGAGGCTATAGGCTTGCCAAGGTGCTTAATTACATTTTTTCATAGCTAACCATCATTAAAATAATGACTTCGCGAGTATATACATTTTTATTTCTGCTGCTTTTTATCTCCTGTTCTAAATCAAAGGCAACGGAACCACAGACGAACGATCCTGTTCCTGTAAAATGGAGCAAGACAACAGTCCGTAAAGGATTGGTATGGTACAGTTACCGTGGCTATGAATCGGTGAGCGACGCACTTCAGGTGTTGAATGTCCTGGAGTTGGATCTTAAGGAAAGCAGTTTGTCCGTGAAATTCCAGTATTATCCGGCTAAAACCACCTTGTCGTCGGCAATTGGCCAGACTCCCGGTGCTATTGCAGGAACCAATGCCAGCTTTGGAACGCCTCACACTTTTATAAGGATTGATGGAAAGACCTGGTGCGACCTAAGCGAAGCAGACCCTACGGATTCGGGAAACTGGTACAAACACGAGGCTGCCATCTGGTATGACGGTGTTAACAGATTTGGATATTTGAATTATGAAGGCGATCCGTACGGAGCCATAACGGCATACCAGGAATCGGATTATCCCAATATGTTCTCTACCGAGCCTTTGCTCCTTGCCAATCATTCCAATGTGGAGTGGTCCGGCAAAAAAGGATTCTTTTCACCGACTGTTTTTCATCCTCGTACAGCCGTGGCCCTTACCGATGATGATAAACTCCTGTTGATTACTGTGGATGGAAGATGGTATGGGCTCGCAACCGGAATGAGCTTTATTCAGTTGAGGGACTTCATCCGTCTAAACTTTAACCCTTCCTGGGCTGTAGCGATGGACGGAGGCGGCTCTACAACAATGTATGTAAACGGTTACGGTAGAAGCGGAATAGTAAATTATCCTTGTAACAGCAACGGTGCTTCTTCCGGTTCTTATGCCGATTATGAGGGTACCTTCACAGAACGCAATCTTCCCACCTTTTTCATAATCACAGAAAACTAGTGTACGAAAAAGGTGGGAAGACCACTGTAAAAAATCCGAATTCTAATCTAGATTAGTGTTTACAACTGCGAAGAATTCTCCGCGGGGAACCAGTTTGAACATATCTCCGTTGGGGAAGTCTTTATACAGATACTGGAGCGAAGCCTCTTTATAAGACGTAACTGTCCAGCTGCCGTAAACATATACAAGACCTGATTCATCGGCCGCCAGGGCGTAAACCATCTTGGCTTTTCTGCCCTCTTCGTCCATAAGAACGCCGTGGTCGGTTATGACATTATGGTCATCACCTTCCTTAAGTGAAACGCTCCTGAGGCGCATTTTGAGGTCTACGTAATCTGGGCTCTCCGGATTAGCTTCACGCGCAGCCTCGGCCTTGAGAACCCGCTCATTCTGAATATCTTCATACTGGACAAAGTACAGCCTGTCGCCGGCAAGAGCTGTCTGGAAATAGCTCGGGCCAATATTTGCGATGGGCTCGAAGGCTTCTCCGGATTCTATGTCCTTGGAAGGATCAAAAATCCAGGCTCTTTCGTCACCGCCGCCAAAAGGACCCATAATGAAGAGGCATTTCTTTCTTCCGGGAAGGGGAGTCAGCCAAGTCCAGGAACGCTGGGTGTCTTGAAGTTCAGACGTTCTTGTTCCGTCTATGAGCTGTCCCATAGGCAATACATTCTGAAGGGTATCGAGTTTTTCTGTTGAGGGACGGTAAACATAGAGATTGCCGTGGTCATCGTCGTAAGAAGCGTAACCTCTCTTCTTTAGAGAGAACCATACATTACCATCGTCATCGATGAAGAAATAGAAGGCGCAACCCTTGCCTTTGACAACCATACCCAAATCCTTCATCTCTCCGCTTGCTATATCTATGCTGTAGAGATGGCATCCGCCATTTGCCTTATCCTCCGGCTTGAACGGAGTCATAAATGCATAAATCTTTTTAGCTTTTGGATCTACGCCAATAGCGGAATAGATAGAATAACCGGGCATAGGAATGCCAAAATCCCTGAATTTGCCTGTAGCCATTTCATAGCCCAGTACGTGAGCTCCCGGATACATCTCTATTCCCTCTTTCCAATAGTTGGACAGGTGTGTGCAGAAATAAAGCCATCCGTCACACTCCTGGATATCACTATGGATCTTGCCCTGCTGGGGATGTCCCGGATAGTCGCTTTCTCCACAAACGTCGGTCATATCCTCTGCAAGCACTGTGTGCTCATAGGTTCTGGGGTCAAATTTATGCAGACCTGCGCCGTGACTCTTGGAATGCGTAGATGAAGAGAAATAGCAATTGCCGTCAGAGGCAACCATAATGCCCTGCCATTGACCATCCCATTCTTTGCAGATTTTATTCATAGAGATAGTCCAAACCTTGTGCTTGCTGCCTTCCGGAGCTTCTTGTTTTGGCCCACAGGACAGCACAGAAAGGAGCAAAGCTCCAACAACGAAAACTAAGGATTTTTTCATAGTGATCAATAAAAAAGTAGTTATGCTAAGTTAGGCAAAAAAGTTAGATGCAGCAAGGATTATCCTATAAAATATTACGCCTGTCAAGGAAGCGCATAGACGATGCTGCCAGATTTAATTGGGTCATTAAAAAAAAGAAAGTTATTTAAGCGATCCGCGTGAAATTGAAGCCTACGATCGTTTTTGGGGAAGATCTGTCCGTCCCGTTACAGAATAGGAGCAACGAGCAACAAAAGAAGAAGATGGCGGAAAAACTATCTCCTAGGTCTTACAGGTGTCAGCGACGATTAAGCAAAGATGTAGTACAAGTCTTCATATAATTTTTTGAAGCCTGTCTCTATTCTGTCAGATTGAGTCTTTCTTGGTTTTGTTCCATTAAGATAAGACCAGAGTTGTTTTTGGTTAATGCCGGTAATCTTCTCTATTCCGGAAAGAGACAGAATGCCGGCTTTAACATAATACTTCATAAGGCTGATGGCGTCAATCGTATAATTAATCTGGTACTCCTGGTCCAGGAATAGGGGATATTTAAAGCCTTTTTCTATGGTGGTTTTTTTATAAAACTCCATTTGTTCTTTCATGTCAGCTTTAGCATCATCAATGCTTACGCCAGCTCCTGAAAAGATGTCGTTTTTGCAATATACACAGTATGTCCCATCCTCTGCCCTTTCAATAATAGCCTCAATTGTAACCATAGCTTATTTAATTCCTAAGTCTTTTCTTATTTTACACTCCAGGCCTCTTCCAAGTTCCTTTCCTTTATGGTATGGGACCGGATATGTCCTGTTCCCCTTTTTATATATAATATGACTGGTCCCCATCTGACGGAGTATCTGCCAGCCATTAGCTCTGATTATTCTATGAAACTCATCGAATTTCATGGCAAAGATAGTAAAATCTCTATTATTAAACAATAACTCTAATAGAATATTATATATTATATCGGATTGCGGCGGTCAAGGAAGCGCATGGACGAGGCTTCCAGAATGTGCCGGGGCAGGATGTCCGGCACACCTTCAAGGTCTGCTATTGTGCGGGACATTTTGATAATTCGGCTGAAGGCTCTGGCGCTAAGGCTCATTTTGTCGATAATTTTGTTAATCACATCCTCGCATTCAGAAGACAGAGGGCAAAACATCTGCATCTGCCTGGCGTTCATCTCTGCATTGGTGGTGGCGTCCCCAAACCGCTCCCGCTGAATCTCCCGCGCCCGGATA
>JBGVAW010000103.1:0-9053 GCA_045224955.1 Candidatus Cryptobacteroides sp.
AGATACGCGCAGAGCAAGACCTTAAAAATCTTTCCAAATAAATAAAAAAAAGGCTGATTCAAATGAGTCAGCCATTTTTCATAACCGGGAATTGTTATTTGATAATAACGCAACGGTTGAGCTGGAAAGGATTACCGAACTGATTGTTCTTGTCGCTCTCGTTAACAACCTTAACGCGGTTAGCGTCGATACCCTTACCTACGATGTAGTTCTTAACAACCTCTGCACGTTTGCCGGCGATTCTGGTGTTGATCCAGTCGTTACCGGTGTTCTTGTCAGCGTGGCCGTAAACAGTAATCTCATTGCTTGTCTTAGCAAGAACGTTCTCGATGTAGAAATCGAGGTGAGCCTTCTCGCGTACAGAAAGCTTAGCAGAGTTGCTGTCGAAGTAGAGAGTTGCAGGGCTTGCAATCATCACGTCACGGTAAACAACCTCGGGAGCTCTGTTCTTAAGAGCAGCAATCTCGTTCTTAAGAGCAGCGTTCTCAGCCTCAAGAGCGTTTACGCGATCCTGAAGAGCGTTGTACTGATCAAGAGTGAAAGGAAGCGGAACTACTGCAGGAGTTACAGAAGTGTGGCGTACGAAACCGGTCTTGCCAAGATTGAAAGTAAGACCACCGGTGAGGGAAGCCATACGAGCGAATCTGTTCTCGTATCCGGGAATGCCGTACATAGCGGACCTTGCAACGATGAGGTTAAGATCGAGGAAGAGGCTTACGTGCTTTCCAAGACGGAAAGAGTTGATCAAACCTGCACCAAGACCCCACTCGTTCTGGTCTGTCTGACCAGCCCTGAGGTAACCGGCCTGGCCGTAAGGAATAAGATTCCAAACGCGGGTCTCTTTGTAACCCCAGATAGAGTTGAAAGCGTTCCACATAAGATCTACGTGAACAAAGTGCTGATCCCACTCATTGTCCTCGAGAAGATAAGGCTGTCCGTAAGTGTTGTGTGCAACGGAGTTCTTAACATCAAAAGCGTTCTTAACACCGCTGTAACCGATACGAAGACCAATGGTAGGAGTGATCCACTTACCAACGTTTGCCTGTACTGCTACACCGCCAACCTTGAAATCAAGCTCAGGGCCAAAGGTAGTGTTTACACCAGCGCCAAGGTTGATGAACCAGTTGTCCCAGAATTTGTTAGACTCATAAGAACCGCGAACAATTTTGCCGTTCTCATCACGATTACCATCCTCCTGTGCATAAGCATTGAGGGAGAATGTCAGAAGACCTGCTACTGCAAGTGCTCCAAAAATTTTTAAGCTTTTCATAGTAAATATTGCAATAATTAAATGAAAATATTATTCAATACTTTTAATTGCCTGCAAATAAGCACAAACAACACGCAAAGTTACAAATTTTTTCTTATAAGCAAAATAATTGCGTTAAAAAAACCGCTATATTTGCAACTATGAAATTCAAGCTTCAGGCCCCATACGCTCCGTCCGGTGACCAACCCTCGGCAATAAAAGGACTGTGCGACGCCTTAAAGGAAGGCGTAGGCGCAGTGTCGCTCCTAGGCGTTACCGGTTCCGGAAAAACATTCACTATGGCAAACGTCATAGAAAAGCTTCAGAGGCCTGCCCTGATTCTCAGCCACAACAAGACTCTGGCAGCGCAGCTCTACGGAGAATTCAAGTCCTTCTTCCCGGAAAACGCCGTAGAGTATTTCGTGTCCTATTACGATTACTATCAGCCCGAAGCCTATATTCCGTCCACCGATACCTACATAGAAAAGGACCTCAGCATCAACGAGCAGATAGACAAGCTTCGCCTAAGCGCCGCAAGTGCCCTTATGTCCGGCAGAAGGGATGTGATAGTAATTTCCAGCGTATCCTGCCTGTACGGAATAGGCAATCCGGAAGACTTTCACTCACAGACAGTCATTGTAAGAAAAGGAGAGAGGAGAAGCCTCACCGCCCTGCTCTACCTGTTGGTAGAAGGTCTGTACAGCAGAACAGAGGGCGATTTTAAGAGAGGCACCTTCAGGGTAAGGGGCGATACTGTGGATGTATTCCTTGGCGGGGCCGACGAAGCAGTAAGGATTGAATTTTTTGGCGACGAAGTGGACGATATCTCACTTATCGACCCTATAACTGGAGCCACCTTCGAGCACGTACAGGAGATACCCATCTATCCGGCCAAGAACTTTGTCACCACAAGAGAGCAGAGCATAAGGGCCGTGAGCCAGATTCAGGACGACCTTGTAAAACAGGTGGAATACTTCCAGAGCATAGGCAAGAACCTGGAAGCCAAGCGCCTTCAGCAAAGGGTGGAATACGACCTTGAAATGATCAAGGAAATGGGCTACTGCCCCGGAATAGAAAACTATTCCCGCTACCTTGACGGCAGGAAAAGCGGCCAGAGGCCCTTCTGCCTTGTAGATTACTTCCCCGACGACTTTATAACCTTCATAGACGAGAGCCACGTCACCCTGCCCCAGATCAGGGCGATGTACGGAGGCGACCATTCCAGAAAGAGCGTGCTCATAGAGTACGGCTTCCGCCTGCCGGCAGCAGCGGACAACAGGCCGCTTACCTTTGACGAGTTCGAGCAGATTACAGGGCAGACCGTTTATGTAAGCGCCACCCCGGCCGACTACGAACTGGAGAAATCGGAAGGCCTTGTAGTAGAGCAGGTGGTAAGGCCCACCGGACTACTGGACCCTCCTATAGAGGTAAGGCCTACCAAGAACCAGGTGGACGACCTTCTGGAAGAAATCCGCCGCCGCGCAGAAGTGGACGAACGTGTTCTGGTAACCACTCTTACAAAGCGTATGGCAGAGGAACTGGACGGCTACTTTACCAAGGTAGGCGTAAGGTGCCGCTACATTCACTCGGACGTAGATACGACAGAAAGGGTAGAAATCATCGAAGACTTCAAGAACGGCCTTTTTGATGTGCTTGTGGGAGTTAACCTGCTGCGCGAAGGTCTGGACATACCCTCCGTGTCGCTCGTTGCAATTCTGGACGCAGACAAAGAAGGTTTCCTCCGCAGCGGAAGATCCCTGACGCAGACGGCAGGACGCGCCGCCAGAAACGTGCACGGCCTGGTTATAATGTATGCAGACACCATAACGTCGTCTATGCAGGAAACCATCTACGAGACCGACAGGCGCCGTAAGAAACAAATGGAATACAATAAGCTGAACAATATAACCCCTACCCAGGTGAGCACCAAATTCAACGCCCTCGCCGGGGAGCTAGGGAACGGCAGAGTCAGCGCAGCCAATTCTTACGAAGACCCCACCTACATCCCCAGCCCCACAGATTTGGGCAAGGGTCAGGTATCGGTAGGCCTCGGGCACGATTCCAAGAGGGATTCCAACTCTGCTTATGTCGATGGTTTCATTAAGGCAGACCTTGCGGCTGTACTTCAGGACCCTGTAATCCGCTCTATGACCCGCGAACAGGTAGAAAAGGCGGTAGAAGAAGCCAGGCACAAGATGCAAAAAGCCGCAGCGGACCTGGAATTTACCGCAGCGGCAGCAGCCCGCGACGAGATGTGGGCTTTGCAGCAATATCTTAAAGTCTGGAAAGACTAGCCTACAATCGGGAAACCTTTATTATATGCCTTATGGCCTTGAGACGGGAGACAATCTTGTCCAGTTCCATATTGGAAGGCACCGACAGCCTGAGGGTTATATCCACGGTTCCGTCACGGCGGCTGTCCCCCAGGTTAAAGGAGCGCAGAGATGTCTTGAACTGATTTATCACATCCATAATATCTCCGGAAATTCCAATCTCGGAATCGGCAATAAGGCGGAGGCCCACCTGGAAGCTGCCTCCCGAAGGAGACTCTGTCCAGCGCACCTTCTGAATCCTGTAAGGATACATTTCTATCAGCCTGGCGGCATTGGGGCAGGAAATCCTGTGAATCTTGATACCATCGTCCCGGGTTACGAACCCGAATACATCGTCCCCAAATACAGGATTGCAGCATTTTGCCATCTTATAGTCCAGGCCTTTCAGATTCTCTGCGTTTATTACAAGTATGTCGTCGCTGCCGGGCCGGGCCTCCCAGGCAAAACGGGGCGCATCGGTACCGGCGGACAGGGCCTCCACGCCGGAGGCTGAGGCGGCATCGTCCTTGCGCTGCCAGTCAAGTATAAAGGTCTTTACGGCATTTACATCAAGCACGCCCTCCCCTATCGCGGCGTACATTTCCTTTAGCGAAGAGTAGTGATTCTTCTTCATAAACTCTCCGCGGATATCGTCTGTAAATTCCAGTTTCCAGTTCTTGAGCCTCCTGTCCAAAAGTTCCTTGCCGTCTATGGAAGCCTTGTTCTCCGCCTCCTTAAGTACCTGACGGATTTTGTTTCTGGCCTTGGAAGAAACCACGAAGTTAAGCCAGTCCGGCGAAGGCAGTCTGGACTTGCCGGTGTGAATCTCAACCACGTCTCCTGTATTGAGTTTCTCCCTGATAGTTACGGACTTATTGTTAACCAGGGCGCCCACGCACTTCAGACCAAGATTGGTATGGATATTAAAGGCAAAGTCCAGCACGGAAGAACCCTCGGCCAGGATTCTGAGTTCGCCAGTGGGAGTGAACACGAATATCTCTCCGGGAGGAGGGGTGGGCAAATCGTCGGCAGCTCCGGAATGGGGATTTTCAAGGGCGTACCTTACCGAAGTAAGCCAGGTATCCATCGTCTTTTCGTGGCCTATGCCCTTGTAGGCCCAGTGAGCCGCATCGCCGCTTTCGGCGATATCGTCCATACGCTTGGAGCGAATCTGCACCTCCACGAAAGCGCCCTCGCTGTTCTTTACGGTAATATGCAGGCACTCGTAGCCATTGGCCTTGGGCGTAGTAAGCCAGTCCCTAAGTCTGGAAGTATCTGGCTGATACTGCTCAGTCACATAGGAATATACGTCCCAGCAAAGCTTAAGCTCAGTCTCCCGCACAGGCTCGCAGTCCACTATGAAACGGATAGCAAAAACATCGTACACCCCCTCGAAGGGCACCTTCTGCTTCTGCATCTTCTTGAAGATGGACCAGGCTGTCTTGGTTCTGATTTTAAGCTTGTACTTTATGCCGGCCTTGGAAAGTTTCTCGGAAAGAGGCTTCACGAACTCTTCCGTGAGTTTTTCCCTGTCCCTCTGCGTTGCCTTCAGCTTATTGTTTATGGCACGATACTCTTCCGGATAAACCTGACGGAAGTAGATATCTTCCAGTTCGCTTTTTATATTGTAAAGGCCCAACTGGTGCGCAAGCGGTATATACAGCATCAGGGTTTCAAGGCACTTTCTTTCCCTCACGCTCTTTGACATAATGGAAAGATTTCGCATAATCTCAAGCCTGTCGGCAATTTTGATTACGGTAACCCTTGGATCCTTTGAATACTGGACGATGAGTTTTTTATAATTTTCGGCCTCGAGCCTTGTATCCTTCGGGTTGATGGTGGATATTTTATCCAAGCCGTCCACTATCTGCATCACCTCCGGAGGGAAATCCACCATCAGGGATTTTGAGGCAGGATGGATTCGGGACGATTCGTGCAGAAATACAGCGGCTACGCAAACAGGGGGAAGGCCAATCTCGCCATCCACTATACGGGCTACGCCGATGGGATGCTCCAGGAACGGAGCCCCATTGTCGCGGGTCTTGTCCGACAGTACCCGTGTGGCTATGTCAAAGGCCCTCTGAACTAACGAGAGGTCCTCTCCCTCAAGATGACGGAACAATTCTTTGACAGTACTCATTTTGCCCGGTTTTATTATTTGGCCGCCCTCTGCTTTATGGTAAGGGCTCTTTGGAAATCACGGGCATTGCGAAGATGCTCCGTGTAGGTTGACGCAAACTTATGAGTTCCGTCAAAAGAGGAATTGGCGCAGAAATAAAGGTAATTCTTTGCCGTATCTGGATTGAGCACAGCCTCCAGGCAAGCCTTTGTGGGCACGGCGATAGGGCCGGGAGGAAGTCCTTTGTTAGCGTAAGTATTGTAAGGTGAATTTACCTTAAGGTGTTTTTTGAATATCCTGTTAAGCTGATAGTCATAGCAGAAGGCAATAGTAGGATCGGCCTGTAATTTCATACCCTTGCGAAGGCGGTTGAGATATACCCCGGCAATCTTAGGCATCTCGGGCTCATAGTTAGTCTCTCCCTTTACTATGGAGGCCAGGATGGAGACCTGTTCCACCGTTAGGCCCTGAAGTGCGGCCTTACGTCTGTTTTCATCGTTCCAGAAAGCATCGTAGGCCTGTTTTTGCCTGGTGAGAATGGTACGCATATCATCGGTCCAAAGCACCTCGTAGGTATCGGGCATAATAAGGGAGAATACATTGTCTCTCCTAAAGCCCAGTTCTGCAAGAAGGGCGGAATCTTCAAGGGCGCTTACAGCCTCAAGGGAATCCAGCATCATCTGGGCGCTTATCTTGCGGGCTATGCCTCCGTTTTGGCGCAGCGTTCCGGAAAGCACAAGTTTCACAGGGGTCTGCCAGCCGTGAGAAAGCATCCTTGCAACTGCCGTGGAAGTGTGCTCCGGATTAATGACATAGTGGCCCGGCTTAAGTGAGGCTCCCCTTTCCTCTTCTTCTTTAACTGCCCTAAGCAGGCTGGCGTTCCACTTTACCTGGCAGCTGTCCGCGATATAATGGGTTATGCTATCCCAGGAGACTTCCGGAGTAATATAGAGTTCTGTCCTTGCGCGGAAGTTAGGAATCTTGCGGTCATAGTACTTCCTGAAGAAGAACCAGTAGAAAATAAAGCCGCCTGCCAGCAGAAAAGCCAGTATGCAGGATATAATAATCAATATTTTCTTTTTCTTTCTTTCCATTACTGAAGTACGCTTTGTTTAACCCCGCGGCCACGCAGCACAATGACGTCGCCCTCCTTGGGAATGTAATCGGCAGAAATCTTGTTTTTCTTAAGAAGCGAAGAGAGTTTTACTCCGAACCTCTGGGAAATATCCCATAGAGTCTCCCCTTCCTTTTCTACTATATGTACGTCCAGACCCTTGGCAGCGTTCTTCTTCTTGGCCTGCAGATAAACTATCGTTCCGGAAAGAAGAGGGCCGTCGGTCTTTACGTCGTTGTAACTTAGGATCTCACGCATAAAAAGATCGTACTCGGAGGCTATAGACTGGTAGGTCTCTCCTTCCATTGCATAGACGAAGGGCACTCCGTTCTTGGAATACAACTCGCGGGAAAGAGAGATCGCAAAGTGTTCCCTGCCGCTGGAAGTGTAGCCCACAGGCTCCTCTATCAAGCTTGGAGCCGGAGGCGTAGCCTGGCCAAGGTCGTACTGATACAACTTATACTCTTCTATGAGATTGATGAGTTTCGGGGCATACTGGGGGTCTGTAGCATAACCGGCCTTGCTAAGTCCGTAAGCCCAGGCCTTATAGTCCGTAGGCTCCAGCAGGAAGAGGAAGGCGTACCTGTCCCTTCCCCTAAGGAAGAGGGAATGGTCCCTGTAAGAATCGGCAGCCTTGTCATAGGCCCTGAAGCACTCTCCAAGGGCATCATCATCCGCTGTCATAGTCCTTCCCTTCCATCCGTGGCACTTGATTCCAAAGTGATTGTTTCCCTTGGTGGCCAGTGGAGACACACCGCTTTTCGATTCCAGAATACCCTGGGCCAGGGTAATGCTGGCAGGGATTCCGTAGTTGTTCATCTCGCTTATGGCAATATCCTTGTAGACTCTGATATAGGCCTTCTTAAGAGCATCGTCGCCCTGGCCGGCAGAGCACAGAAGGACCGCCAGAAGAGCCATCAGTAAAATGAATCCTGTCTTTTTCACGCGCGCGACAATCATATCAGCGGGAAAGATAGTAAAAACTTTGCAGCTTACCAATCTTATATTTGGAAAATATCTCCATCAGAAGCGGCCACAGTATTGGGGAAAACGGTGCAGCACTCGTTCTGATAAAGCTTCTTGTCTTTTTCTCTTGAAGAATAATGACCTATTATAAGGCAATCGGCTCCGGCATCGCGGGCAACGGCGGCAGCCTGCAAGGTTGTGCTGTGGTGACGCTCTTCCGCATATTCTTCGTAGCCTTTTAGATAGGTAGCCTCGTGGTATAGCGTAGTCACGCCCTTCAGCCAGGAAACCTCCTGGGGGAAGGGGGCTGTATCGCTCATATAAGCATAGGTCTTAGGCTTATAAGGCTCGTAAGCGCATCTTTCTACAGTGAGCACCGTGCCGTCCGGGCGGGTTACGTCATTGCGGCTTTTAAGCGAGCCTATTTCTGTAAGGGAGAGTCCAAAGGCCTCGACAGCCCACTTGTGTACGTTGAGCGGAGGGGTTTTCTCCCTGAATATATAGCCGTAGGTCTCTATCCCGTGATTTAGCGGAACAGCCGTGACCTCCAGCGTTTTTGTCTTGCAGATAACCTCCGGGACAGTCTCTTTAAGAGGGAAGAAACGCACCTCGAAGGCGATGCCGGCGCCGTAATAAGAAAGGAAGAACTTTATAATAGGTCCAAGGTTTACGGGACCATATATATTTATAGGTGCCGTACGCCCCTTCATCCCAAGCGTGGAAAGCAGGCCCGGAAGGCCAAAGACGTGATCGCCGTGGATATGGGAAATAAAGATAGAATCCAGTCTCATCATAGGCACCTTGAGGGCGGTCATCTGCTGCTGACATCCCTCACCGGCGTCTATCAGAAAATAGCGCCCGTGTACGCAAAGTACCTGGGCGCTCTGATAGCAACCGGATACCGGCATTGCCGAAGCAGTGCCAAGCATCCGGACATTGAAATCTCTATTCACCGCTCTCGAGTTTGCCTTTCAGGGCTGCAAGCTCTGAAATGTCACCAAGAGTAGTCTTCTCGATATTGTTGTTAATCTTCTTAACGGCCTTCTTTGTATTGTCGGTCTCAGCAGCTGCCTTCTCTGCCTTTACCTCTGCATAAGTGCGGGCGTGGCTAAGAAGAACCCTGCGGGTGCTGCGACGAAGTTCAACAACCTTGAAAGGAAGAGTCTCACCTACAACTGCGGTCTGGCCATCCTCTTTTACGAGGTCACGGCTGAAGCAGAAGCACTCGGTGCCGTCCTCAAGGACAACGGTAGCGCCCTTGTCTGTAGTAGAAGCAACCTTGCCCTCTACAGT
>JBGVAW010000104.1:0-15729 GCA_045224955.1 Candidatus Cryptobacteroides sp.
TGTTCAAAACGCCCTGGAAGGCCTTTGAAGAGGCAATCAAGGGAAATATCGGAAACGTAACCACGGCCATAGTAATCCTGCTTTTGATTGGAGCAATCTCCGGAACCTGGAATGCCAGCGGCATCGTCCCCACCTTTATTTGCTACGGAATAAAAATTATCAGCCCTAAATTTTTCCTGCTCACGGCTTGCATATTATGTGCAATAATATCCGTTATGATTGGAAGTTCATGGACCACCATCGCAACTATAGGCGTAGCCCTGATGGGAATTGGCAAGGCCGAGGGCTTCAGCGACGGCGTTATCGCAGGCGCAATCATCTCCGGAGCCTACTTCGGGGATAAAATTTCCCCTCTGTCAGACACCACGGTAATGGCTTCCTCCGTATGCGGAGTGCCGCTGTTCGACCATATCAAAAATCTGATGCGCTCTACGGTACCATCGATCATCGTAGCCCTGATTGCCTTTACGGTATTGGGATTCACCCACGGCGGAGGCGCCCAGGAGGGGGTCGATACTTACGAAACCGTGCTTAAATCAAAGTTCAACATAACTCCCTGGCTGATGATAGTCCCTGTTCTTACGGGTATAATGATAGCCAGGAGGATGCCGGCAATCATAGTTCTGAGTCTATCCACCCTGCTGGCGGCCGCGGCGGCCCTGATCTTCCAGGGCGATATCCTCTCCGAGGTTGGAAACAAGGTGACCGACGGTACAGGTTACAAGGTTATGTTTACCGGGTTGATAGAGTCTGTGTACAACACAGTGGGAGTTTCCACCGGCAATGCCGAGGTTGACGCCCTGGTAACTTCACGCGGAATGACGGGTATGCTGAACACCGTATATCTGATTATCTGTGCGATGTGCTTTGGCGGATGTATGCGCGCCGGTGGAATGATTCAGGCCCTGACGGCTTCTATAGCCAGAAGGCTCAGGCGCAAGTGGACTGCCGTTGCCGCCACCGTTGCAACCGGAACCTCTCTGAACGGAATAGTGTCGGACCAGTACCTGGCCATACTGCTTACATCCAACATTTACAAGGATGTCTATGACAAGCAGGGCTTCGACCCTAAACTTCTGAGCCGCAGCGTAGAAGACAGCGCTACGGTTACCTCTCCCCTCTTCCCCTGGAGCAGTTGCGGAATGACTCAGGCCACCATACTCAGCGTGCCTACACTGGCCTATCTGCCGTTCTGCTTCTTCAATTACATAAGTCCTCTTATGAGCATTATAGTTTCCGCCATTACTTTTAAGAAGAAAAAAGGGGGAGATTAAGGGAATTTTTGTTAACTTAGGGGTCGCTTTAATTTGTCCAAAAGAAACTAATTACCAATAATGAAAAAGATTATCGAATGCGTCCCCAACTACAGCGAAGGACGAGACCGCAAGAAAATTGACGCCATCGTAGCCGCCATCAAGGCTGCAAAGGCAGATGGAAAATCCGTAAAAGTGCTTGACGTAGATCCCGGCGAGGCCACAAACCGCACCGTGGTTACGTTTGTGGGAGAGACTGAGGCCGTGCTTGAGGCTGCCTTCCAGGGCGCCCGCAAGGCACAGGAACTCATTGATATGAGGGAGCACCACGGGGCTCACCCAAGAAGCGGGGCCACCGACGTTCTTCCGCTGGTGCCGGTGTCCGGCATTACCCTGGAGGAATGTGCAGAACTGGCTCGCGGTCTTGCCCGCAGGCTTTATGAAGAGTTAGGAATCCCCTGCTATTGCTACGAGGCTGCGGCCTTTAAGCCGGAGCGCAAGAACCTGGCCGTCTGCAGGGCGGGAGAATACGAGGCCTTGCCTGCAAAGATGGCAGACCCGGCCCTGGCTCCGGATTTTGGCCCCGGAGAGTACAACGAGTCGGTGGCCCGCTGCGGTGCCACCAACGTGGGCGCAAGAAATTTCCTTGTTGCAGTTAACTACAATCTGAATACTACTTCTACCCGCCGCGCTATGGCAGTGGCCTTTGACGTTCGCGAGAAAGGCCGCAAGGCCCGCGAGGGAGGTTCCCTTACAGGCAAGTTGCTCAAGGATGCCGACGGCAACCAGATTTGGATTCCCGGAACCCTCAAGGGCTGCAAGGCCATCGGATGGTATATTGACGAGTACGGCATTGCCCAGGTTTCAATGAACATTACCGATATTACCCAGACCCCGCTTCACGTTGCTTACGAGGAGGTTTGCAGGGCTGCCGCCGCAAGGGGGCTCAAGGTGACCGGCGCAGAGATTGTGGGCCTGGTGCCTAAGAGCGTGCTTACCGACGCTGGTCGTTTCTATCTTGAGCAGCAGCAGCGTTCGCTTGGTATTCCGGAGAGCGAGGTTATAAAGATTGCGGTTAAGTCTATGAGTCTTGACGACCTTAAGCCGTTCGACGCCAAGGAGAAGGTGATTGAGTATCTTATGGAGGATGAGGCGGAGACGGCGGCGCGCGAGCGCCTGGTGAGGATGACGGTTGCCGGGTTTGCCCGGGAAACGGCATCCGAGTCCGCCGCCCCGGGCGGCGGGTCCGTCTCTGCCACTATGGGCGCATTTGGAGCGGCATTGGCTACGATGGTTGCCAATCTTTCTGCGCACAAGAGGGGCTGGGACCATCGCTGGAAAGAGTTCTCCGATGTAGCGGAGAAGGGTCAGGCAGTAATGGAAGAACTTATAGCCCTTGTGGATGAAGATACAGCCGCCTTTGACAGGATTATGGAAGTTTTCTCTATGCCTAAGGGTACAGAAAGCGAGAAAGCCGCCCGGGCAGCCGCCCTTCAAGAGGCTACGCTGGAGGCTGCCAAAGTGCCGCTGCGCACTATGGAGGCCGCGCTTAAGGCATTGCCTCTGGCGCTTCAGATGGCACAGAGCGGAAATCCCGCCAGTGCTTCAGACGCCGGCGTAGCCGCCCTGGCCGCCCGCGCAGCAATCAGGGGCGCTGAACTTAACGTCAGAATAAACGTGGCAGGTCTTGAGGACAAGGCCCCCGCAGAGCCTCTTCTAAAGCGCGCCGCAAAAATCCTGGAGGAATCCGCCGCCCTGGAGGCCCAAGTACTCGAAGCAGTAAACAATAACATTGGCTAGTATGACATTTAAGGAAGAGATTTTACAGGGAATTCCGGAGAATCTGCCGGAGGTTAAGCCCTACGATACTGATATAAATCACGCGCCCAAGCGCAAAGACATACTTTCCAAGGAGGAAAAGCAGCTGGCCTTGCGCAACGCCCTAAGGTACTTTCCCGCCCACCTTCACAAAACCCTGGCTCCAGAATTCGCAGCCGAACTAAAAGAAACAGGTCGAATCTATATGTACCGCTACAGGCCCTCTTACCGGATGTACGCCCGTCCCATAGACGAGTACCCCGCAAAGAGCCGCCAGGCAGCAGCCATTATGGCAATGATTCAAAACAACCTGGATCCCAGAGTAGCCCAGCACCCGCACGAACTCATAATCTACGGCGGCAACGGAGCCATCTTCCAGAACTGGGCCCAGTACCGCCTGGTGATGAAGTACCTGGCCACGATGACAGACGAGCAGACGCTGGTTATGTACTCCGGTCACCCGCTGGGCCTCTTCCCATCTCACAAAGATGCGCCCAGGGTTGTAGTTACCAACGGAATGGTAATTCCCAACTATTCCAAGCCTGACCACTGGGAGAAATTCAACGCGATGGGCGTCTCCCAGTACGGGCAGATGACTGCCGGTTCCTATATGTATATTGGCCCCCAGGGCATCGTTCACGGAACCACCATCACCGTAATGAACGCAGCCAGAAAAGTGCTGGCAAAGAGATTCCTTGACAAAAAGGCTGAGTCTTTTGCCGGAATGCTGTTTGTAACCGCAGGGCTTGGAGGAATGTCCGGAGCACAGCCTAAAGCCGGAAACATCGCAGGCGTAGTAAGCGTAACGGCGGAAATCAATCCTCTTGCAGCCGAAAAACGTCACGCCCAAGGCTGGGTAGACGAGCTGCACTACAATCTTGACGAACTGATTTCCCGCATAGAAAAAGCCCGCAAAAACAAAGAGACAGTATCCCTTGCTTACGTAGGCAACGTAGTGGACCTCTGGGAAAAACTGGCGGAAGAACGCGTAAGCGTAGATCTGGGCAGCGACCAGACCTCCCTGCACAACCCCTGGGCAGGCGGCTACTACCCGGTAGGCTATACGCTTGAAGAATCCAAGAAAATGATGGCAGAGCAGCCGGAGCAGTTCAAGCAGGCCGTACAGGCCTCCCTGCGCCGCCACGTGGCAGCCATCAACCGCCTTGCAGACAAAGGAATGTACTTCTTTGATTACGGCAATGCCTTCCTTCTGGAAAGTTCCCGAGCCGGAGCAGACGTAGTCCTCCCGGACGGCAAGTTCCGCTATCCTTCCTACGTCCAGGACATAATGGGACCTATGTACTTCGACTACGGCTTTGGCCCGTTCCGCTGGGTTTGTATGAGCGAAAAACCGGAAGATCTGGCAAAGAGCGACGCACTTGCAGTTAAGGTCCTCAGGGAAATATCGGCCACCGCGCCCCAGGAAATCCGCGGTCAGATGCAGGACAATATCCGCTGGATAGAGCAGGCCGGCCCCAATAACCTGGTTGTAGGCTCACAGGCCAGGATTCTGTATGCAGACTGCGAGGGCCGAACCCGCATAGCCCTGGCCTTCAACGAGGCCATAGCCAAGGGCCAAATCACAGCCCCCATCGTACTGGGACGCGACCATCACGACGTATCCGGCACCGACTCCCCCTTCCGCGAGACCTCCAACATCTATGACGGTTCGCAGTTCACGGCAGATATGGCCGTACAGAACGTAATCGGCGATGCCTTCCGCGGCGCCACCTGGGTATCCATCCACAACGGAGGCGGAGTCGGCTGGGGAGAGGTAATCAACGGCGGCTTCGGAATGGTAATAGACGGAAGCGAAGATTCTGCCCGCAGAATAAAGAATATGCTGTTCTGGGATGTGAACAACGGCATAGCCCGCCGCAGCTGGGCCCGTAACGACGGCGCCCGTATGGCAATAGAGCGCGAGATGAGCCGCACTCCCGGCCTGGAAGTAACCCTCCCCAACCTCGTAGAAGACAGCATTATAAAGGAAATCAACCTTTAAGAAACACAATAAAATGACACACATCATATCCAAAGAGCACCTGAGCATAGAGAGACTGAAGGAAATCATCGACCATAAAGAAAAACTGGAACTCTCTAAGGAAAGCGAAGCCGCCATAGTAAAATGCCGCAAGTACCTTGATTCCAAGATGGAAGACATAGGCAGGCCTGTCTATGGAGTAACCACCGGCTTTGGTTCCCTGTACAACATAACCATCCCCCAGGAAGATCTAAGCACTCTCCAGCACAATCTGGTAATGTCCCACGCCTGCGGCACCGGAGAAACCGTAAGACCGGAGATTGTCAGGCTGATGCTGCTCCTCAAGGTGCAGAGTCTCTCTTACGGCCACAGCGGCAGCCAGCTGATTACCGTGCAGAGGCTTATAGATATGTTCAACGAAGACATCCTGCCCGTAGTATATCAGCAGGGCTCGCTTGGAGCCTCCGGAGACCTTGCACCCCTGGCCCACCTGTCCCTGCCCCTCATAGGCAAAGGTCAGGTACTCTGCAAAGGGCAGGTGCGCGAAGCCGCCGAAGTATGGAAAGAAAAGGGCTGGGAACCCATCAAACTGCAATCCAAGGAAGGCCTGGCCCTTCTTAACGGCACCCAGTTTATGAGTGCCCACGCAGTTTGGGCCCTACTCAAAGGAATTAGGCTTTCCAAGTGGGCAGACATCATAGGCGCCATCTCCCTTGACGCCTACGACGGCAGGATAGAGCCCTTCCTCCCCCTTACCCATCAGCTCAGACCCCACAAGGGCCAGATCAAGACAGGAGAGAGGTTTATGTCGATACTTAAGGACAGCCAGCTCTGCGCCCGTCCCAAGGAACACGTTCAGGACCCCTATTCCTTCCGCTGTATCCCCCAGGTACACGGCGCGGTTAAGGACACCATCGACTATGTAACCTCCGTCATAGAGAACGAGATAAACAGCGCAACTGACAATCCCAACATCTTCCCCGACGAAGATATGATAATATCGGCCGGCAACTTCCACGGCGAGCCCATAGCCATCCCGATGGATACCCTTGGCATTGCATTGTCAGAGCTTGCAAACATATCCGAAAGGCGAATCTACCGCCTTATATCCGGCCAAAGGGGTCTGCCCAAGTTCCTTGTGGCAGAACCGGGCCTTAACAGCGGCTTTATGATTCCCCAGTACACGGCGGCATCGATAGTAAGTCAGAACAAGGGCCTCTGCTGGCCTGCCTCCTGCGATTCCATCCCCTCTTCGCAAGGACAGGAAGACCACGTAAGTATGGGAGCCAACTCCGCCACCAAGCTTGTACGCATTGCGGACAACACGGAAACCGTGCTGGGCATAGAATTGATGAACGCTGCCCAGGCCCTGGAATTCAGGCGCCCGGAAAAGACCTCCCCCTTCCTGGAAGAGGTACTGGCAGACTACAGGAAAGAAGTCCCCTTCATAAAGGAAGACACTTATATGAGGCCCAACATTATGGCTTCCGTAGAATTCCTGCGCAATAAAAAGTATCTATGAAACAGATTCTCATAAAGAACATAGGCCTTCTGACCGGCATCTATCCCAAGGGTGCCGGGCCAAAATGCGGGGAGGAAATGTCCCGGCTGGAAGAGATAGAAAACGCCTGGCTGCTTATAGAAGACGGACGTATTGCTGCCTTCGGCGGCAAGGATACACCCGCTTCTTATGCCGATGGTGCAGCGGAGGTGCTTGATGCCGACGGCGGCATAGTGATGCCGGCCTTCTGCGACAGCCACACCCACATAGTTTACGCCGGCACCAGGGAGGGCGAATTTCTGGACAAACTGAACGGCCTTAGTTACGAGGAGATTGCAGCCAGAGGCGGCGGAATACTTAATTCCGCCCAACTTCTCAGGGAAACCCCGGAAGACGAGCTTTATGCTCAGGCAAGCAAGCGCCTGGAAGAAATGATTGCCTCCGGAACCGGAGCGGTAGAAATAAAATCCGGCTACGGCCTTGACACGGAATCCGAACTTAAGATGCTCAGGGTTATAAGAAGGCTTAAAGAAAACTCTCCCGCCCTTATAAAATCCACTTTCCTTGGCGCACACGCCGTACCTCGCGGCACAACCAAAGAGGCCTATGTATCAAAAATCTGCAACGAGATGATACCTGCCGTGGCAGCCGAAGGCCTGGCAGATTTTGTAGATGTATTCTGTGACGATGGTTTCTTTACCCCGGACGATACTGCCCGCATTCTGGAGTCCGCAGCCCGCTATGGCATCAGGCCCAAGATACACGCCAACGAACTGGCAGTCAGCGGCGGTGTACAGGTAGGCGTTAAATACGGTGCCCTTTCCGTAGATCACCTGGAGCGCACCACAGACAAAGAAATTGAAGCCCTGAAGGGTAGCGGTACCATTCCTACTATGCTCCCGGGAAGTTCCTTCTTCCTTGGTATCCCCTACGGGCGGGCAAAAGACTTCATCGGCGCCGGCCTGCCGCTGGCCCTGGCATCGGACTATAATCCCGGCTCGTCTCCAAGCGGCAATATGCGCTTTGTAATGGCCCTTGGCTGCATAAAAATGCGCCTTACCCCATCGCAGGCACTTAATGCCGTAACCATCAACTCGGCATACGCGATGGATGCAGACAAAGAAGTTGGCTCCATTGCCATAGGCAAAAGAGCCAACTTGATAATCACTGAGAAAATTCCTTCCCTTACCTTTATCCCCTATCACTATCAGACACCCGTCATAAAGACCGTGCTTCTGGGAGGAGAGGCAAGGTAGCCAGTTCCTCTTATTTCTTCTCTTTAAGAAGGTCCCTGATTTCCTCAAGAAGGACAACATCGTCCGGCTTGGGTGCGGGAGCCTCGGGTTTGGCTTCCTCTGCTTTCTTGCGGAGGCTGGCAGCTTTGTTGATAGCCTTGATAACCAAGAAGATACAGAAAGCGACAATGAGGAAGTCCACAACTACCTGGATGAAGTTACCGTAGTTGAGAGTGTTCTCGCCATTGATTGTAATTGCAAGATTGGTGAATTTTACATTGCCGATTACTGCACTAAGAAGAGGCATCATAACGTCGTTTACAAGAGAGGTTACGATCTTGCCAAAAGCAGCACCGATGATAACACCCACTGCCATATCGACAACGTTACCTTTTACTGCAAATTCTTTGAACTCTTTAAGAAATCCCATAATATTAATTTTTAAGTGTTAATGTTTGCTTTAGAGGACAGCCACCGTCTGAATAGAGTTATAGAGGGTCAGAAGCGTCTTTGCGAAGGCATCGGCCTTTACCTGAACGGTAAGGTTGCCGCCATCGGTCTCAAGTGTAAGGTTATCTATTCCGGTTGCGCACATAAGCTTTAGCTGATCGATGTCCGGGTAGCATACAATCTCGCCGTCCGGCATTTCCCTCTCCTGATGCAGGGTAAGGAGCACGCCCGAAGGGCTGGCAAGAGTAACTGCGGAACCGCCGGGAACTTTGGCACCATCGACATAAAGCTCAAGATCATAGGTCTCCTGGTTGCTCTCTCCGGAATACAGATACCTGAGTGAGAGTTTGACCCTCTGGTCAACGGGCAGAACCTCGGTTGCAACTACCCTGTTGCCGGAATTATCATCCAGGGCGGTGAGATGAGAGCCCACCTCTTCCTTCACCTGGGGAGCGGCCTTTATTGCATTGTAGGCCTTTTTAAGGGCTACGGAGAACTCGTTGTTCTTAAAGTTCACAACAATGTGACCGTTTGCAGACCAGCGGCGTACGGCATCGAGCGAAGATACTCCGCCAAGAAGTTTTTCTATGTCCGACTGTTCCAGATAGTATTCTCCGAAGTTATACCATACCTTCTTGCCGTCAGGCTTGACGAAGCCCTGAGGGGCTACAAGGTTGGGGGAATCCGAATAATGCTTGGAAGATATGCTGTTGCCGTTTGCAAGGTCGAAGGTGATGGATGCGTTCTTTGGCATCTTCCAGGCCGATTCGCTCTCGAAATCTATGCGCAATGAATATAGGGGGACACCGTCGGGGAAGCCGATACGTACCAGTTTAACCTGAAGCGGAACGGACGACGCAACCTCCACGCGCTCCGAGCCTGTGAACACATATTTATTCTTTTTATAGTTATACTTCAGCAAATCCTGTCCGTAAGCGCCGAATGCAACAACTGCGGCAAGCAAAGTTGCCAAAATCTTCTTTGTCATACTATTTATTATTTTCGATTTTCAATTTTAACGATGCCGATTCCTCCTTTCCGAAAGGCCTTGCTATCAGATAGGCCAGAAGGCCGCCGACAGCCAGGGATGCGACCATCAGTATTATATATAAGGTATTGGCAGCAGGAGAAACAAATTTTGACAATCCCCACATAAAGATAAGGGCGATGATGCCAATCAGCACGTCAGCAAGATAGCCTGGCTTTGTGGCCGAGCTTATTTTTACACGGTATTCGTGAGGCGTCTTTTCCGGCTCAGGGTCCGTTACGTCAACCACAAGATATCTTGTGGTAAGACGATTGGAACAATCCAGCCAGAAACAACCTCCGACATCCTGTCCCACCTCGCGTGCAGAAGAGTCAAGTACGGGCCATAAAGACTCGCAGAATGAATCCAGGTCCTTGTCCGAAGAAACAAACAGTTCTTCGCGGAACTTCAAACTTACTTTTGTATCAAATTCAGTAGCCATATAACACACAAATATAACGTTTTTTTGTATATTTGGTCCTTTGAAGCGTAAAACATTCAATAATGTATTCTTTCAGGCAATTCGAAGACAAATACGTCTTAAGCATCGACAATCACCAAAACATAGTCGAAGCGCTGGCCTCTTTCTGTAACGAAATGAATATAAAGGCCGGAGCAGTGTATGGAATAGGAGCCGTCAATCAGGCCACTCTGCGCTTTCTTAATCCGGCCACCAAGAAGTATGTAGACCGCACCTTCCAGGAGCAGATGGAAATAGCCAACCTTACCGGCAACATATCCCAGAAGGACGGACAGCTCTATCTTCACGTCCACGTTACGCTTGGGCGCCAGGACTACACCTGCGTAGGCGGTCATCTACTAGAGGCCACGATTAACGGAGCCTGCGAACTTGTAGTAGAGCAGTTCCGCGGCGCTCCCGCTCCCGGCAGGAAACCGGACCAGGAGACCGGGCTCAACATCTACGATCTATAACAAAACTACATAAAATGGTACTAATGATTATTCAACTGCTGATAGTTCTCGGAGCCCTTTACGTTGGTTCCCGCTACGGCAGTCTGGCGCTTGGCGCCATCTCAGGAATCGGTCTTGGAATCCTGGTCTTCGGCTTTGGAATGAAGCCGGGAACTCCCCCTACCGACGTTATTTACATAATTATCGCAGCCGTTACCTGCGCCGGAATGTTGCAGGCATCGGGCGGTATGGACTGGATGATTCAGATTGCAGAAAAAATGCTGCGCAAGCACCCGGAGCACATCACAGTTCTGGCCCCTCTCGCAACATTCTTCCTTACAGTTCTGGTAGGTACAGGCCACGTGGTTTACACCCTTATGCCTATTATCTGCGATATCTCCCTTAAGAAGGGCATCCGCCCGGAGAGGCCCTGCGGAGTTGCTTCCATAGCCTCCCAGGTAGGTATCACCTGCTCTCCTATCGCTGCGGCAGTTGTATCCTTTGTAGCCATTTCCAATGCAAACGGATACGATGTTGCCATTCCTCAGGTACTTATGGTTACCCTTCCTGCCTGCATTATAGGTATCA
The DNA here is from genome assembly GCA_045224955.1 of Candidatus Cryptobacteroides sp. GTDB lineage: Bacteria > Bacteroidota > Bacteroidia > Bacteroidales > UBA932 > Cryptobacteroides. The sequence continues at coordinate 10,766 of JBGVAW010000104.1, forward strand.
TCCTGGCAGCCATGGCCTCTTACCGCAGAGGCAAAGACCTTGACAAGGACCCCGAGTTCCAGAAGAGAGTAGCCGACCCCGAACTTAACAAATATATGTACGGCGAGTCTGCAACCACTCTTGACAAGGTTATCGACGGCAAAGCAAAGGCTTCTGTATTTATCTTCCTTGGAGCCATTCTGTTCATCGTCATCTTTGCAGCCTTGCAGATGATTCCCGCGACTGACGCTTCCGGAGAAGTTACCACTCTTGCAAAGGCCCTTGCCATTCCTAAAATGAATATCATCATCCAGATTATAATGCTTATGGCTGCGGCCCTTAACATTATATTCTGCAAGGCTCAGCCTAAGAAGGCCGTTGGCGGCGCAGTATGGCAGAGCGGTATGGTTGCCGTTGTAGCAATTTATGGTATTGCCTGGCTGGCCGATACTTTCTTTGGCAATTATATGGAAGAAATCAAGGTTATGCTTGAAGGTGTAGTAACCCAGTATCCCTGGAGCATCGCCTTCATATTCTTCCTTGTTTCCGTACTTATCAATTCCCAGGGAGCCGTTGTAGTTGCAATGCTTCCTCTGGCCTATAAACTTGGTATTCCCGGCCCGGTTCTTCTTGGCGTGCTGCCCAGCGTTTACGGATATTTCTTTATCCCCAACTACCCTTCGGATATTGCAACCGTTAATTTTGACCGTTCCGGAACTACGGTAATCGGCAAGTATCTGCTGAACCACAGCTTTATGATGCCAGGTCTTATAAGCGTTTTATCCTCTACAATAATAGGTTATCTTATTACCTGCGTTCTTTTCAAAGGTTATTTCGCATCCTTTACGATATAGTAAAGCATAATAAAAAAATCAGGGCGACTCTTACGGGCCGCCCTAATTTTATGTAGGTTTTAGATTATTATCTAAGTTTATTTTCGCATATAGCGGTAGGAGAAACCGATGCGCCTTTGTGCATCTGGAGACCATTTGCCTTCTTTATAAGACTTACCGGTGCGGAAACTGCATCTGCAGGAAGACTTACAGCAGGTTTTGTAGCCTTGAAGTTATCATTCAGGCCCTTAGTGCCAACAGCCACTAGACCATCGCTAGGAGTAAGTACATTCGGAAGCGGAGTAGCTGCTTCGTTCCAATAAGTAACGTAATCTCCTGTCTCACCATAGAAATGGAATCCTTCAACAGTAAGATTATAGTACTTGCCGCCATAAACGAAATAATCACTAGCCGGAGTAAGAGTTGCATTTCCGTCCAGCCCAATGACTCCGGAGCAGATATTGCCAAAATAACCATTATAAACAAGACCGTTTGCAGCCTCTGACAACAAGCTTACAGTAATGGCATCATTCTGGAGAATCGTCTGCTGAACGATACTCAAGGAATTGTCGGTAGCATCAAAGGTAGCTTCAACCTCGGCCCAAGTCAGACCCTCGATACCGGTAATGGTATATGTACTGTTCATTTTCTTCTGAGCAATAGTCCAGACATCCTTAACTTCCTCAACATCAACTACCACATCACCGACATTCTCTGCCAGTCCGTTATTTACATCATCTTCTGAAGCCAAGTGTGTCTGCTGAGGAACACGTACTATATCCCAATCGCCAATCCACGCAAGATATCCCTCAGAAGGAGTAGGCTCGGAATCCTCATAAGTAACAGGCAGGCCCAGAGCATCGCTTGCAGCATAATATTTGCTGTCTTTATAGGCAAATACCTGAAGCGCAACTATAATCTCGTCATATACGGTACCGGAATATGTAGCCTGATACTCACATCCCTGAACATCGAAAGACTTGCCGTCTCCGGACAAAGTGGCTACTGCAAGACTCTTGTCGGCCGGGTTTCCTTTCTCTATATAGTCATCCTGGTCAAGGCCATAGAGGTAATACTGATATTGACTGTCCTCTCCAATCAGCTGACCGCAGAAAATCATATTGCCGGTTTCAGCATCGAATTTTGCGGTAACATCAAATTTACCAAAAAGACCACTTACCAGATAAGACGCATTTGTATACTCTTTAGCGATTGTAAATGTTTCTCCGGAAGGAGTATACCAAGTACCGATCCAGGCATTATATTCTTCTGTTGCAGGAGTGAACTCTTTTGTAAGAACAAGCGGGAATTCAATTGCCTCGCTAGACCAGTTACCTAATAGTGCATAATCACCTTCCATTATGTACCACGCATATCTGAAGCCTGTATAAGGGCCATATTCACAATTACCCGGAGTAGTATGAATATTACCGTCTTCGCCAATCTCTGCGGTAAATATCACACCGGCTGCACCGTATCCAGGGTAGTTACCATTTGTATCTCCTTCGGATACAAAGGTACCTTGAACAGTCTTCATACAATCTCCATAAGAAGAAATGACGAATGTAGACAAATCCTGCTCTGAGAATGAAAGGATACCGGTAGCCATATTAAAGGTGGCAACTGCCGGCTCATAGGTTGTAAGAGCAAGCGGCAAGTCAACTGTAGGCAGTCCTTCTACATAATAAGAAACACCTCTTTGCTTCTCGGTAAAAGTAAGGGTCTGTCCATCTATTCCATTGATATACCAGGAGCCGAGGAATGCCTCATAACCGGAGAAGTCAAGGTTCTCGATGTTAACATCGCACTCAGAGCAAGAGAGAGTAGGCCAGCCATTCTCATCAAGTTCGTAGGCATAAGCTACATATTCGCCTTCCTCAACAATAGGGAAAACAACGGTGATATCCTCATCGGAAGATTCAAATTCACCAGTTGCAAGGTCTTCGTTCATCTTAACCTTAAGGGCCTCAAGGCTGTACTCAGACTTGGGCATATATCCGTAAACGAAGGTGCCAGGGAATCCGGTGAATGTTACGGTAGTAGGCTCGGAAACAGGGTTGGGATAAGAGATTTCACCTACGCTGTTTGCTACAAACTCACCTGCAGTCTCGAAAATAACCTCTGCAGGGGTACCATAGATAGTACCGTCAGCAACCAGACCTGTAACGATGAACCTGTAGAAAGCACCGCCTTTGCGAAGTCCGTCAACATCGATTGACTTGTGGGAGGCTCCGCTGATAATGTGCCTTGTTACGTTAAGCTTACCTACGGTGTTCTTTACCAATGCAGCTGCGCTTGTCTGAAGATCATCGGTAAGGAAACCGAACCAAGTCGCATTTTCATTGCCTGTTACAGTAACAGTAATGGTTGCAGAACTCTCGCCAACTGTTGTAGCCTGAACTGCGAATTCTGCAGCATCAAAGCCCAACGTCTCTTCTTCCTTATCATCACAAGATGCAAGAGCAAAAAGTGACAATCCGGCGAGAAGTAATCCGAATAGTTTGATTGTTCTCATAAATTAAAATTATTAGTTAAAAATTATATTCAAATCTAACAATAGCACGAAGCAAGTTTTCACTTGTTCCGCACATCTTTTACTTTCAATCCGAAATATCGGAATATTATTTTTTAAAAACAAAGAAATTTCCCAAAAAAATCATATTTAAACGGTTTATACGGCATTTTTTGGGAAATTTCTAAATTATTTATTTCTTAGGTTTCAGTGGATTCTGGATAGCCAAAACTCTCTAAGCGCTTTCCATTCGTAAGTAAAATCGCCAAAACACTTAAGATTTGTAATCTTTATTTCTTTTTCGTTGTGTAGAATTTTAGTAATTACCTCATTTTGGCTATTTTTATAGAAAATAAGTTGGATATTTGCTCCCATCGGTACAGCTTTGCACACCGGCAAAGTCTCCCCTTCCCAAGGTTCGAAGCCCTCAAGTCCCATCAGCGTACAAATGGGAACGAAGCCGCTGTCGTGACCGAATCGTAAATCCAGCACCTGTTTATCCTCTCCGGCAATGACAGCATCGGCCCTGGAAATAAAATCCTTCAGCAGTCTGGCTGCCGGCTGGGCGGCTTCAAGGCTCTGCGGGAATAACTTCCTGGAATAGTAGAAATCGGAGTCCTGGGATAAAGCGTCCAATTCCTCATCGGTAAAGTACTTTTCCAGGAACTCAGGTTCCATCTCAAGACAGCCTGCGATTGCAGAATAAGCATACAGGCTGCGGCTTAATTCCAACGGTGATACCTTTGCCGGCAAAGATTCATCGGTCTGATATATTGCCTCTACGAGACGATCGGCGCTGAAATGCAGATTCAGCAGGGAATCCCTTTCGGCGGCATCGGCCTTCTTCCTGGCCTTGGTACGATCCGCGCCGCGGGAAAATAAATTATACAGGAAGATGTTGGAGGATTTGGAAATTTCCAGATCCGGGTAGAGTAATGCCAAGGCCGATGTTAAATTCAGCATACTGGTCTTGCAACGCCCAACGCTGCTTGAGCGTGCCACCACCTTGCCTCCGGAAGCGAACACCTGGGGGAACCTGATTCCCATACGGTGGCCTATGCCCTGATGCTCAAGGGCCCCAAGATGAGAGAGAGTACCGGCCTTGCCATCGTGTAGCGAATGGAGAAACGATACGTCGTGATAGAGTTCAGAGCCCTCGCGTGACAAAATCTTGCCCGCAACTGCCTTGCGCATAAGATTATATGCCTGCGAAGCTTCTTTACTGAGGTGATACCTGGACCCGTGACGGCCAAAATGGCTGATATAGAAAGGAGTAAAACCCTCCGGCACTGCCGAAAGCTCAGCAGCCGGAGCATCCTTGTCATATATATAGGGAGTATAAATCTCCTGAGCCGATGCGGCAAACAGGATAGCGAATAATAAAAACAGCGAGGCAAACAGCCTTGAACCTATGGAAAACAAGCCTTTCATACCTATAAACAATCAAAAATTACCATTGAATAAATCCTGAAAATCAAAGCACAGGCTAACAAAATTAAAAAATATTTTCAAATAAATCTAATAATACTTACCTTTGCCACCCAAACCTAACAGGAGGTGTGGCCGAGTGGTCGATGGCGGCAGTCTTGAAAACTGTTGAACGGCAACGTTCCGGGGGTTCGAATCCCTCCGCCTCCGCT
>JBGVAW010000105.1:0-4621 GCA_045224955.1 Candidatus Cryptobacteroides sp.
GGGCAGGTTCTCGCCGTCGCCCTGCACGGCCTTGATAAACACCTGATGCTCTCCGTGGTCCAGAATCTCTCTGGACATCTTGTGACGCATAATATCCAGCATCCCCTCGGAAATATCGACCCCGGTAACGCAGCCGTCGATGCCCTTTTTCTTCATCCTGCGGGCTATGGCGATGGCAAAATCCCCTGTGCCGGAGGCCACGTCCAGTACCTGCCAGTTTGCGGGGTCCTCCCCTTTCTCCGGCATTATATACTTGAGTGTGCGGCGACGCCAGGTCTTGTCTATATTAAGAGACATTATGTGATTGAGCCTGTCGTAGTCCGGCGATATTTCGTCGAACATCTGGCGAATATTTTCCTTCTTGGGCATTGGCAAAAAGACTAAAACAGATATTGGATGAACCCTACGCCCATCAGCACGGAAAACAGGAACGAGGACATTACCAGCAGGGGAAGGGCCGGGTCAAGATCCTTGTCTTCACGCGTCCATACCATATAAAGATGGAGAAGGAAGGCGGGAGCCATCAACACGTATAGATAATTCCATATTTCGGTATAGCGAAGGGAGCAATAGACAAGCACGCAGACCCATCCGCCCAGGATGAGCAAGGTCTGATAGAGCCTGGCCTTCTTGGGCCCCAGCATTATAGCCACGGTAGTCCTTGTGGCAGCATCGGTCTTCATATCCCTTATGTTGTTCACGTTCAGCACGCCTACGCTGAAAAGGCCGATGGCAGCCGCGGGGAGCAGCAGCTTGAAGCTGGGGAGCTCTCCGGCGCAAAGGAAGTATCCTCCGTCAACTGTGGCAAAGCCAAAGAAAATAAGCACATAGAGATCTCCCAGACCTCTGTATCCGTAGGGCGAGCGGCCAAGGGTGTAGCGCATTGCCGATATTACGGCGGCTCCCAGGAGCATAATGAAGCAGATGCCTTCCAGGCTCCAGAGGGAGTTAAAGGCGCTGAATCTAATCATAAGAAGGCCGCTGAGGATGGACAGGCCGGCAAAGATGACGATAAGTTTCTTCATATCGTCTGTCGTAAGGGCTCCGGACTTAAGGGAGTATTGAGGGCCCAGGCGATCTGCACCGTCGGTTCCCTTTAATGCGTCTCCAAGCTCGTTGCTAAGGTTGGCCAGAATCTGAAGGAACACAGCCGTCAGCACCAGAAATACTATGCTTATGGGCTTGACCTGATAGTCTGCGATGGCAAGCATAATTCCCAGGACTATGCCGGACAAAGAAAGAGGAAGGGTCCTCAACCTTAGAGAACTGATTACAGCTTTAGCTTTCATTATGATTCCTTTTTGGGAAATAGCATTTTGAACAATACGGAAACTCCGTGGCCTATGGCGTAGAAGGGGCCCTTGAGGCGGGTGTCAAAGATAAACTGCTCCCTGGCAGGGCGGCCTTTGGGGCTCTTTCTGAAGGCTATTCTCTGGCGGAGGGTGTATTTTGAACTGCGCCAGGGGGCTATGCCGTGGTCTCTGTCGCAGATTGCCAGTATGCCCGGGGCCACTACGCAGGGCACTCCGTTCTTCCGGGCCCTTATGCCGTAGTCGTAGTCTCCGAAGGTGTGCTGATACACGGGCGACAGGTTGCCTATGCGGTCGTATGCGTACTTGGGCACAAGCACAAGGTTACCGTTGAACATAAAGCAGGTTACGGGGATGGCCGGATCCGGCTCTATCAGCTTGTTGTTCTTTGTCCGGCCTCCGTAGGACAGGTTGCCTTTGCTGTCTTTTGCCGTTCCGGCTATTATGGCCCGATGGCGCAGGAAGCCGGAGTTGTCCAGCAGCACGGAGAGGGCTCCGTCCAGAAGGAAGGTGTCGTCGTTGATCCAGAGGTAGAAGTCGTAATCCTGCCTGGCTGCCTCTTCCCAGGCAAGGCGCATTCCTCCGTTCCAGTAAAGGTTACCATCGGCCCGGCGAATGATTTTCACCTGGGGGAAGGCTTCTTTTACGGCCTCGGAGGTGCCGTCGGTGCAGCCGTCATCTACAAGGTAGACGTCAAAGTCGTATCGTCCGTCAGCTTTAAGCTCGTCAATTTGCAAAAAGCAGGCTTCCAGGCACTTGAGTGTCTTTTCCCTGCGATTGTAAACTGTGAGGAGCGTTGCTATGCGGGCCATTTTAGTCTAGTTTTAGAACTGCCATAAAAGCACTTTGAGGCACCTGAACCGTGCCTATCTGGCGCATTCTCTTCTTTCCTTCTTTCTGCTTTTCCAGAAGTTTACGCTTACGGGTGATATCGCCTCCGTAACACTTGGCCGTAACGTCTTTGCGTACCTGGCGAACTGTCTCGCGGGCAATGATTTTTGCGCCGATGGCGGCCTGGATGGCAATGTCGAACTGCTGTCTGGGGATGAGGTCTTTAAGTTTGAGGCAAATCCTGCGGCCGAAGTCGTAGGCGTGGTCTTCGTGAATGAGGGACGATAGGGCGTCGGCCGGGTCTCCGTTAAGAAGGATGTCCAATTTTACCAACTTGGCGGGACGGTAGCCCATAAGGTGGTAGTCGAAGGAGGCGTAGCCCTTGGATATGGATTTTAACTTGTCGTAGAAGTCGAATACAATCTCTGACAGCGGCAGTTCGTAGGTGAGTTCCACGCGGTTGGCGGTGATGTAGTGCTCTCCCTTCAGGGTACCGCGCTTGTCCATACAGAGTTTCATTACAGGGCCGTAGAAATCTGTGTTGGTGATTATCTGGGCCTTGATGTAGGGCTCTTCTATGTGCTCTATGAGCGTGGGGGCCGGAAGGCCGGAGGGATTGTGAACGTCTATGCACTCGCCCTTGGTGGTGTACACCTTGTAGGATACGTTGGGCACGGTGGTGATTACGTCCATCGAGAATTCGCGGAAGAGCCTTTCCTGAACAATCTCCAGGTGAAGCAGGCCCAGGAAGCCGCAGCGGAAGCCGAAGCCGAGGGCCAGCGAAGACTCGGGCTCATAGACGAAGGAGGCGTCGTTAAGCTGGAATTTCTCCAGGGTTGCGCGCAGGTCTTCGTACCTGTCAGCCTGTACCGGATACATACCTGCGAAGAGCATCGGTTTTACCTCCTCGAATCCGGAAATAGCTGTGCTGCAAGGCCTTTCCGTATGGGTGATGGTATCGCCCACCTTTACCTCGGCGGCTGATTTGATTCCGGAGATGATGTAGCCTACGTCGCCGCAGCCCACCGATGTCTTGGGCTGAAGGTGGAGTTTAAGCACGCCTACTTCGTCGGCCGTATATTCCTTGCCGGTATTGAAGAATTTAACCTTGTCTCCTTTGGAGATGCTGCCGTTGAGTATCTTGAAGTAGGCAATGATGCCGCGGAAACTGTTGAATACGGAGTCGAAGATAAGGGCCTGGAGCGGGGCTTCCGGGTCTCCCTTTGGAGCGGGAACCTTCTCTACTATGGCGTCCAGAAGGGCTGCTACACCCTCGCCTGTGCGGGCCGATACTTTGTAAACATCGTCCGGATCACAACCTAAAAGGTCGCAGACCTCATCGGTAACCACCTCTACCATAGCCGAATCCATATCTATCTTGTTGAGCACGGGGATAATCTCCAATCCGTGGTCTACGGCCTGATACAGGTTTGATATGGTCTGGGCCTGTACGCCCTGGGATGCGTCCACTACAAGGAGGGCGCCCTCGCAGGAGGCTATGCTTCGGGAGACTTCGTAACTGAAATCTACGTGCCCGGGGGTGTCTATAAGGTTGAGCCTGTAGGTCTCGCCCTTATAGTTGTAGTCCATCTGGATGGCGTGGCTCTTGATGGTGATGCCCTTCTCTTTTTCCAGGTCCATATCGTCCAGGACCTGGTTTTCCATATCCCTTACGGCCAGGGTGTCCGTGAGTTCCAAAAGGCGGTCTGCCAAGGTGCTTTTACCGTGGTCTATATGGGCGATTATGCAAAAGTTTCTGATGTTTTTCATACTTGTGTCGTGAGGCATCTGTTATGAGGCGTCGTCCCAGGTTAGCTGTCTGCTGCCGTCCGGCATAACAGTGATGTAAATTTTGAGGGTTTCTTCCGGGAGCAGCGGTTCTATGTTCTCCGGCCATTCCATAAGGCAGAGGCTGCCGCTGTCCAGATAGTCGTAAAGGCCAATGTCAAGAGCTTCTTCAAGACGGGCGATGCGGTAAAAATCAAAGTGGAAGACCTGCTCTCTTGAGGCTGTCCTGTACTCGTTTACTATGGCAAACGTGGGGGAACTTACGGCGTCTTCCTGCACGCCCAGAGCGCGGCAAAGCGCTGTTATGAAGGTGGTCTTGCCGGCACCCATAGGGGCGTAGAAGGCTACAAGAGAATTGCCCTTTATGGCAGAAAGGAACTCCTCTGCCGCACGGTCAATCTCTGCCAAAGACCTTATTTTAATCTCGTGATTCATTGAGCCCAACCGGTACTTTTAATATAACTCGCAAAAATACAAAAATTACCCCACAACCCCAAAAGTGACTTTTGACCTGTTTTTTAAAGATTTAACAATTTGTGGCGAAATGCCTGATTTTACGGGGTGCCGGTTTTGGGAGGCGCGCTGTTTTTGTCTTTCTTTGGCAAAAAGTTTATTGAGTAAAAACAAAGAAAAATGAGAGAGAGAAAGACTTTTTTCCTTACACTTTTTGCCCTGGCGCTTACCGCCGTCCT
>JBGVAW010000106.1:0-13750 GCA_045224955.1 Candidatus Cryptobacteroides sp.
TTAGTTTCAGGATAATTGCTACAGCCTCCGTTATCCTGCTTTCACTTGCCGTAGTAGCCCAGTTTGTCGTCCGTTCCAGCATAATAAGAATGGAAGAGGGAAGGGCACAGGGCGTTCTTTCCAATACTGAGTTAAAGATTACTACTGTGATGGACGCGGTAGAAACCGTGCTCAGAAATAATTTAAGGGCCATAGAGCAAAATCTGGATTCCCCAAAAGAAATGTATTTCATAGTAAGGAATGTGGTAGAAAGCAACAAAGATCTTATAGTTGGCTCTGCCATAGCTTTTGAACCTTACTATTACAAGCAGGAAGGAAGACAGTTCTCTCCATATTGCTACAATGACGGTAAAGATATTTATGAGAAGCAGCTAGGAAGCGACGAGTACGATTACCACTCGATGGACTGGTACCTTATTCCAAAACTGCTGGACAAGCCTTATTGGAGTGAGCCTTATTACGACGAAGGCGGCGGCGAGCAGCTTATGACAACTTATTCTTTGCCGCTTAAGGACGAAAATGGGCAGTTCTTTGCCATATTTACGGCCGACGTATCCCTATCCTGGCTGTCAGAGGTAATGGATCAGGCCAAGTACTACGAAAATTCGTATAATTTCATAATGGGCCGTGGAGGTACCTTCATCACCCATCCTCAGAGGCATCTTATTTATAATGAGACCTTCTTCACCTTGTCCGAGACTTTGGGTGATCCTGTTATCGCAGAGGTGGGTTATAACCTCCTGGATGGCAAAAGCGACAGGGAAGAAACAGACGACATTTTATATGGACCTTCTTACATATTCTATAAGCCGATAGAGCGTACAGGATGGTCTATGGCCATCATATGTGACAAAGATGAAATATTCTCCGAGGCTAACTTAATAGGTCTTATCGTGGCTTTTCTTATCTTACTCAGTCTGATAGTGCTGGCCTTCGTCAGCTTTACCGGAGTAAGGATTATGGTAAGGCCAATAAAACAATTGGCACAGTCGGCCGATGAAATAGCCCGCGGAAACCTGCAGGCTCCGCTCCCGGAATTCAAGAGCCGGGACGAGATGGGCCGTCTTCTGGAGTCCTTCCGCTTTATGCAGGGTTCCCTGCACGAGCAGATGGAAGAACTTGGACGTGTCAATGCCCAGAAGGGACGTATAGAAGGAGAGTTGAAGGTAGCAAGCGATATCCAGATGTCTATGCTGCCTAAGACCTTCCCTCCTTTCCCGGACAGGACAGATATCGATATTTTCGGTACTCTGCATCCTGCAAAGGAAATTGGCGGAGACCTCTTCGATTACTTTATCCGCGAGGACTATCTCTACTTCTGTATAGGTGATGTAAGCGGAAAAGGAGTTCCCGCAGCACTGGTAATGTCCGTTACAAGAACGCTATTCCGTAATGTCGCAGCCAAGGAAAAATCTCCCGGAAAGATTATAAGCCAGATGAACAATGCCCTTGCCGGCCAGAACGAGTCCAATATGTTCGTTACCCTGTTCGTGGGCATTCTGGACCTGCAAAGCGGCAGAATGAAGTACTGTAATGCAGGACACGACGCTCCTCTGCTCATTGGCAAGAATGTGGGTCTTTTGCCGGTAGTATCCAATGTGGCTGCAGGTATTATCGCAGACTTCGACTTCAATGAGCAGGAGGCCTCGATAGATCCTTTCACGACTATTTTCCTCTATACCGACGGTCTTACAGAGGCAGAGAATGTCAAGTACGAGTTGTTCGGATTCGACAGGCTAAAGCAGGTAGCTTCGGAGGCTCTTGCAGCCGGTGTCAAACAGCCGTCAGCATTTATTCAGAGTATGACATCTGCCGTAGGAGCCTTTGTAGGCGAAGCTTCCCAGAGCGACGATATCACTATGCTGGCAGTTCAGTATAAGAAACAGGCTTTGGATATCAAATACCAAAGGAGTCTTACCATAGTCAATGATATGTCTATGGTGCCTTCGCTCAATAACTTCGTGGCCGATATCTGCTCTGTAGCCGGTATGGACAACGAACTTATCCTGCAGATACAGCTGGCGATAGAAGAGGCAGTGGTCAATATTATAGATTACGCCTATCCTGCAGGCGAAAAGGGTAATATCAATTTACAGACCTCTATTTACGACAAAGAAGTAGTGTTCTGCCTAAGAGACTACGGAGTTGCCTTCGACCCCACTATGAAAGAAGATGCAGACATCACTCTTTCTGCCGAGGAGCGTCCTATAGGCGGCCTTGGAATCTTCCTTGTCCGTCAGATTATGAGCTCTGTAAGATATGAGCGCCAGGACGGGGCTAATGTCCTGACACTCACTAAATATCTTCCTTAAGCCAAACTGTCATAGCCCCGCTTCCGCGGTTACACCAGGAGTAGTAGGGGATAAGATTCAGAATGACTTTCTTTCCTCCGGTAAGTTTTGCCGGCAGGCAAAGTTGGTCTATTCCTCCCAGTTTATCTTCCAGATGGCTGTAAAGCACTGTAGATGAGGGACTTATGGCGGCGTCCTTTACGTTGAAGCCGTTATCCGGCCATTCGGCGCAGTAAACTATCGGACCTTTTTCCACTGCCAAAAGCCCGCGGTCTGCCTCTACGTTCTCGTCTGCCTTAACAAAGCGGACATTCATATCAAGATGCAGTTCCACTGTATCTCCTGAGGTCCATTTGCGGTCTATTACAAAGTAACCGTCCTGCAGTTCACAGGAAACGGGCTCTCCGTTAACCAGAACAGAGTAGGAGTTCCCGGCAGTATCGGCATAGGAATAAAGATTTCCGGGCGTAGTCTCCCCGCGTGCCCAGCCGGGGATGCGGAGTTTCAGCGCCATCGACCCTCCCTTGGAAATATTGTCAATTGAAATGCAAATATCTCCATTCCAGGGATATCTGGTCTTTTGGCTGATAGTTACATTTTTTCCTCCCACTTCGGTGGTCAGGGTGTTATCCAAGTACAGGTTTACCCACAGGGAGTCTCCCTTGGAGGCATAGACATATCCCGGCAGCGAGGGTATGAACCGGCAAAGATTCGAGGGGCAGCAGGCGCATCCGAACCAGGGTTGTCTTTTGTGCTGACCGGAGGATGCCAGGGGATTGGGATAGAAGAAAGCGCCTCCGTCCATGGACACACCGCTTATAAGTCCGTTGTAAAGGGTGCGCTCCAATACATCGAAGTACTTGCTTTCTCCGTGCAGCAGGAACATTCTGTAATTCAGATAGACATTGGCTATGGCTGCGCAGGTCTCGCAGTAGGAAGTCTCGTTGGGGAGGAAGTAGTTCTCTCCGAATGCCTCTCCTTCTCTTGTGGCCCCGATTCCGCCGGTGATATAGAGTTTGCGGGTTACTATGTTCTCCCAGATGCGGTCTATGGCGTCTATGTACTCTTTATCTCCTGTAAGGGCCGCAACATCTGCTATTCCGGCGTACATATAGCCGGCGCGCACTGCGTGTCCTACGGCCTCTTCCTGCTCCTTTATTGGCTTGTGAGACTGGCTGTAGGTCTCTTTGACCGGGGTCTTGCCCCTGTAGTCAAGGAAGAACTTTGCCTGGTCCAGGTATTTCTTGTCACCTGTGGCAAGATACAGTTTGGCCAGGGCCATTTCTGCTATCTGATGCCCTGGTACTACGCAGGCCTGACCTTCTGCCGGGCCAACCTCGCGTACTACGCAGTCTGCATACCTTATGGCAATATCCAGGAAGGTCCGTTTGCCGGTGGCCTGCCAATGAGCAACTGCCGCCTCTGTCATATGCCCAAGGTTGTAGAGCTCGTGGCTCAATTCCCCCACCTTGGACCATCTGGCCTCTCCGGCCCAGGGATGAGGGTTTTTCGGGTTGATGGTGCGGGCCGTGTACAGATAGCCGTCGCTTTCCTGGGCCGATGCCACTATGGCGAGTACGCTGTCTATGTAGGTTTCCAGTTTTTTGTCCGGCAGGGTCTGAAGGACGTAACTGGCTCCTTCGATAGTTTTGTAAACATCAGTGTCGTCAAAAGAGTAGCCGGTTATTTCCTGGTTGAGGTCTTCCTCTGAATTTAACTGGAGGGCGGCCTTTTGGAAGTTGGTGTAGCGGCCGGTTTCTTCGCATTTAGAAAAGGCAAGGGGGATTGTTACTTCCCTGGAGGCTTGCAGACGCTGGCCCCAGAAACTATTATCCGGTACCCTTACGCTTGTAAAGGGCACCGGACTTATAGGATATCCTTGCTTCTCTTCCTGCTCTGCAACGCAACCTGCGACGGTTAGGACCGCAAGCGTTGCCAGAAGAGAGTTGAGGGTTTTCATTATTTTACAGAGAATGCAAAGTTACAGGTGCTGCGGTAAGTATCGCCGGGCCTAAGCACTACGCTGGGCCACTGAGGCTTGTTGGGAGAGTCCGGATAATGCTGGGTCTCAAGGCAGATAGCGCTGCGCTGCTGATAGGTGATACCCTTCTTTCCGGTAACAGTGCCGTCAAGGAAGTTTCCTGCATAAATCTGAATGCCGGGCTCGTTGGTGTAAACCTTTAGGTCTATACCGCTGGCAGGGCAGTAAAGTTCTGCGGCAAGGTTCTCTACGTTGCAGTTGTTGTCCAGAACCCAGTTGTGGTCGTAACCGTTACCGTTTCTAATCTGCTCGTTGTCTGCGGTGATGCCGTCAGAAATTGCGTGGGGAGTTGTAAAGTCGAAGGGAGTTCCGCTTACGTCCTCAAAGTTGCCATAGGTCATATAAGTATCGTCCACGGGAGTATAACGGGTCGCGTTAACATAGAGGATGTCATCTACGATGCTATGGTTTGCAGGGTCTCCGGAGAGGTTGAAGTATGAGTGGTTGGTCATATTTATAACCGTAGGAGCATCAGTAGTTGCCTCATACTCAATATTTATTGTGTTGTCTGCGGTAAGGGTATAGGTTACATAAGCCTTAACGTTTCCGGGGAAGTTGTTGTCGCCGTCGGGAGACTCGCGAAGGAGTTTGAGATGGCAGCCATCGGCCTCTACAACCTCGTAAACCTGATACTGCCAGCCGGTAGGACCGCCGTGAAGGCAATGACCGAAGTTGTTCTGGGGAAGCTGGATTTGCGTGCCGTCAATCTCTATCTTTCCGTCTTTGATGCGGTTTGCATAGCGGCCTATTGCTGCACCGAAGTCGGTAGAATTGTTCTCGGGATAATAAGCCTCTACGTTGTCGAAACCAAGCACTACGTCCTGGAACTTGCCGTCTTTGTCGGGAACCATAATGGAAACGATGCGTCCGCCGAAATTGGTGATGCAGACCTCCATTCCGGCCTCGTTTTTGAGTGTATAGAGGGCTGTTGCTGCATCGTTGTAAGTGCCGATGAATTTCTCCGGGTCAAGGCCGGAAGCGGTAAGATTCTTTTGGCCGCCGCAGCAGGACCAAAGCAGAGCGCATAAGCAGGCGCTGAAAAGTAAACCAGTGTATTTCATATAATTAAGATATTATTTTTCCAATACAAATATCGAGAAGCAGTAGGCGGGCAGTTCTGCCTTGAAGCTCTGGCCTTCACCCTGGAATTCCACTTCTTCCGGTTCAAACAGAGCGGGCTCCTCTATGGAGTTATCCTTATATAGGTCGTCGGAAGAAAGCCTTATTTCCTTAACAGCCTTGTATTTCTCTTCTTTCTTGAGGCCTTTGAGGTTAAGCACTACTTTCCTGGGTTCATTGGAGGTGTTTACAACCTTTACAAAAACTTTCCCTCCGTCAAGCACAGCGCTGGAGAAAAGTCCGTCCTGGCCCTCTGCGCCTGTAACATTCTTTCCGTCCATCGTAAGGCGTAACGTATTAGCCCCCCTGTACTCTCCAAAGAGTTGCTGAACGTGCCAGCTCACAGTGCGGAAGCTCTCCAGATTGTTGAACCAGATGAGGTCCGGTCTCCACTGCCAACCCTCTACGTGGGCAAAGAGCGGTGCGTAGGTTGCCATATGTACAACATCTGCGTTGCGCTCCAGACCTGTCATAAAGGCTGCCTCCAGAAGAGAAGCATAGAAGTGATTATATTTGCGGCCCTTGGCGTGGCAGGCATACTCACCGGCAAACACCTTGGGACCCTTGCGGTCATAATTGTCGTATCTTGCGCCCTGGGCAAGGAACCACTTGTAAGGACGGTAGAAATGCTCGTCCACCAAGTCTGCCTTAAGGCGTTTCATCTGGGGCCAGAGATAGTCGAACTGCTTGCCTTCGGAATCGGGACCGCTGGTGCCAACAATTTTAATCTCCGGGTGCTTTTCGCGGATGGCCTTGATAAAGGGCTCAAGATGCTGGGGATAAATCTCGTCCCACTGCTCGTTTCCAACGCCGATGAACTTCATATTAAACGGCGCGGGGTGTCCCATTTCTGCGCGAACCTTACCCCAGGCGGTGTTAACGTCACCGTTTGCAAACTCTATCAAATCAAGGGCGTCCTGAATATAGGACTCCAGTTCGTCTACCGGGCAATGGGGATTTACAACTGTACTGTCATTTTGGAACTGGCAGGCCAGACCGCAGCTTACTATGGGAAGCGGCTCGCTGCCAATTTCTTCACTGAGCAAAAAGAACTCGTAGAAGCCAAGACCGTAACTCTGGTAATAATCGGGGAAGAAGCGGTGAGGGAAGGTGTACTCCCAGCGGTTCTCGTTAAGCGGCCTGTTCTCTACTGGGCCGACGGAATTTTTCCAGTTATATCTTGTGGGCAAATCCGTACCTTCTACTATGCAGCCTCCGGGAAAGCGGAAAATTCCGGGCTTAAGGTCTGCAAGGGCCTGAGCCAAGTCTTTTCTAAGCCCGTTCTCGTGGCCCATCCAGGTATCCACAGGGAAGAGTGATACGTGCTCCAGATCTACGGTTTCCCTTTCTCCTACAAGGAAGATTCTAAGAACAGCCTTTTCTACTGTTTTGTCAGGGGAAATGATAAGCTGATACTTTTTCCAGTCCTTTCCTGCAACCGTAAGTGTATCCTGGCAGAGGAAGTGAGCCTCTCCCATAGAAGCGGTATTTGCAAGTTCTATCCTAAGCTGGGACTCTCCTCCTTCCGGCACGCGGGCCCATACGGAAAAGCGGTAATCATTGTTCTTTTTTACACCTATGCCAAAGAAACCTTCATTGTCCAAGCCTGTCCATTTGTGCGGGTGACCAGGGTCGTACAGTCGGACATAGTGCGGGTTCTTCTCAAAAGGGCCGTCGTTCCTTACTTCTACCTTCCCAAAAGCCTTCCATCCCTGAAGGGCGTCGCAGGGGAATTCAAAGGAGCGGTTTTTTACCAGTTCGGCATAAAGACCACCGTCGGCGGCGTAATTTATATCCTCGAAGAAAATGCCGTACATCGTGTTTTGTATGGGCGCTCCGGCCTTTTTAAGGTCTATGTCCAGTTTGTAGCTCTGTGCAAAAGTTGCATTTGTTGCAAGAGCTATCACAAAGGCTATAACGGTGATTTTCTTTAACATAATGTGAAAAATATTTAATCGTTTCAGTAATTTATTACAAAAATAGAGTATTTTTGCGGCAAAGGGGTGGACAAATGAACAAGAATTGTGTAAAAATACTAGCCTGTTTTGCCGCAACGTTGTTGTTTTGCGTATCTCTTGGCGCACAGGACGTTTATTCAGGAAAGTTTCAGGTAGAATACATCGATATGGATCACGGACTGCCGTGCAACTTCGTGGTGGATGTCCATACAGATTATTCCGGCTTTCTTTGGATAGGCACTTCCGGCGGCGGAATCTGCCGTTGGGACGGGTTCGAATTCCTTACATTCGATTATTCTTCCGCTAACCCCATCAAGAGCAATTTTGTAAGGAATTTCACGGAAGACAGGTTTCACCGTCTATGGGTTGGGTCCGACGGTGGCCTGGACGTAATAGACATTCCTTCTCTTAAACTATGCAACCGGTCGCTAGGTCTTGAAGACCTTAACAAATCGGCAGTATGCAGATATGTGACCATTGATTCCAAAGGCTCCATCTGGTTTATTCTGGACTCCAGTATTTTTAAGGTCAGGTTTGATGATGCCGGAAATATCGCCTCTGTCCTGAGTTATACCCATCCTGACCTGGAACAGACAAACCCTGTTTGCAGCGATGTGGACAATGACGGATCGGTTTGGATAAGGCTTGGAACGTCGTTTTACAAAATAGAGGAGACCCCTGAAGGCAATGGCCTGGACAGAACCCCTATTCTTCAGTCACTTACCTTCGATTATCCAGTTTATGTGTCAGATTATTTATCCGACGGCCCTGTAGTTTGGATTTCTACTGAAATAGGTCTTTACAAGGTGAGCAGGCATACAGGGGAGTTCAAGCAATATACTTCCTCTTCTTCCGGGGCCAACTCTCTTACTCAGAATTTTATCACCAGCCTTTCATTTTCTTACAACGGAAGGCTTGTGGCATCGTCGCTGTACGGGCTCAACTTATATAATCCGGTTACCGATGATTTTGACCAACTTGGGAAGATGGTGGTGAGCCGGGTGGTGACTGTCGGCAATATAACCTTTATTGCAACAGAGAACAGGGGCCTTATGATTTGCATCCCCAAGCGCTTCGATTTTGATAATTATACCAGTACGGAATCGCCCTCTTCCATAGCCGGCGGAGCGGTTAACTCTCTGTATCAGAGCAGTGACGGAAGGCTTTGGGTTGGTACTGTAGAAGGCGGCCTAAGCGTAAAAAAAGAGAATGAGCCGGGATTCAGCCATCTTACTATGAGGTCCGGACTTACCCATAACAGCGTGAGCGCACTTAGACAGGGACCGGACGGAAGTATGTACGTAGGCACCTGGGGCGGCGGAATAGATGTTGTGGCCGGCCAGGGCCCTCTCAAGGTGCTGTCCCATATTCCGGGCAGCGAAGGCCGTGTAGATTACATAGGCGCCCTGGAATACGACACCCTTAACAATCTTCTCTGGGTTGGTTCCAACAAAGGTATATTTTTCTATAACCCGTCAACAAGACAGTACACGGAGGCCGTATCCGAGCAGCCTATTGGCTGTATCGGCTCCTGTCTTGACAGTCACGGTAATCTGTGGATAGGAAGTTCCGACGGCCTGTTCCGTTTTACTCTTACATCCCGCAGTAAGGACGGTCTGTTTGACTACACGCATTACAGGTATAAGATGGATGCGCCCCAGTCAATGGCAAAGGAGAGAATCTCCTGTATTGCGGAAGTATCGGACCAAACCTTATACATAGGAAGTAATGGAGGCGGAGTATACAAGGCTGATTTACAGGACGATGGTTCCTATATCTTTACCTCCATCACTACAAATCAGGGCTTGTCTAACAATAGGGTGAGGGGTATTTGCAAGGATACGGCAGGATATATATGGATTAGTACCGACCACGGTCTTAACAGGCTCGATCCTGCCACGGGAAACATAAAGAAATTCCTCCGCGAAGACGGCCTGCCGGAGAATCAGTTCTACTGGAACAACACCCTTGCAGGCAGCGACGGAACTCTTTACTTCGGGCACGTATCGGGTCTCTTGGCTGTTGACCCGCTGTCTATAAAATCGGGTCCGGGAGAGGGCGTTCTGCGATTTACGAAACTGGCCATAGGCAACAGGGTCTTCAATGATCCGTTTATGACCAACCTGTCTATGCACGAGAGCGAGAAATATCTCACCGTCAGTTTTACAGCTCTTACTGCCGGTTCACGCATATCCTACGAGTACAGGATGAAGGGATACGACAAAGAATGGATTACCGTTTCTCCCGGTAAAAACACTGTGGTTTATTCCAGTCTTCCCGCAGGAAAATACACCCTGCAGGTAAGGGCTATGGATGATTTGGGAGAAAATCTGGGAGAACTGTCCCTGCATATCAAGGTAAGGCCCTATTTCTATTCTGACTGGTGGTTCCATCTGCTCCTTGTAGCCTTCGTGCTTGCCGTGGTCTATTTGATAATAATATGGCGTACGCGTGCGCTTATTCATCGTCAGGTTATTCTGGAAGAAACTGTCCAGAAGAGAACCAGCGAGATTTCCGAGCAGAAGCGCCTGGTAGAAGAAAAGGCAGAGGAATTAAACCGCCAGAACGAGGTTCTGCTTCGTCAGAATGAGGAAATGGCTTCAATCAAACTGTTCTTCTCTCCTGAAAGAAACCTTTCGGCAAAAATAGGGAAAGACGACAAGTTCCTGGAGAAGATTGCCGATGCCGCCAGAAAGCACTATCGCAATCCGGATCTTGACGTTGCCACGTTCTGCGAAGAGATGGGAATGAGTAAAACAATGCTTAACAAGAAATTACAGGAAGTGCTTGGTTCGTCGATAGGGCAGTTCATAAGGTCTTACAGACTTTCCGTGGCCAAAGAAATCCTGCAGAACGACAGGAGTATGAATATATCCGAGGTGGCCTATGAGGTTGGATTCAACGATCCAAAGTATTTTACGCGTTGTTTTACCAAGGAATTCAACATAAATCCCAGCGCCATCCTTAAATAGACACCGTCCAAAAATCCACCTTTTCTGTTATTTTCTGCACTTAAAAGGTTTTATAAGAATTTACCTTTGTATCGGTTAACCAATTAAAACGATGCATAAGAAAATCTTTGCCGCATTGGCAGTGTGTCTGTCTCTAGGCTGCTCCAATGTAAACAACAAAGACCCTTTCAAGGACTTTCTTCCTTACGCACCTCCCGCCCACGATCCGGCGGTGGCTTTTTGTGACAGCCTCTGGTATCTTTACAGTACAGGTTTCGGCATAAACATATTCTCTTCAGCAGACCAGAAGAATTGGACTTATGTGGGCAAAGTATTTGACGAGGCTCCTGCCTGGGCTACAGAGTCCGTTCCAAAATATCGTGGACATACCTGGGCTCCGGACATATCGTTCCACAATGGATTATATTACCTTTATTACTCCTGTTCCTCCTTTGGAAAGAACGATTCTGCAATAGGAGTTGCAACCAACCCTTCCCTGGATCCTGATTCTCCCGATTATCTGTGGACAGACCACGGCTGTGTGGTTCGTTCAGTGGGCGGAGAAAACGATTATAATGCCATCGACCCTAATCTGTTTGTAGATGACGACGGAACACCCTGGCTAAGTTTCGGCTCTTTCTGGAGCGGAGTAAAGATGGTCCGGCTGGACTCTGCGTTTACAAGAACGGAAGGGGAGGTATTCGCAATCTGCCACAGGCCGGAAGAAACCGTAGAAGACATATCCAAGAGCGATGATGCCATAAAGCCGGACCCGAGAGGTAAAGCCTATGATCCTGGAAACGGGGCTGTTGAAGCTCCTTATATAATAAAAAGGGATAATTCATATTATTTGTTTGTTAGTTATGACCTATGTTGCCGAGGGCCCAAGAGCACCTATAAGGTGGTCGTGGGCCGTTCGGACCGGGTAACGGGTCCCTACACAGACAAGGAAGGCCGTTCCCTTCTTGACGGTGGCGGCACTGTAGTTCTCAGTGGAAACGAGCGTTACCCCGGAGTGGGGCATTGCGCCGTAGTTCAGACTGCTTCCGGAGACAAGATGTATTTTCACGGATACGATAAATCCATTAAATATAATGCAACCCTGCTGGTACGTCCCCTTGTATGGACAGAGGACGGCTGGCCGGAAGTAACCTTGTAAATTCTTAAATTATAAATATTAACCAATTCAAATTCAGTATGAAAATCAAAAATCTACTGTTAATCGCAACTTCTCTCGCAATGTTCGTGACGGGATGTTCCTCTTTGGAGACCTACTCCATTGACGCCCCGGACGATCTTTCAGACAAGATTGCAGATTACAAGGCAGAGAAAGATGGTGAGAATACAACGCCCGATGGCGCTGTAGACATCGAAATCACTGCTGCTTCCGTCGGAAGCGATGCTTTTGATTCTGGCTGGTGGACAGAATTCAGCCAGTATTTCACTGTTCCCGTGGGTAAAAAGCTGGTTATCAACCTTACCAACTATTCCCCCGGCGACGAGAACTACAAAAACTGGGTTCTTGTCCTCACTACTCCGGCCGAGCGCGGTGCAAACGGCTATTCAGAGTATCTTGTTCTCCGTTCCGACAATTACGGTTGGGGCGCAGAGTATGACGGCAGCAAGTCTACTCTTCATCTTGATATCGACGGCGAGGAGCCTAGCGGCGACGCTTTCTGGGCAACCTTCCGCGAGAAGATGCAGGGTGCAGCGGTTGTCCTGAATATCGACCACGCCAGTGAAGGAAAGGCATACATAGAGGCTGTCGCTACCGCTACTGACGGCTCCATCGTCACAGAGACAATGAATTGTCCTGTATCGTTCATCAACGATGTAAATGTATTCCTGGTAGCAGACCACTGCCGTCTGGCAATAGAGAAAGCCTATCTTACCGCTTCTGATTATCCGGTTGTTCCCGATGCAGAGCCTCAGAGCATAACCATCACAGGTACTCCCGAGGTTGTTTCCTTCGGAGCAGAGGATCCCGATTTCTGGGGTGATGCAGTTGCAACAGTTACTTTTGCCGATGGTTCCTCAATGGCCGTAGATAAAGAGAAACTCTCTATCTCCCAGCCCGATTTGACCGTTCCCGGTACAAAGACAGTAGTGGTTTCTTACAGTTACACCAAGAAGGGTGTTCTTACAAAGGCAGTTGCCGGATATTACAACTTTGAGCTTTTTGCCGCACTTGAGAGCCTCCAGATTGTTACCGAGCCTGTAGCTAATACATATTATTATTACGACAATACATCACTTGAGTATCGTCCTTACGGTATAGAACTTCAGTCCAACTTCGAGGGCGGCCTGTCCTTCCCTGTAAGCCTTGACGAAGTAAGCATCTCCGCCATTGAACTGGTCGAGGGCGATCAGGATGTTACCTTTACTTATAAGTCAGGCGCCCAGAAGGCAACTGCAACCACCACCATCACCCTGGTGAAAGGCGAGTCTGCACTTGGTCTTCCTACCCTTGACACTCCTTGGTGGGCTCATTTCACCCCTAACAAGAAGGTTCCTGCCGGTGAGAGCGTAACTTATGAAATGGACGTATATTCTCCTGCAGTAAGCGCTTGGCAGTCAATGAGCACTATCCTTCGCAAGGGCGACAATACAGAGTATGCCGTTGTACGTCTGGACAACTATGGTTGGGGCAGTTCTTACGATGCAGCAACCAAGACCAACGACTGGGGTAATTGGGAATCGTTCAACGCAATGCTTGACAAGGCTCACGTTGCTATCACCGTTACCAACAACAATACTACGGCAACTGTCCGTTACGATGTTACCTGGGCTGACGGAGAGCAGCATTATCAGGAGTACAGCGGCCTTGCAGTAGAAGACGCGGACGATGTTTACTTCTCTCTCTGCCCCGACGGCGCTTATGCAGTATTTGTTCCCGGCAAGGGTCCCGTTGTAGAGTCCGGCGACCCCAACGCAATTGTTTCCCTTGAAGTTTCCGCGACAGCTTATGTTATCGGCGGCGCTACCAAGGTAAGCCTTGTAAAGGACAACGCGGTAGTTTACGGTGTACATCCCGATGAGAGCAAGGTTCTTCTTACAGGGGGTTACACAATCAGTGACAACCTTGCAGCCGTTTGGGATGCTACCTTAGGTACTACAGAAAAAGCGTTTACCGCAAGCTACACTCCTTTTGGCGGCAATGCCATAGTTGCCGATGGTTCCCTTACCATTGCCCAGAGCACCCAGACCAAACAGGAAACCAGGGTAGGAAGCGATGACTACTCCGGTGCCTGGTTCGATAACGGCGACTACGTTACCAGAAGTAAAGACTGGACCGTTGCCGCAGGCGAAAGCCAGACGGTAAGCCTCACCCTTGGTTCCGACAATGCAGGAAACTGGCACAGCCCCAGCGTAGTACTTCGCAAGGCAGAC
>JBGVAW010000107.1:0-15674 GCA_045224955.1 Candidatus Cryptobacteroides sp.
GGACAGCACTATAGTGGATTTTGAGACAGCCCGCCTGAATATCTGGAATTACGACGCTCTGGTTACTCCTCCTATGGCAAAGGCTATGAAGTCCCGCCTGGAGAATTTTACCTTCTCTGCCGTTATTGACGTAAACAGCAAGGAGGTCGTGCGTCTGGAGCAGTCTTATCTTGACGGTCTTAATCATTTTGAGGGCGGCGATGCTGCCTATGCCCTTTCTGTGGACAGGACCAATTATCAGCTTTCTTCCTTCTGGGATTCCAATCCTTACAATGATGTTGCAGTGGTTTCTTTGGCTGATGGTTCCAGAGAGACTTTGCTTACCAAGGTGGCAGGCCGTCCCAGGCTTTCGCCTGCCGGAAAGTATGCTGTCTGGTACGATGCCGATGCGCTTAACTGGTTTACGATAGATATTGCTACAAAGGAAGTCAAGAATATCACCGAGGCTTGCGGTACTGCCTTTTACGATGAGGAAGACGATCATCCTCATTACCCCAATTCCTATGACTATCGTCCCCTTTGGACCAAGGATGACAAGTATGTCCTGATCTGCGACAGGTACGATGTATGGATGCTTGGGGCCGATGGTTCCTCTGCCCGCTGCCTTACTATGGGCGAGGGCCGCAAGAATAAGGTACGTTTCCGTCTTGCCGATCCTGTGGAGCATCGCATTCCCGGTTCTCTTGCAAGGCTTGGGGAGGGCTATGTGCCTTCTTTGGATGAGCCTTTGTATTTTACCGTGTTCGATGAGACTACCAAGGAGAATGGCGTTGCTTATCTTAAGAGTATAAAGCCGTCTGTGCCTGTGTGGTTCAAGGAAGGTTTTAGCTTTGGTTCTGCCGTAAAGGCAGAGAAGGCTGCCGTGCTGGCCTTCGTAAAGGGTAATTTCCGTAATTCTCCCAATCTGTATCTTGCCTGCGCCAAGGCAGGGAAGAAGGGTTATCCGGTTAATTTCAGGGAGAGTCTTGTGAATGTTTACGCGGGGGCTTCCAAACTTACCGCCACCAATCCTCAACAGCAGAATTACCGCTGGGGAGATGTGCGCCTGGTTCATTGGAATGCTTACGATGGTACTCCTCTGGATGGACTTCTGTATGTTCCTGAGGATATTCCCGAAGGACAGAAGGTGCCTCTAATGATTTATTTCTATGAGAAGAGGTCTGAGTCCCTGTTCAATTATATCCAGCCTGCTCCTTCCCGTTCTACGGTTAATCTTTCATTCTATGTGAGCCGCGGCTATGCCGTGTTTGTGCCGGATATCGTCTATACTCCCGGACATCCAGGCAAGAGTGCTTTCAATTGCATCTGTGCCGGTGCGGAGTCTATGTGCAGCCAGTTCCCGTTCATAGATAAGGAGCGTATGGCTATTCAGGGCCAGAGCTGGGGCGGTTATCAGGTGGCTTATCTTGTAACTTGCACGGATATGTTCAAGGCCGCAGGCGCGGGTGCCCCCGTGGGCAATATGACCAGTGCTTATGGCGGTATTCGCTGGGAGAGCGGTGTTGCCCGCGCTATGCAGTACGAGCACGGACAGAGCCGTATTGGCAAGTCTATATGGGAAGACGGCGGCCTGGAACTTTACATAGAGAATTCTCCTGTGTTCTTTGTGGACAAGGTGAATACTCCGGTGCTTATTATGTCCAATGATGCCGATGGCGCTGTGCCGTGGTATCAGGGTATCGAGTTCTTCTCTGATTTGCGCCGGTTTGGAAAGCCTGCCTGGTTGCTTCAGTACAATGACGAGGCTCATAATCTTGTAGAGCGCCGCAATTGCAAGGATTTGTCCAGAAGGCTTCAGGAGTTCTTTGACCACTATCTTCTGGATGCTCCTCTTCCCGACTGGATGAAGACCCCCGATCCTTCCCGCAGGAATCTGCTGCAATAATCTTCAGGGCCTGTCTTAGCTATGTCCCCAATACTTTGGAGACATATTCAGGATAGCTGTTTATAGATTATAGCAGAGCCCGAAGAGGATGTCGGTGGTGCGGGCTTTGTCGGCGGGGAAGTTGTTGTAGCTGCTGTCAAGCCCCAGGCGCGCGGCGGATGCATATACACCCCAGTGACGGGTGATGTCTATACGGATCGATGGTTCCAGTACATAGGCCAGTGAATGGCCCTTGTCTCCGGGCGTATCGTAGTACAGAGGATGCATATCTTCCGGCAAAAGCCTATAGTCCTTATTCCTCCAGGTGTTAAGGTAGAATACCTTCATATCAAGGGCAAGGCTTATCCTGTTAAAGAGTTTAAGCTGGGTGCGGGACTTTACTGCCGCGCCGCTGCCCATATTGTAATGCCTCTCGATAATGAAGAGGTTCTTGTTCTGTGCAGCGCCAAGCACTATAAGGTCTGCAAAGAGGTCCTGGCTCAAAGAAGCGTTCTTGCCCCTGTGCTCCAAAACAATGCCCAATCCGGCGGCTACGGTCTCGGAGAAATTGAACAGAGAGTTTGTGCCTCCCTTTTTCCCTGACCTGTAGTGATAAAAATCGTATTGCTGGAAAATACCCCATAGGGCATCGGTATCGGCGCTTCCGGTGTCTATATCGCTACCCCAGATTCGGCCTGTAATACCAACCCTGCCAAAGATAGGCTGCGATACATTGTCCCCCATAGGATTCATAATGACATCCATACGGAAGTGGTCGAAGGGAGAGTTCCAGGCAGCATCGGTCCTATAACCATATTCCATCCCGAAACGTACGTAGGGAGTGGTGCCGCCACCGGAGATAAAGCCACCATCGGCCACATATCGCATACCGGACGATACCTCCATCATAACCGGTACGGGGATGGTCTGCTCTTCCCTTACCTTCCAGGCCTGTCCTGTGAAAAGACGGTTCACTGATCCTATCGGGTTAACAACGAAAGCGGCCAGTTCGCGTCCTATGCGCCCTGTTCCGGTTGCGCTGTTGTCCAGGATGAGACCGGATATTCTGTGCGATACTTCTCCGAAGGCTGCTCCGGCAAGGGGAGTGGCAATGAAGTCGTTCAGTCCCGGCGGCTCTTTCTCTGCAAAGACCTCCCAAACAAGGCTTCCGGCAATGGAGTAGGGAAGGGATTCCCAGTAGTTAAGCCCGTTAGCCCTGGCGGCAGTATGGTAGAAACCGCCGTTGAGGGGGTGTCCAAGGTGGTTTGTGGCCAGGCGGTCACTGTCCCAGACAAAGCCGGTTTCTATATTGCTCTTGACTGTCTTTATATTGATTTTGGCAAATTCGCTGCCGGAAATATGCCTGTCGTAGGTCCAGAGACCAAGGTTGATGCCTTGGGTAACCAGGGCGGTACGCAGGTGGTGCTTTTTAACCTTTACGGTGTCTATCCTGCCAAAGTAGCTGTCCTGACTCTGGGCCGGCGCGGTAGTGGCCGATGCCGCCAGAATAAGGGCGGCCAGTATTTTTATTTTAGTGTACGTTTTCATCTGCATTTGCTTCTCTTGCCCTGCAAAGTTAGAACTTTTTGCTAAATTTGCTTGTTATGAATATCAGGGTTTATAGTTTTTCCGGAGCATATCGCCAAAGGGAGTACGATTTTGGACGCCGGGCCAAGGTCTTTGACCTTACCGCCCTGCCGGGAACATCGTGCTATGCAGACCCGGCTTTATTGGCTGACAGTCAATGCCCCGGCTCCCTTCGAGGGGCCGCTGACCTAAGCCTTAACGGCAGTGTAAACTTCATAGATTCCGGGGACTATCACTATATGACTTATTTGCTCACGGCAAAGATAGACCGCCCTTTTTCGCTGGTCCTGATAGACAATCATCCCGATACTCAGATTCCCGCCTTCGGGGAGGACATCCTTAGCTGCGGCGGATGGGTCCGCAGTATGCTCAGGGATAACCCTTTCCTGCAAAGAGTCCTAATAATCGGCATAAATCCTTCTTTGCTCAGTGAAACCGAGGGCCTTCCCTCCGCCGAAGACGGCACCCCGCGTGCGACAATCATAAGTGGGTTCACGGAAGAGACGGCAGGTGAAGTTTCACGGGAGCAGTGGTTCGCAAGAGCCTGCGAGCAACTTAAAGACTGGCTGGTGGCATCGGAAGAGCCGGTTTACCTTAGCATAGACAAGGATGTGCTCTTGCCTGAATATGCCCTTACGGACTGGGACCAAGGCACAATGACACTCCCGGAACTACTGGCTTTTTGCCATCAGATCAAGGTAGCCCGCACAATTATGGGCACGGATATCTGCGGCGAACTTGCACCCTCCAAGGGCGGCACGCCGGAAGACGCCCTTCTTAATGCCAAGGCCAATAAAGCTATTGTGGAAGTTTTATAGCAATCTTACGTTTTTTGATTATATTTGAGGATTGATATGAAGCAAATCGTATTTCCCAAAGTGGACCGCAGGAAATTGGTCTGGTACTTGGCGGCAGAAGAATATGTAGCCGCCAATATGGAGACCTTGATTCCCGCGTCCAAAGAGCAGGGAGAACGGGAAGCTTTCTTCCTCTGGCAGGTGCCCCCTACGGTAATCTTCGGGCGCAATCAGGTTATGGAAGCCGAGGTCAATCTGGATTATTGCAAAAATCAGGGAATTGAATTTTACCGTCGCAAAAGCGGAGGCGGCTGTGTTTACGCAGATATGGGAAACGTTATGATTTCCTATGTATGCGACCTTACCGACACTCCCTTCGTATTTGCCCGCTTCATAGACCGCATAGTCCTGGCCCTGCGCCGTCTTGGCCTCAGGGCAGAGCGTTCCGGCAGAAACGACGTAACCATCGGCGGCAAAAAAGTATCAGGCGCGGCCTTCACCCTTCTGCCCAGGGGAAGTATCGTCCACTGTACAATGATGTTCGATGTTTCCTTCGACGCCCTGGAAAGGGCCATCACCCCCTCGGAGGGCAAAATAAGCAGCAAGGGCGTGAATTCCGTGCGCCGCAGGGTCACAAACATAAAGGAAGAACTTGAGGCGGCAGGGAATCCAATTTCCATAGAGGCCTTCATCAAACATCTGGAAAGCGTACTGGGAGCCGGTTTCAAGGCAATTGAACTGGCACCATCGGCCCTGAATGAAATATCTCAAATAGAAAAAGAATACCTAGACCCGGCGTTCCTGCAAGGGAGAAAACACGCCTACAGCATAGAGAAATCGGCCCGGATAGAGGGTGTCGGGGAGGTGAAAGTCACAATAGACCTGGATGGCCAAATCATCAAATCGCTTGAGTTGGAGGGTGATTTCTTCCATACCAGCCCCGCCGCTGCGGCAGAGATAGAAAAGGCCGCGGAGGGCAAAACTCTCAGCCTCCAGGCGCTGCGGGAGGCCTTCGCCGGCAAGGACACCGGCATAATGGGCTTGAGCACAGACAATCTTATAAAAATAATATTTTCTGAAACCATCGATACAAACTAAAAACTATGGAAGAGAATCTTCAAATTACTCCGCTTTATCAAAGCCATCTGGCACTTGGAGCTAAAATGAGCCCCTTCGCCGGCTTTATGATGCCTATACAGTACACCGATATCACCGCAGAGCATCTTGCAGTGCGCGAGGCCGTTGGTATGTTTGACGTTTCCCATATGGGAGAGGTCTTCATCTCCGGTCCCGATGCTCAAAAGTATGTAAATCACATATTTACAAATGATATAAGGCCGATGGTGCCGGGTCAGGTACTTTACGGTATGATGCTTTATCCCGATGGTGGCACGGTGGACGACCTCCTGGTTTACAAGGAGCCGGAAGCTAACAAATACCTCCTGGTCATAAACGCCGCCAATATCGATAAGGACGTGGCCTGGATGAAGGAAAACGCCGCCGGGTACGATGTTGTAGTAGATAATCAGTCGCCCCTGTGGGGACAGATTGCTGTTCAGGGCCCCAAGGCAGAGGAGACCTTGATAAAGGTGCTTGGCTTCAAGGAGGCTGCTGATTTGGGATTCTACACCTATTGCAG
Organism: Candidatus Cryptobacteroides sp.; assembly: GCA_045224955.1. GTDB lineage: Bacteria > Bacteroidota > Bacteroidia > Bacteroidales > UBA932 > Cryptobacteroides. Next base: position 5,888 of record JBGVAW010000107.1, read on the forward strand.
CGCTTCCGTAGATGGAAACAGGGTAATCATAAGCCGTACCGGTTATACCGGAGAGGACGGATTCGAGGTTTATGCAACTCCCCAGACCACCGTCGAGTTCTGGGACAGGCTGCTTAAGGCAGGCGTTGCTCCCTGCGGTCTTGGCTGCCGCGACACCCTGCGCTTCGAGGCCGGACTTCCTCTTTACGGCGACGAGCTAAGCCCGGAAATCAGCCCCGTAATGGCCGGTCTGGGTATGTTCTGCAAGCTGGACAAGGAAGAGTTCATTGGCAAGGAGGCCCTGGAGGCTCAGAAAGCCGGTGCTATAAGCAAGAAACTCGTGGGAATAGAGATAGAGGACAAAGCCATTCCGCGCGCCGGCTATCCTGTAGAACTGGAAGACGGCACGGAGGTGGGCGTAGTTACCACAGGATACCACTCCATTTCTCTTGACAAGAGCATTTGCTTCGCCCTTGTAAACAAGGACTTCGCCGCTCTGGACACCCCGCTGTGGATTCGCATCCGCAAGAGAGTCTTCCCCGGAAAAGTAGTTAAGAAGAGATTCTATCAGACCAGATACAAGAAATAATTAACGATAAAAAAACAATAACTATGTCAAAAGTACTTGAAGGACTCCTTTACAGCGAGTCTCACGAATGGGTAAAAGTAGAAGGTGAAATTGCCGTTGTAGGCGTTTCTGACTTTGCACAGAAAGAAATGGGCAACATTACTTACGTAGATGTTCCCGATGTTGACGACGATGTTACCGCAGGCGAAGACTTTGGCGCACTGGAGAGCGTAAAGGCCGCCAGCGACCTTATCGCCCCTGTCTCAGGCACCGTAGTAGAGGTTAACGAAGCCCTTGAAGACGAGCCCGAACTCATCAACGGCGATGCTTACGGCGCTTGGATCATCAAGGTTAAGATGTCCGATCCTTCAGAGCTTGAGGCTCTTATGGATGCAGCCGCTTACGCAAAAATGACCGAGTAGGCAATGGCTGGCTTTTCATATTTTCCTCATACCACGGACGACGTCCGCGCAATGCTTGGCAAAATTGGCGTAGGCTCCCTTGAAGAGCTCTACTCCGACGTGCCTGCGGACTTTGTCTATAAGGGTGAGTATGACCTGCCGGATGCAATGTCAGAGCAGCAGGTCAGGGACTTCTTTGCTTCTCTTGATGCAAAGGATGCCCGCCTTAAAGTGTTCGTGGGCGCAGGCGCTTACGACCATTACACCCCGTCGGTTATCCCTTACCTTACCCAAAGGTCAGAGTTCATAACCGCTTACACACCTTACCAGGCAGAGATTTCCCAGGGTACTCTAAGGTACATCTTCGAGTACCAGAGCACAATCTGCGCCCTTACGGGAATGGATATAAGCAATGCCTCTATGTATGACGGTCCCACCGCAGCAGCGGAGGCAGTGCGTATGGCAATTGCCTGCACCAAGAAAAAGACCCGCGTGCTCTTGTCCAAGGGCCTTCTTCCCAACGTGGTAAAGGTAATAGAGACCTATGCCCGCTTTGCCGGAACCCAGCTTGGCTTCATCGATTTGGAGAATGGCAAAATAAGCCTGTCCAGCCTCAGGAAAGAACTGGAACAGGGCGATGTTGCCGGTATCATCGTCCCCAATATCAATAAATATGGTATTGTAGAGGATTACACCGGTTTTGCAGAGACTGTACACGCCGCAGGCGGTATCGTAGTAGAGTACTGCGACCCTTCTGCCCTTGCAGTCGTTAAGACTCCGGGCGAATGGGATTTTGACGTTGCAGTGGGTGACGGCCAGCCTCTTGGTATCCCGCTTTGCTACGGCGGCCCTTACGTTGGCTTTATGGCCTGCCGCAAGGACTATGTCCGCAAGATGCCCGGCCGTATAGTAGGACAGACCGTGGATGCCGACGGAAAGCGCTGCTTTGTGCTTACCCTCCAGGCCCGCGAGCAGCACATCCGCCGCGAGAAGGCCACCAGCAACATTTGCTCAAACGAGAGCCTTATGGCCCTCTTTGTTACGGTATATGCCTCTCTTATGGGCCCCGAAGGTCTTAAGAAGGTTAACGAGCTTAGCTATGCAGGCGCCCATTACCTTTACGACCAGCTGCTTGCCACCGGCAAGTTCCAGAAGGTCTTCGACGCCCCTTTCCTGAAGGAGTTCGTGCTTAAGCCTCTTGTTCCTGTTGACAAACTGCAGCAGAAGCTGCTGGACGGCGGTTTCTTTGCCGCTCTTGGCACAGAAGAGGGATATGTAAGTTTCTGCGTAACGGAAAAACGCACAAAGGCAGAGATTGACGCCCTTGTAGCATTGGTAAAGGAGGTATAGCTATGAAGTACTACGATAAACTTATATTCGAACTCTCCAAGGAAGGCCGCACAGGCTATTCTCTTCCTTGCAACGAATTTGGCACCGGCTGCCAGCTCCCCGGGGAACTCTGCCGTGCCGATTCTCCTGCCCTCCCGCAGGTAAGCGAGATTGACGTGGTGCGCCACTATACCAACCTGTCCCAGATGAACTTTGGAGTTGATACCGGCTTCTATCCTCTTGGCAGCTGTACAATGAAGTACAACCCCAAAATCAACGAGGAAATTGCCGCCATCCCAGGCTTCAACGGTCTGCATCCTTTGCAGCCGGACTGCACGGTTCCCGGAGCCAAGGCTGTTTACGAAGGACTTGACAAGGCACTTGCCGCCATCACGGGAATGGCTCACTTTACCTTCCTGCCCTGCGCAGGCGCTCACGGCGAGCTCACCGGCCTGATGATTATGCGTCAGTACCATATGGCCCGCGGCGACGAGGCCCGCACCAAGGTTATCGTACCGGACAGCGCCCACGGCACCAATCCTGCCAGCGCCGCCGTTTGCGGACTTGAGGTAGTGGAGGTTAAGTCCAATGCCAACGGTCTTGTGGACGTAGAGGCCCTTAAGCCCCTGCTCGGTCCCGACATCGCCGGCATTATGATGACCAACCCCAACACCCTTGGTCTCTTCGAGAAAGAAATAGGGGAGATTGCAAAGCTGGTTCACGGCTGCGGCGGTCTGCTTTATTACGACGGAGCCAATATGAACCCTCTCCTTGGCGTAGTGCGCCCCGGAGATATGGGCTTTGACATAATGCACCTGAACCTTCACAAGACCTTCTCTACTCCTCACGGCGGAGGCGGCCCCGGCAGCGGCCCCGTAGGCGTAGCAAAGCACCTTGTGCAGTTCCTGCCCGTCACAAAGGTGTCCGGATTCAACGGCAACTTCGGAGTGATCCTGCGTGCCTATGCTTACATACTTATGCTTGGAAAGCAGAATATCAAGCTGGCCGGCAAATATGCGACCCTGTCTGCCAATTATATCAAGGAGAGCCTCAAGGACAAGTATAAACTGCCGATAGGCTCGGTTTGCAAGCACGAGTTCGTATATGACGGTCTTATTGACGATGGTGCCGCCAAGGCTGCCGACGGTCACGGCGCTACAACCCTGGATGTGGCCAAGCGTCTGCTGGACTTCGGCTTCCACGCTCCCACAATCTACTTCCCGCTGCTCTTCCACCAGGCTTTGATGGTAGAGCCCACCGAGACAGAGAGCAAGGAGACCATAGACGAGTTCATCTCCGTGATGAGACTTATTGCCGATGAGGCTGCAAAGGATCCTATGATTCTTCGCGAGGCCCCGCACAACACTCCTATACGCCGCCCGGACGAGACCACGGCTGCACGTCAGCCAGTCCTTAAATACGGCGATTAAACCACCTCCGGGCCGGTCCCGGGGTCTTGATAATTTGAATAGCTAGCAGTATCTTTGTAGGCTAAAAATTTGTTTTATGGCCTTACTGCTAGCTTTTCTTATCGGGGCAATGCTCATATCCTTTCTCTGTTCCGTTCTGGAATCGACGCTTATGAGTACACCCATTTCCTTCATCACTATGAAGGAGGAGGAAGGCTACGCTCCCGCCACAAAAATGAAGCACTACAAGACAGACCCTTCAAGGCCCCTTGCAGCTATCCTCACTCTTAACACCATCGCCAACACCATCGGCGCCGCAGGCGTAGGACGACAGGCCACCTTGATATTCGGCAGCGAATGGTTCGGCCTTGTGAGCGCCGTTACCACAATCCTCATCCTGCTGTTTGCGGAAATCATCCCCAAAAGCATCGGTACAGCCCACTGGAAATCATTGATGGGCTTCGCCACCGGAGCTATCGGCATACTTATAATATCCCTCTATCCTATTGTCGTGGCAATCGAATGGTTCCAAAAGACCATATCGCCCAAGGAGGGGGATGCCACCATATCCAGGGAGGAGGTTATTGCAATGGCCGATGTAGCCGAGGAGTCCGGCGAGCTTGACGAGGACGAGAACGAGGTGATACAGAATATGCTAAGCCTGGACGATATCACCGCCGCCGATGCAATGACTCCAAGGGTTGTGGCCGCCATCGCCCCTGAGTCTATGAAACTCAAGGCTTTCTACAAAGACAAGCGTTTCCTTCATCATAGCCGCATTCCGGTTTATACTGACAATGACGAGTACATAACCGGATACATTCTGCGAATGGAGGCCCTGCAGCTGATTGCAGAAGATAAGTTCGACATTACTCTTGGCGAGATTCGCCGCGACATCGCCTCTTTCTCCGAGGATGCCACCCTGGACAAGATTTGGGACGAGATGATATCCAAGGACGAGCCTATCAGCGTGGTCATAGACGAGTATGGCTCTTTCCAGGGTATTCTTACGCTGGAAGATGTTATTGAGACCATTCTGGGCAATGAAATCGTGGACGAGAGGGACGAGGTGCGGGATATGCAGCAGCTGGCTCTGGAACGCTGGAAAAAGCGCAAAACTACCGTTTCAAAATGATCAAGTCAATAATATTCGATATGGGCGGGGTTGTATTCGACCTTAGCCACGAACTGGCCGTGACCCGTTTCAAGGAGCTTGGTGTGACCGATGCCCACGTATGGCTCAATGCCTCTCATCAGGAGGGTATATTCGGGCAGCTGGAGGGCGGCCTTATCACCTGCGAGGAGTTCCGCACGGAGCTTAGCAAGATGATAGGAAAGGAACTTACCCACGAGCAGTGCGGATATGCCTGGAAGGGCTTCATCAAGGACGTTCCTATGCGTAACCTTGACAAACTGGCCCAGCTCAGGGAGCGCGGCTACAAGACCTTCCTCCTGTCCAATACCAATCCTTACGTTACTGCCTGGGCCCACAGCCCGGAGTTCAGCGGTGACGGCAGAAGCATCGACCATTTCTTTGACGCTACTTATTTCAGCTGTGACCTTAAGCTGATGAAGCCTTCTGCAGAAATCTTCCGCAAAGTCTTGGATACGGAGAACCTTGTCCCGGAAGAGACTCTCTTCGTGGATGACAGCCAGCGTAATGCAGACGCTGGCCAGGCCCTTGGAATGCGTGTTATGGTTCCCCTTAACAACGCAGACTGGACCGGCTCTATAGAAGAATATCTGGTTTAATTTTTCCCTGTTCAGGCACTGATTATGCGCCGTGAGCCGCGCTCTGGAGTACTTCTCCCAGAGTGGGATGGGCGTGGATTATAGCCTGGAACTCTTCCAGGGTAGCCTTCTTGTTCATAAGTGCGGCAACCTCCTGGATAATGTCGGCGCTGTGTGCTCCAAACATATGGCAGCCAAGTATCTGCCCGTCGGGAGAAACTATCAGCTTTACAAAACCTTCCGGCTCGTCCATTGAAAGGGCCTTGCCGTTGGCTCTGAAGAAGGACTTCAAGCATTTTACCTCTATGCCTGCGTCCTTAAGCTCGTCTTCTGTCTTGCCTACGGTTGCGGCCTCCGGGTTGGTGAATACCGCTGCCGGAACAATGCCAAGGTCTATGGAGCAGGGCTCGCCAAGCATTGCGGCCAGGGCCTTAAGTCCCTGGAAGGTGGCTACGTGTGCCAGCATATAGCCTCCGGTGATATCGCCTATGGCGTAGATGCCGGGAACGTTGGTCTGCATATCGGGGCCTACTGTAACGCCCTTGGGAGTGTATTCTATGCCTGCGGCGTCAAGGTTTATAGCGTTTACGGCAGGTCTGCGGCCTACGGCCATAAGCACCTTGTCCGCTACTATTTCTACGGTCTTATCCTTCTTAAGGTAGGTGACCTTAAGACCTTCGGGGGTTTTCTCTATGCTCTGCACCCCGGCCGATGTTTCTATGCCGATGCCTCTTTTGCCAAGGGCCTGCTTCAGGCGTTTTGCAAGGTCAGTATCAAAGCGGGGGAGTATCTCTTTGCAGAACTCTACAACCTGCACGTCGGAGCCGAAGCTCTTGAATATGGACGCGAACTCAAGGCCAATTACGCCTGCGCCAATTACGCAGAGTCTTGCGGGAACTTCTTCAAGGTCAAGGATTTCCTTGGAGGTGATTACGCCTTCCAGGTCTGCTCCGGGGATGGGGGGCGTGGCCGAATAGGAGCCTGTCGCTATTATTATATTGTCTCCTGTGATTTCCTGGCCGTTTGTAGCAGGGTCGTCGGAAGCGACAACTATTGTCTTGCTGTCCTTGAACGAGGCCTTGCCCCTTACAAGGGTGATGCCCTTACCGCCAAGTAGGAATTCTACGCCCTGGCGCAACTGCTCAACCACCTTGTTTTTGCGCTCTATGGCTTTGGTGAAGTTGAACTTGTAGCCCACTTCTTCAAGGCCGAAGGCCTCTGCCTTTGCAAGGTCTTCCAGCACTTCTGCGTTGCGGCAGAGACTCTTTGTGGGGATGCAGCCCTCGTTAAGGCAGGTGCCTCCTACAGGGCCGTCCGATACTATCGTTACTTCAATTCCTTTTTTTGCGGCCGCTACGGCTGTCTCGTATCCTCCGGGGCCTGCTCCTATAATTATCAGTTTCATTCGTTCTGGGGGTTAATAGCTTTTGGCTTATTATTATATTATGGTATTCTTTGGTCGATGGTTACTCCATTAACTTCTTGTATTTGAAGCGCTTGGGAGTGGCGTCGTCGCCAAGGCGCATCTTCCTGTTCTCTTCGTATTCGGAGTAGTTTCCGTCAAAGAATACTACGTTGGAATCGCCTTCGAAGGCCAGGATGTGGGTTGCGATCCTGTCCAGGAACCATCGGTCGTGGCTTACGACAACGGCGCAGCCGGCAAAGCCGTCCAGACCTTCCTCCAGGGCTCGGATGGTGTTTACATCTACGTCGTTGGTGGGTTCGTCCAGAAGGAGGACGTTGCCCTCGTCTTTAAGCGTGAGGGCCAGGTGCAGACGGTTTCTTTCACCGCCGGAGAGCACTCCGCAAAGTTTTTCCTGGTCGGCTCCGGAGAAGTTGAAGCGCGATACCCAGGCTCTTGCATTTATCTCCTTGTTGCCCAGCCTTATCCATTCCGAGTTTCCGGCTATGGTTTCATACACTGTAAGGTCCGGGTCTATCTTTTTATGCTGCTGATCTACATAGGCCAGTTTTACGGTTTCTCCAATGTCGATGGTTCCGTTATCCGGCTTTTCTATTCCCATTATCAGGCGGAATAGGGTAGTCTTGCCTGCTCCGTTGGGGCCTATGACTCCTACTATTCCAGCTGGGGGCAGTTCAAAGCTCAGGTGCTGGAAGAGCAGTTTGTCGCCGTAGCTCTTGGATACGTCGTCGAATCTGATGACTTTGTTGCCCAGGTGGGGACCGTTGGGTATGTAAATTTCAAGGTTGGCTTCCTTTTCCTTGGCGTCTGCTGCGGCCAGTTTTTCGTATGCTCCAAGTCTGGCTTTTTGCTTGGCCTGGCGGGCCTTGGGCGCCATTCTAACCCATTCCAACTCCCGCTCCAGGGTCTTGCGGCGTTTGCTTTCCTGTTTTTCTTCTGCTGCCAGTCTCTTTGTTTTCTGGTCCAGCCAGGAGGAGTAGTTGCCCTTCCAGGGGATGCCTTCTCCGCGGTCCAGTTCCAGAATCCAGCCTGCTACGTTGTCAAGGAAGTAGCGGTCGTGGGTTACTGCTATTACTGTTCCTTTATACTGCTGCAGGTGGGCCTCCAGCCACTGGATGCTTTCTGCGTCCAGGTGGGTCGTGGGCTCGTCCAGCAGGAGGACATCGGGCTGCTTGAGCAGCAGGCGGCAGAGTGCAACTCGCCGCCTCTCGCCGCCAGAGAGGGTGGCGACCGATGCCTCCGGTGCGGGGCATTGGAGCGCGTCCATAGCCCTCTCCAGTTTGGAATCGATTTCCCATCCTCCGTGGTGCTCTATGAGTTCCGTAAGCTCGCCCTGGCGCTCTATAAGTTTGTTCATCTGGTCGTCGTCCATAGGCTCGCAGAACTTGGCGGAAATCTCGTTGTACTCGTTGAGAAGATCCATAGTTTCCTGAACGCCTTCCTGAACTACCTCCAGTACGGTCTTGTCAGGGTCCATCTGCGGCTCTTGCTCCAGATAGCCTACGCTATATCCCGGTGCCCAAACAACCTCTCCCTTGTACGATTTTTCTACTCCTGCGATAATTTTAAGCAGGGTGGATTTTCCGCTTCCGTTAAGGCCGATGATGCCGATTTTGGCTCCGTAAAAGAACGACAGGTAGATATCCTTCAGTATTACCTTGTTATTGTGGGGCAGAACCTTCCCCACACCATTCATAGAAAATATTATCTTCTCATCCATACAGCAGATATATCTAAAATATTAGCGCCAAACCTCAAATAAAAGTCTCCGGCAAACAAAGCTACTCAATTCGCCCGAATAAACCAAATACCAACCTTTTTCATTACTGCTGTTCTTCTTTATGTCATTATAACCGGGCTTGACGAGTTAAGAAATCTCCATTCCTGCATTATCCCCGGCCCATCATTCAATACAGCGCAACGACGCGTGCAAAAACAGCCCAACCCCCAATCACCCCCAAATGTAAATTTCAGGGTAAAGCGTAATTATCTAAATAGATTGAATCAAAACAATCCCAACTTTTACGCAATTACACACACAAATAGTAACGCACTATCAAAGATATAGTAATAAAGCAAAGGGTACTTCGCAAAGCGATTTTTTAAAATCGGGCCAATAACCAACATTCGAAATCGACTACATAATAAACATAAATCGCAGAAAGACTGTTAATGACAAAAGAAGGCGTATCTCTTATAGAATACACCTTCTTTGTAATATTTAACGCCTTTATAGCGCTTGTATTTCTTCTTTGGTAAGGCCTGTGGAGGCAGCGATGATATCAACACTGACGCCATTGGAAAGTAGCGATTTGGCTAGTCTATGGCGCTCCTCCAACACGCCTTCTTTGCGGCCCTCAGCTATACCTTCAGCTATGCCCTCGGCTTTCGCATTATTAACAGCAAAAGCCAGTTGGTTTCTTCTGTCGCGTTCCGTTGTCATATCCTGTTCGTATTTCATTTTCTCTTCGGCCGTGAAGTTACTAATTTCCGCAGAATCAAACAACAATTTGAAAATTTCTTCCTTAAGCTCCTCAGGACGTGATGTAAGATGTTCCATATTATGAAGCGCGTAACAGACGTTATCCAGCACGGTAGCTTCCTTCGTAAGAGCCTTCTTGCAGTTCGGGAGTTCCAGGAATATATATTGCAGATGATCCGTCATTATTTCTTCCTTATTGTCTCTCTTAATAAAATAGCGGAACTTTACCTCGTCCGTATCCTTGTGGATGCTTTCGTCCACAAGACAAATGAAATAAACTGGCTTAAAGAAGTAATCATCGCCACCCTTTTCAAGCTGCTGCTGAACCAGATAAGTAGAATATAGTACAGCCCTGTCGTACAGACTGGCCTGATTCCTAATTTGCATTTCAACCAGGAAACGATTTCCGTCCTGATCCGTACACTCAACATCTACTCTGCTATCTCTTTTTTCAGGGAAAGGGTT
>JBGVAW010000108.1:0-3971 GCA_045224955.1 Candidatus Cryptobacteroides sp.
CATCCAAGGAGAATACCTTGCGGCAAATGCGCTCGATATTCTCCTTTTCGTTGTATGTAGGTATAATTACAAGTTTGCTGTCCATTATTTCTCTATTTGTGAGAGCATTTCCTTAACTGCGGCCTCAAGCTGTTTGTCTTCTCCTGCAAGAAGGGACTCGGGGCTGTTGTAAACAAGGATGTCGGGCTCTATCTGCATATTCTCAAGATAACGCTGCTCCTTTATTCCCCAGGAACCAACCTGAGGTATGCCGAATATGATTGTTCCGTTAACCTGGGTCTCCCACCAAACCGCCGTCATTGTTCCGGGAACGGGGGCGCCGATGAGTTTTCCAAGGCCAAGTGAGCGATAGGTGTAAGGGAAGCCGCAGGCATCGGAATAGTTGTCCTCGCACATAAGCACGCAGGAAGGCTTGGTCCACTTGTTAAACGGCTCTGTGCCAATGTACTGGCCTCTGGGCTTGAACTCAAGATAAGCCTTTCCGTTAAGGAAGGTGGCAAGGTCGTCGTGAAGCCATCCGCCTCCGTTGTGGCGGGTATCAACTATAAGGGCCTCGCAGTTGCGGTATTTGCCAAGAGCTTTCGAGTAAACCTCCCTGAAACTGGGAGAATTCATTCCCTGAACGTGAACGTATCCTACCTTGCCGCCGGAAAGGGCGTAAACCATTTCTTCTCTCTGTCTGACCCATCTGCGGTAAAGAAGGTCGGACTCGGAACTTACAGGCTTTACAAGAAGATCCACGTTCTTGCCGTTCTTCTTATCTACCGAAACCAGGGTCTTCTTTCCTGCCTTGCCGCTGAGGAGGGTCATCCAGTTTGCGTTGGCCTCTATCTTGACGCCGTCTATGGCAGTAATAATGTCACCGGCCTTAATCTCGTAATCTGCCACTGCAAGAACACCGTCGGGCAATACTTCCTTAATCCTCAGGCCCTCGCCGCTGTAGTTAAGGTCGTAGATAACTCCAAGATGGCCAAGAGCCACTCCGCCGCCCGGACGGTAACGGGCACCGGTATGCGAACCGTTAAGTTCTCCAAGCATCTCCGAAAGCATCTCCCGGAAGTCCTGGAAGGTACCTATATTGTCAAGGAATCTTGCATAATTGTCGTGGTAGTAAGCCCAGTCTATTCCGTGGATTTCAGGGTCGTAGAATTTCTCCTTAACCTGCTTCCATACGTGCTCGAATATGTATGCCCTTTCTTCCTTGGGCCTGAACTCGAACTCGCCGCTGAACTTTACATCCTTCATAGAGCCGCTTGCCAGGGTAATTCTGGTGATGCCGCTTGAAGAGAATACGTACAGAGTCTTCTCATCTGCAGAAGGTACAAGCGATCCTCTTACGCCCCGTTTAAGAACCTTGATGCTGCCGTCCTTTATGTCTTTTACGCACAGGCCGAACCCGCTTTCAAGAGGGGTGGTGTAGTATAGTTTTTCTCCGTCAGGAGTAAGATAATAGTCGCCGTAATTTCCGGAAGAATTGGTGAGCCTTATGATGCGGTACTCGCGGTCTATAAGGTTGAGCTCCAGTTTTTCTACCTTCTTTTCCTTGGCAGAAGATGTATCCTTGGGATTTTTCTTTTTCTCGGGGTTGTTCATTTTGTCAAGGTCGATATCTTCCTTGTCCCTCAGGAACTTGGCCTTCTCCTTGGCATCGAAGAACATAACGTAAATATCGCTCTGGGCACCCCAGCTGCCGTGGCTGCGATATCCCATTTTGTCGCTTTCCCAGGTCATCGCCTTGCCGCCGAGAGCCCACTTGAAGTTGACGTCTGAATAGCCGCTGTTGGTAAGGTCGGTAACAGCTCCGGTGTTGATGTCAATCAGGGCTATATCGGAATTGTGCCATCCTCCGTCTGCATCGTAGTTGCTAAGCAGGTACTGGCTGTCAGGGCTCCAGGCAAAATCGATATCGCCGTCGGAATATGAATAGTTGGCTCCTTTAAGAAGGGATTTGATCTCGTTCCTCTTGGTGGATTTAATTACCAGTTCGGTTCTGTCCCTAAGGTAAGCCACCCATTTTCCGTCGGGGGATACCATCGGCTGGAAGGAGGTCTCTCCGGGAAGGGAGAATAATTCTTCCTTGAAAGAAGTGGCGTAGGTGAAAAGTTTGTCTTTCTTGTCCTTGAGACTGGATTTGTATATGCTCCAGCAGCCGTTTCTTTCTGCAGAATAATAAAGGGTGCGTCCGTCCTTTGAGAAGGAAACGTTGCGCTCCTGCTCCGGAGTGTTGGTTATCCTCTTTGTGGTGGTATAATCTGCGCTGGTAACGAAAATATCGCCCCTTATGGCAAGGGCAAACTCTTTTCCGTCGGGCGATGCGGCTATATCCCTTGCTCCGCCGGAGAATATGAGTTTGTGCATATCCCTGTCATCATCGTCCCTGTACACTGTGATATCGACCTTCCTGGGTTCCGTACCTTCCTTCATCGTGTACAGATCTCCGTTGTAGGAGAAGGCTATGGTACCATCGGCCGCAACTGATATGTACCTTACCGGATTTTTGGTGTATTTGGTAAGCTGCTCTGCCTTCCCGGGGGCCGACAGGCTTGATTTGAACAGGTTGATGGTGCTGCCGCCCCTTTCGCTTAGGAAATAGAAGGTATCTCCGTCGGGCCCGAATACCGGTTGGCGGTCTTCACCTTCGTAGGTGGACAGTTTTGTATATTTTTGGGCCGATAGGTCTGCAACCCAGATGTCGCGGGTCACAGAAGAGGTGTGATGCTTTCTAAGCGGATCCTCATAGCCTTTGTCGTCTTCATAGAGGAAGAGCCCGTCTTTGTTTATGGACAGCTCGTTGAATGTAATGGAAGTGAGCAGTTTGGGGGCTGTCTTTATGTCTTTTACGGAGTAAACCTGCGGATCTCCGGGGAAGCCGCCGTAGTTGGAATCCGGCTGAATGTTGGCTACGAATATGATTGTGCCGTCTGCCAAAACAGCTTTTGGGGTTTCCCTTCCCGGATAGTTGGTTATCCTTGTAGGTGTGCCACCTTCGCGGCCCGTGATATAAATGTCCTTTGAACCCTCGCGTTCAGAGCTGAAAACCAGTTTTGTGCCGTCCGGAGTCCAGAGAGGGTCTGTCTCGTAGGCCTTGTTGGTTGTAATCTGCTTTGCTACGCCTCCTGCTGCGGGAACCGTATAGATATCGCCTTTATAAGAGAAGGCTATCGTCTTTCCATCGGGAGAGATGGCATTATTTCTAAGCCACGTGGGATTCTCCTGGGCATTTGCTGCAATGGCCGCAAAGGCGATTGCTATCAGTGCTGAAAAAACTCTTTTCATTATAGTAGTACTTTAATATTAATCTTGATTAAAAATGCAATTTACAAATTCTTTTGATAAATTTGTAAGACTTTTGAAAATTTGTTCAAAAACCATCGAACCGAAATATGAAAAGGATAGACTGTTTTATTCTTCAGGGGAATGTCAGGACAGCGGAGGCCCTAAAGGCTCAGGAGGTTGTTTCCAAAGTTGAGTATGCAAAAGATGTGCTTACGAAAACATCGACCATAAAAGATATAGCTGCAAGCGCACAGGCCCCCTATACCTTATTATATACGAAGGCTACTGCCCTTGGGCTTGTCAATTTCTCCCTGGAGCGAATGCTCCAGATTGCGGATGATACAGGGGCTGCAATGGTTTATGCCGATCATTTCAATGACAAGGGCAATGCCCCGGTGATAGATTACCAGATGGGGTCGCTGAGGGATGATTTCGACTTCGGAGGTCTTCTGCTTTACAGAACTTCCGCCCTTAAGGAGGCTGCCTCCGTAATGGACGTTGATTACGAGTTCGCGGCCTTGTACGATTTAAGGCTTAAAGTATCGCAGAAAGGCGCTCTGGAGCATATAAACGAATATCTTTACTACGAAATTGAGACCGATACCCGCAAGTCCGGGGAGAAGATGTTCGATTATGTAGATCCTAAAAACCGTGCGGTCCAGATAGAGATGGAAAAGGCTGTTACCGCGCATCTG
>JBGVAW010000109.1:0-17205 GCA_045224955.1 Candidatus Cryptobacteroides sp.
CTTATAACCTGGTTCATCTCATTCCAGCTGGCTCCGGTGGCATACATTCCGCCTATGAGGCCTCCGATGCTAGTGCCTACCACAAGGTCTATCGGTATCCTTAGACTGTCTATGTATTTCATTGCACCGATTTCGGCGGCACCCTTGGCTCCTCCGCCGCTGAGCACCAGGGCTACGGTGGGCCTGTGCTGCCTTATTGAATCCAGTCTGGCCTTGATGGCCTCCTGGCCTGTTGCGGAATTAAGTGAGGGAAGGCAGAGAACGAAGGCTGCCAAAACCAGTTTTAACGCTGTTTTCATTGTTGAGGGGTATTATGCTTTCCGGCAAGAAGGCCGCAAGCGGCAAAGATGTCTTCTCCGCGCGAGGCTCTTATTGTGCAAATGATTCCGGCAGCTTCCAGACGGGACTTGAACACCTCCATCAGAGGGTCCGGCACCGTGGTGTAGGGGAAGTCCGGAATTTTATGGAACCTTATCAGGTTAACCCTGCAAGGCAGACCGCGCAGAAGGCGGACAAGAGCGTCGGCGTGGCGCTTGTCGTCATTGAAGCCGGAGAACATAGTGTACTCGAAACTCAGACGGCGCTGACCTGTAAAATCGTATTCCCTGAGGAGTTTTATTACATCTGTTATGGAGTAGGCTTTCTGCACAGGCATAAGCGAGGCTCTCTCTTCCGGGAAGGGGTTGTGAAGGCTTACTGCCAGATGGCATTTACAGCCGTCCAGGAAGGTCCTTAATTTGGGAAGGACGCCTATAGTAGAAACAGTTATACGCTTGGGACTCCAGGCAAAACCCCAGTCTGCGGTAAGGACTTCTATGGTGCGCATCACCTCCGGAAGATTGTCCAGAGGCTCGCCCATTCCCATAAAGACCGTGTTTGTAAGCTGGGAGGCCTCGTCCGTGTAAAGGAACTGGGAAAGGATGTCGGCGGCGGAAAGGTTGCCGTGGAAGCCCTGGCGGCCTGTCATACAGAATTTGCAGCCCATTTTGCAGCCGGCCTGGGAAGAGACGCAGAGGGTTTTCCTGTCCCCGTCGGGAATCATTACGGCCTCTACCACGCTGTCTTCACAGACACCGTCGGCCCCTGCCGGACAACTTACCGGGAACAAGTATTTCTTTGTTCCGTCAGAAGAGGTGTATTGTTCCGAAGGCAGTACCGCTCCCACCTCGTAACCCTGGTCCGCAAGGCGCTGACGGGCCGTTTTTGAAAGATTTGTCATCTGTTCAAAGGATGTTGCCCTTTTCTGATAGAGCCACTGGGCTATCTGGGTTCCGTTAAAGGAAGGGAGACCGCAGGAAACCGCAATTTCTTTTAACTCGACAAGAGTTTTTCCCAACAATTTTATCTTTCCCATAATGTTGCAAAAATACTCAAATTTTCTTTATATCTTTGCAATTACGGTATCCGATATGGACAATTAAATTAAACTATTATGGCTAAAGTAGAAGAAGCTATCGACAATGCAGGAAAACTAAAGGCCCTGCAGGCAACAATCGACAAAATTGAAAAAGATTTCGGCAAAGGGACAATCATGAAGTTGGGAGATCAGCCACAATACGATGTCCAGGTAATTCCCAGTGGTTCAGTAGCTCTGGATCACGCTCTGGGAATCGGCGGTTACCCTAGAGGCAGGATAATTGAGATTTACGGTCCCGAGTCCAGCGGTAAGACAACCCTGGCTATCCACGCCATTGCACAGGCCCAGAAACAGGGCGGCATAGCTGCTATGATAGATGCGGAGCACGCTTTTGACCGCACCTATGCAAAGGCTCTGGGCGTAGATTTGGACACCCTTCTCATTTCCCAGCCGGACAACGGAGAGCAGGCTCTCGAGATTGCAGACAACCTGATTCGTTCCGGAGCTATCGACATCATAGTAATTGACTCCGTTGCTGCCCTTACACCTAAGGCAGAGATAGAGGGCGAGATGGGAGACAACAAGGTAGGCCTCCAGGCCCGCCTTATGAGTCAGGCGCTGCGTAAGCTTACCGCAAACATAAGCAAGACAAACACTTGCTGCATCTTCATAAACCAGCTGCGAGAGAAAATAGGCGTTCTCTTCGGCAACCCGGAGACGACTACCGGCGGAAATGCCCTTAAGTTCTACGCTTCCGTACGTATAGACGTGCGCCGTACAAACCAGATAAAGGACGGCGAGGAAGCCCTGGGCAACCGCACCAAGGTTAAGGTTGTAAAGAACAAGATGGCCCCGCCTTTCAGAAAGGCAGAGTTCGACATTGTGTTTGGAGAGGGTATCTCTCACTGCGGAGAGGTTCTGGACCTGGCCGTAGAAATGGATATCGTAAAGAAGAGCGGTTCCTGGTTCAGCTATAACGACCAGAAACTGGCTCAGGGACGCGAGGCAGTTAAGCAGCTGCTGTCAGACAACGTAGAACTTTGCGACGAGATTGAGGCCAAGGTTCGCGAGCAGCTAAAGACAATGAATGATTAAAAGAGCCATAGATACTGAAATCCAGTTCCTTCCGGGAGTGGGGCCTAAACGGGCCTCACTCTTGGCAAGAGAACTTGGGGTAAGTACTATAGGTGAACTCATAAAACTTTATCCCTTCCGTCATATCGACCGCAGTTCCGTAACCCCCATAGCAGAGGTGGTTCCGGATGCCGCGCTGGTTCAGGTAAAGGCAACGGTGGTTTCCGTGGAGAAGCCGCCCAAGAGACTGCACGTTATTGTGAGGGACGACACCGCAGAGATGGACCTGGTATTCTTCAAGGGCCTCAAGTACATAGAGGACAGACTTGTTCCGGGTTCTGTTTTCACTTTCTTCGGGAAGCCGTCGCTTTTTAACGGCAGGCTTAATATGGTGCACCCGGAGATCGATCCGGTTAAGGACGATGGTGCAGGAACAAGGGAAGGACTTATGACGGGGGTTTATCCCTCGACGGAAAAACTTAAGAACGCAGGCATTACCGGAAAGGTAATGAACAAGCTTATGGCAAATGCCCTGCGTCTGGCCCTGCCGGAACTGGAAGAAACCCTGCCAGGCTACATACTTCAGGAAAACTCTCTTATGGGAATAAGGGAGGCCGTGCGCAACATACACTTCCCAAAGAACGGGGACCTGCTTAAAAAGGCACGCTACAGACTTAAGTTCGAGGAATTATTTTTCCTGGAACTGTCGCTCATAAAGCAGAAGTTCATCCGTTCCCGCGCAGACAACGGCATACTTATGCCCAAGGTAGGAGAAGACTTTAACCTTTGCTATAACGCCTTGCCCTTCAGTCTTACCGGCGCTCAGAAAAGAGTGATTAAAAAGATAAGGGAAGACCTTATGAGCGGGCATCAGATGAACCGACTGCTGCAAGGAGACGTAGGCTCAGGCAAGACTATGGTTGCAGTTCTGACGGCCCTGCTGGCCGTTGGCAACGGTTACCAGGCCTGCATTATGGCTCCAACGGAGGTATTGGCAAGGCAGCACTTCGCCAACATTTCCAAATATCTTGCGCCCACGAAGGTTAAGGCCGCCGTGCTTACCGGAAGCACCAAAACCTCCGAGAGAAAAGAAATTCTCCCGGCCCTGGCCTCAGGAGAAATCGGTATAATAGTGGGCACCCACGCCCTTATAGAAGACACGGTAGTATTCAAGAACCTGGGGCTGGCAATTATAGACGAGCAGCATCGTTTTGGAGTGGACCAAAGGTCCAGGCTGTGGAGCAAGACTACGGGCAACCCGCCCCACGTGCTTGTAATGACGGCTACGCCCATCCCGCGAACCCTGGCTATGACAGTGTACGGAGACCTGGACGAATCCAAGATAGACGAGATGCCTCCGGGCAGAAAAAAGGTGGAGACCCTGCTTATATCCGAGAGGCAGCGCAGCGCCCTTTGGAAGTTCATACGGGAGCAGATAGCCCTTGGAAGGCAGGCCTTCATAGTTTATCCGCTTATTTTCGAGAGCGAGAAACTGGATTACCAGAATCTGGAACAGGGCTACGAGAAAGTGGTGGAAGCCTTTCCCTTCCCGCCCTACAAGGTAGCCATAGTACACGGGCAGCAGACAAACGATGTAAAGACCTTCAATATGGACGCCTTCGTATCCGGAAGGGCCAACATCCTGGTATCCACTACTGTAATAGAGGTGGGAGTGGATGTCCCCAACGCCTCGGTAATGGTAATAGAGAGTGCAGAGCGGTTTGGGCTAAGCCAGTTGCATCAGCTTAGAGGACGTGTGGGCCGCGGAAGCGACAAGTCCTACTGCGTGCTTGTAAAGGGAGATAAAATAAGCAAGGAAAGCAAGACAAGGCTGGAACTTCTGTGCAGGACAGACAACGGCTTTGACCTGGCAGAGGAAGATATGAAAATGCGCGGTCCCGGAGACCTTGAAGGCACCCAGCAGAGCGGGCTTCCCATCGATCTGGGCATTGCTTCACTGGCAAAGGACGGAGACATACTTGAGGCGGCAAAGGCCTATGCCAACCTTGTATTGGAGAAAGACCCCACGCTGGATCAGCCTTACAACAGGCTCCTGAAGGCAGAGCTGGCAAAGGGAAAATATAACATAAAAGATTATAGCAATATTAGTTAGATTATGCTGGTTGAGATTTGTTGTGACGGACTTGATGCCGCCAGGGCTGCCAGGGCTGCCGGAGCGGACCGCATAGAACTGTGCTCAGATTTATCCTGCGGAGGTATCACCCCCTCGCACGAGGAACTGGATCAGATGGGAGGCTTCGGTATTCCCGTCCACGTGCTTATCAGGCCCAGGGGAGGTAATTTTGTTTACGATTACAACGAGATTCACCATATTTTGTTCAACATAGCCTATTGCGGCAACGCAGGCATATCCGGAGTGGTGTTAGGCGCCCTAGACAGCAGGAACCACGTTGACAAGATGCTTTGTCAGGATTTTGTAGACATTGCCCACAGCTATAATCTAAGCGTGACATTTCACAGGGCTATAGACGAGGCGGAAAGCCCCCTGGATGCCTTGGAGACCATCCTCTCCCTTGGAGTAGAAAGGGTACTGACCTCCGGAGGGGCCTACAGCGCTCCGCAGGGAGCCCAGGTTATAAAAAAGATGGTAGAGATGGCCAAAGGCACCGGCACCATCATCCTGCCCGGCGGAGGAATAACCCCTGACAACGCCCTGCAACTTATCAGGGACACCGGAGTAGAAGAAATTCACGGTTCAAGGAAGGAACTTACCGGTATAAAAAGATTGATTTAGGCCGATGGTTAAAGAACTTATCCGCAAATATCTGTGGCTCATCGACACCATCAGCAACGCCTCTCCCCGCGGGCTGTTGCTGGAAGAGGTATGCTCCAGGTGGGAGGACCGATGGGACGAGAGTTACAACCGCAGGAGTTTCTTTAACCACAGGGAGGCCATAGAAGAAATATTCGAGGTGGAAATCCTCTGTAACAGGAGCACTCACAGGTATTATGTACAGACCGACGAGTACGATGCCCCCGCGCAGACTTCCTGGCTGATAAACTCCTTCACCGTAAACAACCTGCTCTCCCTGAGCCGGGACCGTTTGCAGGGAAGAGTTTCGGTAGAAGACGTGCCTTCCGGACAGAAGTGGCTCCTTACCCTGATGAATGCAATGATGGATAACGAGGAGCTGGAAATCTGCCACAGAAAATACACCAGCGAGGATGCCAGCACCCGAAGGGTGAGGCCCTACGCCCTTAAGGAGTACGGTAAGAGATGGTACCTTATAGCCTATGACACAGACCGCGACGGCCTTAGGATGTTTGGCTTGGACAGGATAAGCCATATCCGCCCTACGGGCAGAGTATTCAGGTTTCCGGACGATTTTGACGTGGACGTTCTGCTGAGCAACAGTTTTGGAGCCTATCCGGCCCAGCGCAAGGACGTAAGGCATATAGTTCTGAAGGCCACGGAACTGGAGGCAAAGTACCTTAGGGACCTGCCTCTGCACCACTCCCAGAAAGAAGTGAGCCCCGGAGTATTCACACTTGACGTAGCCATAATGGACGACCTTGTGATGGAGCTTATGGGAAGGGGCAGCCGCCTGGAGGTTACAGAGCCGCCGGAGCTCAGGGCAAGGATTGCAGAAGAGCTCCTTCTTGCAGCCAGGCAATACCATAAAAATGAAAGTATCGACAAAAAATAAAAAATTATGAACCCGCTTAAAACTATCGCGGCAATAGGTGCCGCCCTAATGATTATGAGTTGTTCACAAAAAGCAGCGGAAGAGGCAGGCGCCAGCTACATTGGCCCCGCAAATCTTTCCATTCCCGACGGCAAAATGACCCCCGAAGTGCTGCTGTCCCTTGGCCGCCTGTCAGACCCCCAGCTGTCTCCCGACGGCACAACCATCCTCTACGGCGTAAGCTATACCTCCATAGCCGACAACCGAAGCTGCCGCAATCTCTATGTTTGCAAGGTTGATGGTTCGGAGCCCACCCAGCTTACAAGCGACGGAGCCAGCATATCGGCCGCACGCTGGAGCTACGACGGCAAGACCATCTACTTCCTCCAGGGCGCTCAGCTTTGGAAGGCTGCCTACAGCGACGGAAAACTTGGAAAGAGAGAAAAACTCTCCGACGTTAAAGAAGGAATCAGCGATTATCTTCTTTCTCCGTTCCAGGAGAAGGTTATTTACGTAAGTTCAGTTCCTTCACACGTTACCTCCCCTGCCGACAGCGATCCTGCTCTTGACAAGGCCCAGGCCTACGTTACCGAAGACCTTATGTACCGCCACTGGGACCATTGGGTAACCGAACTTCCCCACTCTTACGTAGCCAGCCTTGAAGACGGCATCATCACAAAGGAAAACTCCATAGACATACTTGGAGGCCCCGAAGTTAAGTTCGAGCTTCCTCTTGAGCCTTACGGCGGAGCGGAGCAACTTTGCTGGAGCCCGGACGGCCGCTTCATTGCCTATTCCTGCAAGAAACTTTCCGGCAAGGAGTACGCTTTCTCTACCAATACCGACATTTACATCTTCTGCCCCGAGACAGGAGAAACAGAGAAGATTTCTAACGCGGGAGGTTATGACACCAATCCCGTATGGAGCCCGGACGGAACCCGGCTTGCCTGGATGAGTATGGCCCGCGACGGTTACGAGGCAGACCAGATAAGGCTTGCAGTAGCCGAGTTCCTGCCCTATGCAGACGGTGATGCAGCAGGCCAGACTCTGCTTCCTTTCCTGGACGAAGTCCGTTATCTCAAGGGTTTTGACTGCAACGTAGAATCTCCCGTTTGGACAGAAGACAGCCGCAATATTTATTTCAGCGCCCTTTATTCCGATGGTGTTCAGGGTATATTCCGTACTACCGCCGAGCTTTCCGCCCCGGAACTTGTTACCCCCAAGGATGCCTGGTACGACTTTGGTTCTCCATTTGGAATTCTTGAGGATGGCACCCTCCTTGCCACCTGGTGCAGTATGGACTTCCCTACCGAACTGGTTGCAGTAAAGAACGGAGAACTTGTTCCTATCACCAAGGAAAACGAGCACATTCTCTCCCAGCTTACAGAGCACAAGACAGAAAAGAGGTACGTAAAGACTGTGGACGGAAAGGATATGCTTACCTGGGTGCTGCTTCCTCCCGACTTTGACGCTTCCAAGAAGTATCCTGCCATAGAAATTTGCCTTGGCGGCCCTCAGGGCACACTTAGCCAGGGTTGGTCTTACAGATGGAACTACCGTCTTATGTGCAGCCAGGGCTATGTCGTAGTCCTTCCCAACCGCCGCGGCACAACCGCCTTCGGACAGGAGTGGTGCGAGCAGATTTCAGGAGACTACTGCGGCCTTAACATTCAGGACTACCTCTCTGCCGCCAAGATGATTAAGGCAGAGCCTTATGTAGATAAACTTGCAGCCTGCGGCGCTTCTTACGGCGGCTTCTCCGTTTATTATCTTGCAGGAATGCACGGTAACGTTTACGACTGCTTCATTGCCCACGCAGGTATCTTTGACGAGGAGTATATGTACTACGAGACAGAAGAACTGTGGTTCCCCAACTTCGACAACGGCGGACTTCGCGAATACTCCTATAAGAAAGGCCAGATGGGTCCTGCCGGAGACGGTGTCACCTTCGGCGGTATGCAGCAGGCAGGCTCTCCCTGGAGCAACGCACCCAAGGCGGTAAGGCATTATACCAAGGGTTCACCCAAGGTTAACGTAACCGCTTGGCATACCCCTATCCTTTGCATACACGGTATGATGGATTACCGTATCCCCTACGATCAGGGTATGGCAGCCTTCAATGCGGCTCAGATGATGGGCGTTCCTTCCAAACTCATAGTTTTCCCTCAGGAGAACCACTGGATTCTAAAGCCGCAGAACGCACTGTTCTGGCACAGAAGTTACTTCGAGTGGCTGGATAAATGGTGCAAATCAGACAAATAAGCCTAAAAACGTTAAAAATTTTCGAAAACGTTTGTTTTTTAAATACTTAATATCTACATTTGAAGCCGGGACAGTAGTTTCCCCGTTTTTTAAACAAATGAGTTGTTTTAGGGCAAATACTAGCAATTGGTGGCGCACTCCCAGTTTTATGCTGTGAGAGTTCCGTCGTAATTGTCCTTATTATACAAAGTGGCGTGCCTCACAGCACTCCACTTTTTTTTGAGATAATTCAAACAATAATATAGGTATGAAACAGAAAAAATTCCTACTCCCGGAGAGTGAAATTCCTACAGCATGGTTGAACATTCAGGCGATTATGCCCAACAAACCCCTGCCGTTCCTGCACCCTGCGACAAAGCAGCCGCTCAAGAGCCAGGACCTCTATCCTATCTTCTGCAAGGCCTGCAGTGACCAGGAACTTAACCAGACCGATGTATGGATTCCCATTCCGGAAAAAGTTCGCGAAGAGTATGCGTCTTACAGATGCACCCCTCTTGTAAGGGCTTATGAGTTGGAGAAGGCTCTGGGAACCCCCGCTCACATTTACTTCAAGAACGAGAGCGTATCCCCCGCCGGCTCCCACAAACTTAATTCCGCCCTGGCTCAGGCCTACTACGCACACGAAGAAGGAATCACCAATCTTACAACCGAAACCGGTGCAGGCCAGTGGGGAGGAGCCCTATCCTATGCCACAAAGAAGTTCGGAATAGAATGCGCCGTATATATGGTTAAGGTCAGCTACGAGCAGAAGCCTTACCGCCGCTCCATTATGCAGACCTTCGGCGCTGCCATCACTCCTTCCCCCTCAATGTCTACAAGGGCAGGAAAGGACATCCTTACAAAGAATCCCAACGACAAGGGTTCCCTTGGCTGTGCAATCTCGGAGGCCATAGAACTGGCAGTTACAACTCCAGGCTGCAAATATGCCCTGGGCTCAGTGCTTAATCACGTTTGCCTGCACCAGACAGTAATTGGCCTGGAGGCAGAAAAACAGATGGCCCTGGCAGGAGAATACCCTGATATCGTCATAGGCTGCTTCGGAGGTGGCTCCAACTTCAGCGGTATCTCCTTCCCCTTTATGCGTCACAATATCCTTGAAGGCAAGAAGACCCGCTTTATTGCGGCAGAGCCTGCTTCCTGCCCTAAGCTTACCAAGGGTAAGTTCCTGTACGATTTTGGCGACGAGGCCGGAAAGACTCCGCTTCTGCCTATGTTCACCCTGGGCCACGACTTTAAGCCCTCATCCATCCACGCAGGCGGACTTCGCTACCACGGAGCGGGTGTTATCCTCTCCCAGCTTATGAAGGACGGCCTTATGGAAGCGGTGGATATCAACCAGCTGGAGTCCTTCGAATCCGGAGTTCTCTTTGCCCGCACAGAGGGAATAATCCCCGCGCCCGAGTCCTGCCACGCCATTGCAGCTACCGTCCGCGAAGCGCTTAAATGCAAGGAAACCGGCGAGGCCAAGACAATTCTCTTCAACCTCTCCGGTCACGGCTTTGTAGATATGTCGGCTTACGACAGCTATTTCTCAGGAGAAATGCAGAACTACAGCGTTTCAGACGAAGATCTGGCCCGATTCAGGGAGTCTACTGAAGCGCTTAACCGCTAATTAAAGACCTAAGGCCTTACCCTCGTCCCAGATGGCATCCATTTGGGCGAGGGTAAGTTCGTTTAAGGAAACTCCCTTGCGGATGGTCTGCTCTTCCAGATAGGTAAAACGGCGCTTGAACTTTGCGCAGGCGCGAGAAAGGGCGGTATCCGGATTGAGTCCGTAAAGCCTGCCGGCATTTATTACGGCGAACATAAAGTCTCCAAGTTCCTCCTCTGCCCTGTCGTAGGCTGCCTTGAACTCTTCTGAAGAGCCCTCTTCCGGAGCAAGTACAGAAGGATCTACGTGGCCCTCGGCAGAGGCCATTGCGTCCAGCTCAGCGCGGAACTCGCCCATTTCTTCGCGTACCTTATCCCAAACCTGGGAAGGTTCTTCCCAGTCGAATCCCACGGCGCGGGCCTTGTCCTGCATAGACAGGGCCTTTAGTACCGGAGGCATAGATTCGGGAATGCCGGAAAGAATACGCTTGTTGCCACCCTTCTCCTTTGTCTTTATCATCTCCCAGTTTTTGGATACCTCCTCGGGTGTGAGGCCTTCCGACTTTGCGGGACTGCCGTCGGGTGCAAAGATATGTGGATGACGGAATATCATCTTCTGGCAAAGTTTCTCGGCGACATCGGCAATATCGTACTTTCCCTCCTCCTGGGCAATCCTGCTGTAAAAGACAATGTGCAGCAGGACGTCGCCAAGTTCCTTCTTAAGTTCCTCGTCGTTATGGGACATAACGGCATCGGACAGCTCGTAAACTTCCTCTACCGTCATAGGCCTCAGGGTATCTATGGTCTGGGCACCGTTCCAAGGGCAGTTCTCCCTAAGGCGGTCCATTACGTCCAGCAGCCTTCCGAAGGCCTCGAGCTTTTCTTCTCTAGTATGCATATTTTCCTCTGATAAGTTCCGTGGCCGGCACAGCGGCATCGGTAATGATTGAATCAACCCCCTTGTCTATGAGCGAGGGGAAGAACAGCGGGGTGTTTATATCCCATACGGCCACCCTCATACCCTCGCTGCGGGCGTGGGAGAGAAGATAGTCGGTGAGCATTTCGTACTGGAAACCTATCCACCTGGGCTTGAAGTCCAGAAGAGACATATAGTCCTGGTACAGTCCGCACTCGGTATCTACAAGGTAGCATAGTTCTACCTGGGGATAGTTCCTGTGTATGTAGTTAAGGATACGGTCGTCGAAACTCTCTATTACAAGACGGTCTCCCAGGTCGAAGGAAAGAATCTCCGCAAGGGCCTTGTCCGCGAACTCTTTGTACTCTGGCCACGTGCGTCCCTCGCCTGCTCCGGAGCCGCTGTTAAGGGCAAAGGTGAACCTCCTGGGAGAAAGCCCCTCGTTGGACGTAAACTCCTCCACCATAGAGATAAGTTCCCTGACGGGATAGCCGCCGGGCTCTGTGTCATATCTTGGATAAACGTCCCGGCAAAGCATTACCTCGCCCCGGGAAGAGAGCTGAAGTTCCGCCTCAAGGCTGTTGGCTCCCTGCCTTACCGCATCCAGGATTTCTTTCTTGAAGGCAGCCAGTGTCTTGTCCCTGAAGACAAGGCGGGCCTGGATGTCCGGAAGGGCTCTCAGCGGCACCGTGACGGTCTTTTCCTTTCCGAATCGGTTGGTTATTGTAATCTCTGCTTCCGAAGCATACCTTTGGACAGGGGCGGTGAAGCAGTCCTTTTCTTTCTGAAGTTCTCCCATAAGAATGCCGTCCTGGCTCCAGGATGTCTTGCCTGCAAAGTCAAAGTCTATAGCCTTGATTACAGGACTGTTGGGATGCAGCGAATCCGCTCCCGGAGGCACTGCGTAAACAGGGAAATCATCCTTGTCGAAAAGACTGTGGAAATTCCAGGAGAGCTTTCCTCCAAAGAAAGAGAAAAGCTTGTATCCTGCGGGGAAAGGAGGACAGCCCTCTATTTTGCCAATCGGGTGCTGAACCGCTCCGGGGGCCAGTTCAACCGCTCCGTGAGGTATGGCCCCGGGGCAGATAATATCCGCCTTGCGGCCACTTAGAGCCGCGGCAAGGGCAGAATCGGCCGGGAAAGAAACGGCCACGTAGATATTGGTATCGGGGCTTATGTATCTGAGCAACTTCTCAAGGTAGGCGGCCCTTGCGGCGGAATCCATCGACCCAAGGGAAACTATCAGCCCGTCCCTTAGGAAAAAGGCGTACTGACAGGGACCGCACCAGGAATTGGAGGCCACAGGGTAGAATGGGATTTTAACCGATGTCAGGGAGGATTTGAACCTTTCTATGTGGTTGGCCGATTTTGCCGATACATCGCCGATGATTACCCCGGCCGTCAGGCCTTTGATTCGGGCCAATACTGCCCTATACACCAGATCGGGCAAAATCCTCTCCGTAAAGGAGGCAAGGTCGTCGGCATCGGAAACTGCCGGGGCGGTAAGGGCCAGGAGGGAAAAATCCTTGGAGGACGACAGGGCCGTAAGGTCAAAATCAAACCATCGGCGGCCGTCCGTGAGCTGCCAGAAGGCGGGAAAAGCACCATCGGCCTGACAAACAAAACCCGGAGGGGTTACGATGTGTATGAAATCTCCTTCTAAATTCAGCTTGAATGTGCCGTCGGCCTTGGTAAGGGTGAAGGAGGTGCCGTCGGAGACAATGACTCCTTCCAAAAGCAAGCCTCCGCAGTGAACCCGGCCTTCCACCTCCCTTGAAAAGAGAGAAAAAGACAGGGATAACAATATGTAAATGGAAGTTATTAGTCTTTTCATCGTACAAACTTACGAATTATTCTTATCTTTGTGGCAATAATCGAGAGAAAATGGGAAAAAACATCACCATAATAGGCCTTGGGCAGATGGGTTCGGCGCTGGCGCTTACAGCTGCAAAGGCAGGAAACAAGGTGAAGGCGGTAGGTACACCTCAGGACAAAGAAATCATTGACAGCTGCATAAACAACGCAGGAAAGCATCCCTTCATAGAGGAAGTTTTCCCGCAGAACGTGAGTTTTGCCTACAGCGATTCCTGGAAGCAGGCCTGCGAAGGTGCAGATTATGTAATCGGGGCCATCTCTTCCTTCGGAGTGGATTGGTTCCTTAATGATATCTTATCCGTTCTGGACACCTCCGTTCCGGTTGTATCGGCTGCCAAGGGTCTTGTAGCCCAGGACGATGGTTCCCTTATTTCTTACCCCGAGTATTGGGAGCGTGCCCTCGAGGCCAAAGGAATCAAAAGGGACATTTACGCTGTCGGAGGTCCCGGCACGGCCCAGGAAATCAGGCGCGGGGAGCATACCCACGTTGCAGTATGCGGCCGCGATGCGGATATCCTCAAGATGATTAAGGCCTCTCTGGAGACCGACAGTTTCCATATCTCGCTTACCCACGACGTTCACGGACTGGAAAGCGCAGTAGCAATAAAGAATGCCTATGCGCTTGGGGTGTCGATGGTTATAGGACAATCCTCCAAGAATGATCCCGATCCCGATCATACCCACTGCAACTGCCAGGCTGCGGCTTACTATCAGGCTGCAAAGGAAATGCTTACCTATCTTAAGGAAGAAGGGGCCTGCCAGGAGAGCATACTCATAGGACTTGGAGATTTGTACGTTACCGTAACCGGGGCCCGTACCCGCAAACTTGGAATTCTGCTTGGAGAGGGCAAGAGCCTTGAGGAGGCCACCAAGATTCTCAGCGGAATGACCTTGGAATCGGTAGTGATAATAGAGCGTCTGGCAAAGGCCGTGAAGGCCAAGATAGCAAAGGGATTGCTCAGAAAAGAGGACTTCCCTATGCTGCTGTTCGTAGATAAAGTGCTTACCCAGGGACATACATCCGACCTTCCCTGGAAAGATTTCACTTTCTCTGAAGTTTAAGCCCTTAACATAACATTCTGCCAATATGGCAGATATTTTGGCTTGGCAGATTATTTGAAGGCACAAGCCACTGGAAATTCGTATAATTATGGCAAAAGAAAAAAAGACTAAGGCCCAGGAGGCCGGCAATGTGGAGAATGAGAAAATAAAGGCTCTGGAAGCAGAACTGGAAAAGGCCAAAGAAGAAATAGCCAAGGAAAAGAACGACTATCTTAAGATATTGGCGGAGTTTATGACATACCGCCAGAGGACAAAGGACGAGCGCGAAGATTTGGTAAAGAGCGCCGGAGCAGATACCATAAAGGGGCTTCTCCCCGTGCTGGACGACTGCGAAAGGGCCCTTCAACTTCTTGAGGGATCGGCCGACGAGGCTGCCAAGGAAGGCACCCGCCTTATCTACGACAAGCTTTTTGCCTATCTTAAGACCCGCGGCCTGGAGAAGATAGAGGCTCTGGGAAAGAAGTTCGATACAGATTTTCACGAGGCAGAGGCTATGATTCCCGTTGCAGAGGAAGAGAAGAAGGGCCTTGTCTACGATGTTATCCAGACCGGCTACACCCTTGACGGAAAGATACTCCGTTATGCCAAGGTTGTAGTTGGGCAATAATAATCAGTGCCTATGGCAAACAAAAGAGATTACTACGAAGTGCTTGGCGTTGGCCGGAATGCATCGGCCGACGAGATAAAGGCTGCCTACAAGAAGATTACCCTTGAGTGGCATCCTTACAAGCACGTAAACGATACAGAAGAAAAGAAGAAGGAAGCCGAAGAGAAGTTCAAGGAGGCTTCCGAGGCTTATTCCATACTTAGCGATCCTGACAAGAAGGCTAAGTATGACAAGTTTGGACATTCCGCCTTTGACGGAACTGCCGGAGCCGATTTCTCCAATATCAATTTTGAAGACCTGTTCGGAGGCGCCTTCGGCGGTGGCTTCGGCGGCTTCGGAGACTTCATCAACAGTATGTTCGGAGGCGGCCGCAGTTCTTCGGGCTCAAGAGAAAAGGTTTACAGGGGCAGGGACATCCGCACACGCGTACGCCTTACTCTTGAAGAGATTGCAAAGGGCGTAGAGAAAGAGGTTAGCATAGAGCGTTACGAGCCCTGTCCGGAGTGTGCCGGAAAGGGCGCCAAGGACGCTGCCGACATCCAGAAATGTCCTCATTGCAATGGTACAGGAGTAGAAACCGTCAAGAGGCAAAGTTTCTTTGGGACCATCCCTGTACAGACTACCTGTTCCCATTGTAACGGCACCGGCAAGGTAATTAAGAATCCCTGCCGCAACTGTGGCGGAACCGGAATAGTAAGAAAGAGAGTAACCGTAAAAGTAAACATTCCGGCAGGTGTAGAAAACGGAATGCAGCTCACTGTCCAGGGTGCCGGCCATACCGGCCAGTGGGGCGGGCAGAAGGCAGACCTTCTTGTACTCATAGAAGAAATTCCTCACAAATTCTTCCTTAGGGACGGCAAAGACCTGTTCTACACCCATACCCTTTCCGTAACGGACGCTATGCTGGGTTGCGAGGTTACCATCCCTGGTCTGGACAGTTCCTTCAAGGTTAACGTAGAGCCCGGAACCCAGTCCGGAACAATAGTAAGACTTAAGGGCCACGGCCT
This sequence comes from Candidatus Cryptobacteroides sp., assembly GCA_045224955.1. Lineage (GTDB taxonomy): Bacteria > Bacteroidota > Bacteroidia > Bacteroidales > UBA932 > Cryptobacteroides. The sequence goes on from JBGVAW010000109.1 coordinate 15,398, forward strand.
TCCGGGACTCAGAAGTTACACCGGCGGAGGCAACGGAGACCTTTACGTGAAGTTCCTGGTTTGGATTCCCCGCAAGCTCTCCAAGAGCGAGAAGCAGACGCTGGAAGAGATGCGTAACAGCGAGTCCTTCACCCCCAATCCTAACAGGGACGACCGCGAGCTATTTGAGAAAATGAAGACAAATTTCTGATTTTTGAATAAAAAAGTTTGCAGATAGCAAATTTATTCCTACATTTGCAGTCCCGAAAAACAAAGCAACCTCTTACCCCACGTAACGTTGCGCTTAGAAAGTAATATCTAGATTATGGATTTGATAAATTTAGTGGAGCAGTCTTTCCAGAATGAGAAAGTTGCTGAATTCCCCCAGTTTAAGGCCGGTGATACCATCACCGTTACCCTTAAGATTAAAGAGGGAGACAAAGAGAGACTTCAGAAATTCAGAGGTGTAGTTATCCAGATTTCAGGAGCAACTCCTTTTACAAGAACCTTTACCATTCGTAAAGTCTCCAGCGGTATTGGTGTAGAGAGAATCTTCCCTTATCACTCACCCGCTATCGAGAGTATCGAGGTTAACAAGGTTGGTAAAGTCCGCAGGGCAAGAATCTTCTACCTCCGCAACCTGTCCGGTAAGAAGGCAAGAATTCAGGAGAAGAAGTTCGTAGCTGCCACCAAGGAAGTTACCGAATAATACAAGGGCCAAAAGCCCACAACGGCGCCTTAGCTCAGCTGAATAGAGCATTTGACTACGGATCAAAAGGTCGCAGGTTTGAATCCTGCAGGCGTCACCAAGACTCAATCACAGAGGGTGCATCCAGTGCACCCTCTTAACGTAATGAAAAGCCTTCAAACGCTCGCGTTTGTAAAGGCTTTTCTTACGTTAAGCACGGCAAGCAAAGCTTGCCGCTGTGATTGACTCTTGAGCAGTATCTACCGCCGCCCGCAGGATAGCCCGGTGCGGCCCCGCCGCGCCGGGGAATCCGGCAATCCACTTTTCTACAAAAAAAGACGAGCCCTCCGGCCCGTCTTTAATGTTATAAAGGATATCTTACTTATTGAAATACCTCTGGAGAAGACCGTAGAAGCCTGCACCGTGGCGAGCCTCGTCCTTAGCCATCTCGTGAACTGTATCGTGAATAGCATCGTAGCCAAGAGCCTTAGCCCTGGAAGCAATGGCAAGCTTACCCTCGCAGGCGCCGGCCTCTGCCTGATAACGCTTCTCAAGATTTGTCTTTGTATCCCAAACGCACTCGCCAAGAAGTTCTGCGAACTTGGAAGCGTGGTCTGCCTCCTCAAAAGCATAGCGTTTAAAGGCTTCGGCAATCTCCGGATAGCCCTCACGCTCTGCCTGACGGGACATAGCCAGATACATACCAACCTCTGTGCACTCTCCAGTGAAATGGTCGTGAAGACCCTGAAGTATCTCTGCATCCTCTACCTTGCCATCGCCGAGATGATGCTCGCAAGCCCACTGAGGCTTACCGCTTTCTTCCTCGATCTCTACAAATTTATCTGAAGGAACTTTGCACTGAGGGCAGCGCTCGGGCGGATTCTCGCCTTCATAGACGTAACCGCAAACCAGACATCTGAATTTCTTTTTCATATTTTTTAATTTTGATGGTGAAAGATTTCGTTTATCATACAATGGTACGGAAAAATATTTATTTTTGCAAATGTAGAAGACGCATTGAAGTATGGAAAACCAAATCCAAAAAAGGATAAGAACGCTTTTGGAAGAAAACCTTCCCCTTGTAGACCTTGATTCCGAATTCTTTTTTGCAGAACTGGACTCCCTTGGAGTGGCCACAATC
>JBGVAW010000110.1:0-8483 GCA_045224955.1 Candidatus Cryptobacteroides sp.
ATTTCAAGGCAGTGGCCGATGGTTACAGAGCGTATGACGATGATAGATAACGAAGACCTTGTACTGATTGCGCTCGAAGCTACAAAAGCCAATAATATTACCATCGATTTTGACAAAAGGCTGATAGCTAAGGTAAAAGGACAAAAGGAAGCACTCTGTCTTGTCCCGGAGCAAACACCGGAGAAGATTATAAAGGTCGTTCCCGTAAAGCCCGCCGATGTCCAAACTTCGGAAAGTTCCTTGACCACTCCGGCCTTGGCAGGCGGATTTCTGCTGGCGTACGGCACAGAATCGCATTGTGACTCCCTTATAAATATGTTCCGCAAACAAGGCGACAGTCTGCTGGAAGCCCGCCGCCTTAGGATGAATACCCTGCTAAGCGAGAACGTGCCAATAAACAGCAATCTGCCAGACTTGGACAAGGCAATATCCTGGCTGACACTTACAACAGACCAACTCATAACCTGCCAGCAGGGCAAGGGAATATATGCCGGATTGCCTTGGTTCAATACATATTGGGGACGGGATATCTTTATTTCACTGCCCGGCGCCACTTTGGTAACCGGCCAGTTTGGCGAGGCAGAGGAAATACTCAGGGACTTCGGGCGGCTGCAGGACCGCCGCAAGGATTCTCCAACTATCGGCCGTATCCCTAATCTGGCCACTCCGGACGGAATATGGTACAACACTACCGACGGCACCCCTCGCTACGTAATGGAAACAGAGGAACTGCTTCGCTATACGGGAGACAAACAGTTCCTTCAGGAAATCTATCCTACCATTGTAATTAGCATTGAACAGGCCATAGCACATTCCACAGACGAGAAAGGTTATCTGCTTCACGCCGATGCCGACACTTGGATGGATGTGAAACACGAGGTTCCTGCCTCACCTCGTGGCGACAGGGCAAATGACATTCAGTGGCTATGGTACAGGCAGCTCAAGGCCGGTGTAGGCCTGGCAAGATTGATGAATGATGCCGACAGGGCTGATAAATGGGAGCAGATGGCCCTTCGGCTGGCAAATAATTTTGAACTTGACTATTGTGACAAGGACAATATCCTGATATACGACCATCTGAACAGTGACGGAACGCCCGACAGGCAGTATCGACCCAACCAATTGTTTTGCTTTGACCTGATCGGCGATGATGATTTCAAGAGGGCGGTGACCATAAAAGCTTGGCAGAACCTTGTCTATCCTTGGGGAGTGGCCTCTTTGGAACAGCACGATGAACAGTTCCATCCCTATCACCATTGGGACGAGAAATACTATTTTGACGATGCCTATCACAATGGTACTGTATGGCTATGGTTGAACGGTATATTTATGCAGAGGATGATTGAATGCGGAGAGGTAGAAACCGCCTGGGCGCTGTTCAGCAATATGAACAGGCAGGCTCTTAAAGAAGGGGCCATAGGCAGTCTAAGCGAGTGTGCGGATGCCCACCCTCATAGGGACAGGCTATGGGCAGACAGGACCGGAACTTTTCTTCAAGCCTGGAGCAACGCCGAGCAGCTAAGAGTTTGGCATCAGTGCTTTTTGGGTATTCAGCCGGACTTGTTGAATGGCATAGTTAAGGTTAAGCCTGTGTTGCCAAAAGAGATTAACCATTTATATCAGCGGGTTAAATTAGGCAAGGGATATCTTATCTTCAACTATAAAGACGGGAATTATGATGTGCGCCTGGACGGAGTGGATGCCAGATTGGAGTTGATTCTTCCGGAAGTTTCATATAACAGCCCTATCCCGTTCTGTGCCCCCGACAGTACTGTTATCCGGACCAAGTATTGATAATCTGCCGGGCCGTCGGCCGGGGTATTTTTGCTTTTCTTAGAAATAGTTACTACATTTATGCGATTAGAATAAATTTTTAAAAACTATAAAACTATGGTAGCTTTAATCGTAATCGGAGCAATCGTGCTGATCCTTATCATTATGTGCATCAGCATTTACAACTCACTTGTAAAACTTCGCAACAACAGGGAAAACGCATTCGCTAACATCGACGTTCAGCTAAAGCAGCGTCACGACCTTATTCCTCAGCTTGTAGCTACAGTTAAAGGTTATGCTACACACGAGAAAGAAGTGCTTACCAAGGTTACGGAGGCTCGCGCAGCCGCTATGAACGCCACCGGAATCAATGACAAGATTCAGGCAGAGAACCATCTCTCCAGCGCACTGGCAGGCCTTCGCGTTTCTCTTGAGGCTTATCCTGACCTTAAAGCCAACGAGAGCTTCCTCCAGCTTCAGGGAGAAATCGGTGACGTAGAGAATAAACTTGCTGCAACCCGCCGTTACTTTAACAGCGCAACCAAGGAACTCAACAACAAGGTACAGACCTTCCCTTCAAATATCTTTGCAGGAATGTTTGGCTTTACCAAAGAGCCTATGTTCGAGGTTCCCGCCGCAGAACGCGCAATTCTTGATAAAGCTCCTGAAATCAACTTCTGATGAAGTACGTAGGTTTACACTCCGTCATAAGCCGGAACAATGCCCGCAGCGTTCTACTGCTGCTGACTTTTCCTGCTATTATTTTGGGAATGATATGGGTATTCCTTGCCATCGTTTCATATTTCAGCAGTGGCGGGAATACCCCTATGCGTCTGGACGTATCGTCTGTAAATGCTTCATTCTTTGAGATTTTGCCCTGGGCGGTAGCCATCGTGACCATCTGGTATATTATCGCCTACTTCATCAATACTTCGCTCATCCGCCGCGCCGTAGGGGCCAGGCCGCTGGAGCGTAAGGAGAATCCGCGCGTATATAATATAGTTGAGAATCTTTCTATGGCCTGCGGTATGAATATGCCCCAGATTAACGTGGTAGATGATCCTCAGCTAAACGCATTCGCCTCCGGTATCGATGAAAAGTCTTACACCGTAACGGTTACAACAGGCATAATCCAAAAACTTAACGACGACGAATTGGCAGGAGTGATAGCACACGAACTAACCCATATCCGTAACAGGGACACCCGTCTTCTTATTACCTCCATCATATTCGTGGGAATCGTTTCTACGATTATGTCGGTTATCGTGCGTATGCTGTTTTACGGTTCCCCCAGGTCAAGAGGTAAAAAGGGCGGCAATATCCTGGTTCTTCTTGTAGCCCTGGTGTGCGCTGCACTGGCTTATCTCTTTGTGCTCCTGACCCGCTTTGCTATATCCCGCAAGCGTGAGTTTATGGCCGATGCCGGCGGAGCGGAGCTTTGCGGCAATCCTTGGGCCCTGGCTTCCGCACTCAGAAAGATATCGGCAGATCCGGGACTTAAAGATGTCGGGCGAGACGATATAGCCCAGATGTACATCGTCTACCCATCATCCTTTAAGAATTTTGTAGGAAAGCTGTTCAGTACCCATCCCGATATCGCAGAGCGTATCCGCCTGCTGGAACAGTATTGATACTTATATTCTTTCCTTGCTGTCCGATCCTGCACCGGTACCGCAGTACTTGCTCTGGGCACGAACAGCCATCCACCCTTAACCTTGAGGGAGTTGTTAATCTGTACTTTAATGCCGCTTGTTTAACTGAAAATCGGTAAGAGGAGCGTAGCCAAGTTCCTCCATTAGGGAATCCCAGTTCTTTGGCAGTTCAATCTTGATGGTGGCATATCCGCCGCCCGGCATAGTCTGCACCTTGTTACGGGCGGCATCGCCGGTAATGATGAAGGCCGTCATCCCTCTTTTCATCGTAGGAATTGTCATCTGCTCGCTTTCCGGAGAATCGTACCAGGCCGGGGTAGGAGTCATTTCACCGCCCTCATCCTTTCGGATGTGGCCCTGATACTGCCTCAGGCTGTGTTTTCCTCCATCCTTGGCCCCGCCCGGATTGGCATAGTAATTTGCAAAGGCCCGCTCTTTGACAGGACGGCGGGAAGCATCGACCAAATCCTTTTCTAATGCCTCCGGACTCTTGTATTTTCCGGACAGTATGGCCGCCACGGGCTCTGTCATCAATATAGTCCTGAAGGTGAACTGGCGGCCGCTGCCCAGGGCAAATTGACTGCGTTCGCTTATATCCCAGGCCAGCAATTCCATTAATTTTTGGGGGTTGGTGGTCGATGGTGCCATATTGTTTCCCCAAAGCAGGGTGGAGCCAAGCGTGATTGTACTCTCGTCAAGTCCGAATCCTGCCCTGACGTGATAGGGCTTCCAACCTACACGCAGGCAGGCGGCATCGTCCTCTACCATACACCAGGACATAGGATATCCGAAGGTTCCCATCCTGTCCTGTTTGACATAATAGCCGCACAGGTTCATCAGGGCCAGATTTATAAACCGGCCGATGGCTACGTTGGCCGCTTCGTTGATTTGTCCCTGTCCGCTGTCTATTCCCAACTGCCTGGCTACCGGTCCGTTAAGCCAGCAATAAGGTATCCAGGCGTGAGTGCTGGCAAGTGTCCGTCTGAAATCAGGTTCGCCAAGGCCCTTCGTCAGTGCGAGCAGAATAGGCATATATTCCGGTTTGCATCCTGCCATCACTGCATTCACGGCTACGTGCCAGACGGTAGTATTCCGGTGGGCGATTGGCAGTATGGCCACGGTATCGTCCCACTTAAGATCGGTATATTTCAGAAATGATTCTACTTTTTGGAATGTGGGAGGAACAATGGGAAGCCCGTCAGACCACTTCATCTCGGTGAAGTATTGGTTAATTTCTTCGATGGTTCCAAAGAAAGCATCGTCCCGGATATCACCCTTGTTTCCGGATTTTCCGGCGGCTAGCTCCTCCTCTGAAATTGGTTTCGTGAGTGCTTCTACAATCTGCGGCCATAGAATCTCTCTTGTGTTTCTGATTAGTTCATCGACTGTATGAGTTGCGAAGGCGCCTGGGTATTGTACCACCCGCATTACAGGGACGCCGTTATTCAGTGCCGTGTATTTTGCCTGGTCTGTAAAGCCGGGGCCGGCGATGATGACGGATGGAATTCCTAAATACTCAGCCGCTATGCAGGAACCGGTTTCTTTGGGAGTGCAGAGACCGCAGCCTCCGTTCCCGGAAATAACGGCATCCACTTTCATCTCCTTTAGTTTTGCCTGGAATTCTTCTTTCTGCTTTCTGGTTACTCCCGGGGCAGGGTAGGGGCCTCCAATGCCTATTTCGTCCAAAAGAATTACCCTTGCCGACGGAAAGTTCTTCATAATAAGCCTCTTTATCTCCGGATGGGTGACGGAGGTCATAAAACTTACACCTACGATGGCTATTGTTTTGCCGTCGAGAGTCTCCAGACGCGGAGCCTGAGTTATCATTTCGACGGAAGAGCGCCCTGTAGGACAAACAACGGCGTAGCTAGGATTTTCATTGTTTGCCGGGATTGTTAATTCTGATTCCGGAGAAGCGTCGGCAAGTTTGCAGGTATCGTCGCAAATAATACGTTGGGCGCTTAGTTCTGCGCAAAGGAGACTTAATGCCAATGAGAACAGAATGGTTCTAAAATTCAGAGACTTCATAAAGGAGATTTTTGAGTTCTTAATTTAGACTCAAAATAGGGGCAAAAGTTAAAAGGTCAATGGATTTTTTATGGAGTTTCCTGCAATCTGGATATGCCTATTAGGGTTTAGATAGGCATCAACACAAATACAAGCACGTCCCAGAGGGCGTGGCTTATTATCAGAGCGGGCAGGGCCTTGGGGTAAAGTTTGTAAATTAATCCCCAGACCAGGCCCGCTACAAGTGCTGCTACTATCAGCATAAAGTTGAAGGACCAGATGTGTACCAGGGCGTAGAGCGCTGCGGTGATGGCAAAGGCTGCATTTGCAGGATTGCTGCCGCGCAGGATGCGGGTAAGGGTTCTTTGGATGTAACCCCTCCAGAAGAGCTCTTCTGCCGGGCCGATCAGGAAAATCAGCAATGCTGCGATGAGCCAGGTGGGTAACCCGCTCTTCATCCCGTAAATGCTGTCAACCTGCGGACGGGCAAAATCAAAGAGCCAGGCGGCGGCTTTATCGCCCAGCCAGAAAATGCCCCATAGGACCAGGGCAATTGCCACGCCGCCCAATACCTGCAACAGGGGTTTTTCTATATGTAGAAGTTGTTTTCTGTCCTTGGTAAATGATAGACCAATAGACGTAAGCACGATGGCAGAGAAGGCCATTACGGGCCAGAAATTGGGCCATCCGTTGGTCCAGGGACTGAACATATAGAACCAAAGGAGGGAGGCAGTGGCTACTGCTATAAAAAGCCCCTTTTTCATATCAGGCTGCCGATTATAAGTCCAAGTGTAAGGAGTCCGGAAAACATCAGCTGCAACTGAGCCGAAGCTTTGTCCATATCGATCATTGCCTCCAGACCTTTCTCTTTATACTGGCAGGCCTGACGGGCATTCTTGTAGGCAGGTATTACTGCTAAAAGGCAAAGAAGAGACATCGGATGCAGCCAGCCTGCAATTACGCTTGCTATGATGCAGAGGAAGGGGAGTACCATATATATACAGTACAGGATGACGGAGGCTTTAAGGCCTATCAGCATCGCGAAGGTCTTGATGCCGGCCTCCCTGTCTGTTTTGGTATCCAGCGTATTGTTGGCGTGAAGAACGGATACTGTGACAATGCCAAGAGGCAGGGACAAAACAAGGGCCTGGGGAACAAAGGTTCCTGTCAGGGCATAGGCGGCTCCCAATACTGTAAGTATGCCAAAAACAAGGAAGATGTCCAAATCTCCAAGGGCGTGGTATTTTAGCCAGGAGTAAAGCAGGGTCAGCAGTATACCGGTTCCTGCGATAAGGAGCAACCCTGTGCCGCTTAAGAGCACGGCTGCAGCTCCGGCGATAATTCCGGCAACAAAGAGGATTATGCTAAAGTGCAGGTACTCCTTGGGCTCGAATGTATGAAATACCAGGTTGGGAACTGAGTAGGCAGATTCGTTGTCCACTCCGCTTTTGTAGTCTGCCCAGTCGCTTAGAACGTTTCCTGCTGAATGGAGCAAAATGACGCCAAGCAGGGAAATGAGCAGTACTGCATAAGGTGTAAAACCTGCGGGGAGTTTGTTCTCGCTAAAAAGGTAGGCGAAGGTTACTATTACCGGCATTGTGGAAACTGGGAAGGACCAGAATCTTGTAACCACAAACCATTCTTTTAGTGTATGTTTCATAGTGCATTAATTATTGTTCAAATCAGAATGGGATTACCATTTTAAAGGTTATGTTTCGTCCTATATTGGCTACTCCTATGTATTTGAGTCGGCTAAGGTGGGGTAAATAGGATTTATTGGTAAGATTAGTTCCCATAACATACAGTGTAAGGCGTTTCTTCCCTCCTATTATTATGTCTGTGCCGGCAGAAGCTCCCAACAGCTTGTATGCAGGTGTTGCGGTTTCTGTTCCTCCGGCGGCATAGAAGTGGTTCTGTGCCATATTCCAGTCAAAGTTCAGGGATACAAAAGTATTATTGAACAACTTGCCGTCGTGGGTGATTTCCCATTTAACCTCTGAAAAAAGACGGGGGGCTGGGATAAGAGGCAAATCGTCGCCATTCTTCTCACGGGCATAAACGCAGGAAAAGGCACTGCTTAGATGCAACTGATGGACAGGATGGATGTCGATTCCAATCTCTCCTCCGCGCAGTCTTGCCAGACCTTCGCGGAAGGCATATACCGGCAGACCCTCGTCAGATATATCTCCATTGCGTGCTGCAAAGATGTAATTGTCTATGCGGCTTATGAATACGGCAGACTGGACGGATACATATTTGGAAGTATAATCCAAGCCAAGGTCTCCCTGCAGACTATATTCCGGATCCAGGTCTTTGTTCCCCAATTCGAATCTGAAGGTTCCTTCGTGTTCTCCGTTAGAACCAAGTTCGGCCAGATTAGGCGCACGGAAGCCTCTCGCTACGTTGGCCCTGAAGGTGAAGTGCTTTCCCAAAGGACGTACGGCTCCAAGGCTTGCACTTATTCCCGGAATACGGCGTGTGAAGTCTTGGAAGCGGTCTGGAAGTGCTTTGCTGTGGAGGTGGCGCAGATCGGCGCGGATACCTCCGGACAGTGTCCATTCTCCAAGTGACTTAGTTGCTGTTGCAAAAATTCCGGCATCAAAGAGACTGTAAGCCGGAATCAGGTATTCTTCTCCAAGATTCTCACTCTTCTGGCCCATTCCGGCAAGGCCGAAGGCGGTCTTCCATCCATCGCCGAAATCAGCCTGGTAGCGAATGTCGTAGTTGATGGTATTCAGACGGAAGTCAAGGCCAGGTTCGTCTTCGCTCTCTTCAAATTCCTGACGGCGGTTCTGTTGCCATCCCAGAATTAATTTAAGATTGCCCGGACCAAGATGTATGGTGTTGTCACTTACTACTTTATAGTGCTTTACGTGCTGGAAGGGGAGGACTGGACTGTAGCCAAAGTTATCACCTTCGCCCTCTATCATACCGGGAGTCAGATAGAAATAACTGAACCGTAGTCGGGAATAGCCCCAGGAACCGTTTCTTCCCAACATTCCGGAAGCTGCGCGCTCGCGATAGCCGGAGTTGGCCACTTTTCCGTTCAAC
>JBGVAW010000111.1:0-2501 GCA_045224955.1 Candidatus Cryptobacteroides sp.
GTCAGTAGCTTCACCCCGGCGGGCAGCCCGCAACAGCGTATGGAAAAGATTCGTATCTATGTGAGCTGCAATTTCGCCCGCAAGATCGTGTTGAAAGACATCGCCGCCCACGTTGGGATAAACCGGTCGGCCTTCTGCTCCTTCTTCAAGCAGCAGACCGGCAAAACCTTCATTACCTGGCTCAACGAATTCCGCATTGAGAAGGCCTGCGAGATGCTTTCCGGAAGTGATATACGTGTGGGTGAAGTGGCAACCGCCGTCGGTTTCGAATCCCTCCCACACTTCACCCGCACCTTCCGCCAGTTAAAAGGAATGCCGCCCACACAATGGACGGCTGGCCGATAAATTGGGAATTTGTCATCCGACTACCCATTTCCCAATCTTGGGTATCCGCTGCACCAGGACGCAGAAAAGGGCGACTCCGGCATATGACAGGAGGACGGTTCCAATAACCTGCACAGGGGTGGTCCAGATGCCAAGTACACCGTTTTCACCGAGTCCCAGGGCGGAACGCAGCCAGGCCGATACTATGCCAAGAAGCAGCATATGACAGAGGTACATGCCGTAGCTGGCTTTGGAGACAGGAAGGAGGATTTTCTTGTAGAAGCCGCTTTCTCCCTTGATTTTGCGAAGCACCAGAATCCAGCCGATGGTCATGAGCGCAACCCCTAAAGTGTCGTTGAGCCACGGGCCTTCCCAGAGGGCCGCAAGTCCCACCGGGCCTTCGATGGGGAACGCCCCATGGCAATCGGCCCATACACGGCTGAGGAATCCAAGCGAGCAGATGGCGAAGCCTCCAAGGAAGACGGGAAGTGCAACGGAAAGCGTCTTTTTCCATGAGAGTTCTCCCACGAACTTGCGGAAATACAACCCCAGCAGCATATATCCCACGAAGCCGCTCAGATAATAGAATACCCCATATGTATTCCAGCTGGCCTCGCCCCAAAGAGGATACTTGGCTGCGTTGGGAATGCCGGATGGCCCATAGATGACGGGAGCTGCTCCGCCAACCCACTGGCGTATAAGCGGAATGATGGTGGTGAAAAGCCAGATGCCCAGATATACCTGCAATTCCTTCTTCCCGACTTTTTCCGCCCACGGGGACAGAAGCGGCATGATAAGATACAGGCCGATGAGCATGTAAACGAACCATAGATGCCCTGCCGCATAGTTGAAATTGAGCAGCAGGTCTTTGAAATTCTGCACGGGCTCACCCCATACAAGGGCATAGACCACCGTCCAGATGAGGAACGGAATCAGTACCCGTACTGCCCGGCGGCGGAAGAATTCGCCCGTTGAATAATGCAGCGGAAACTGTAAATAGCTGGAAGCCACCACAAAAAGTGCAACGCTGGCACGGGGCAGTACATTCAGGATTGCTACCCAGATGGCATCGGCCTTTGTGAGGATAAGCGAACCTTCTCCTCCCAGGTAGAAAGGCTCGTTGCTGTGCGTCATCATTACAAGGAAGCAGGCTATCACCCTTAGCCAGTCTATCCAGATTTCTCTTTGTTTTTCCATAACAGTCGTTTAACACGCAAAGGTCGTCAAAAAGAAAGAGAAAATATTTGACCTGCGTCAAAATCCATATTCGGCCCTGAGACGGCTCAGTGTGGATTGGGAGATTCCGAGATAAGAGGCTATGTATCCAAGGTTGGCTCTCCGGCACACTTCCGGGAACTGCTCCCGGAACTGTCTGTAGCGCTCGGGTGCAGAGAGGGTAAGCCTCTCTTTATGAGAGCGGTGAAGCCTCCGGTATTCGTTCTGGTGGATGATGCGTCCCCAGTTGCACAATTCCAGATTCTCCCGGAAAAGACGGTTCATATCCCCGACCGGAATGCGCCAGGCATCTACAGGCTCCATCGTTTGTGCATACTCCTCGCTGGGCTTTCCGTAATAGACCTCGTCCATACTGAATACCAGATGTCCTTCAATGGAAAAAGATGTATTTATCTCCCGTCCATCCTCCATGAGCCAGTAATGGCGCAGGCTGCCTTTTTCGACAAGCCAGATATACCGGCAGAATACACCTGCCTCCAAAACGAGTTCTTTCTTGGCAAAATGGCACTGCTCAAGGTGAGAGGCAAGCAATTCGGCTGTCTCCTCGCTTATCGGGGAAACCTGCCGCATTTTGCTTAAGAATATGCTGTCTGTGAACGGAATCATAAATCACGATTTAGTGAAGCAAAGTTACTGATTTTGCGGGACATCAAAAAGGAGGCGCCATGGGAATAGCAGAGCGAATTGTATGACAGGGCTCGAAATTTCTTCGTGCCGGGCTACACGCTATTACGCCCCTTTATCGTCTATTATACTTAAAGCAAAACTTTCGTTAAAAATGCGTAATATATTGTTTTGCAATTAGAAAGAAATACACTATATTTGAAGTGCACAAGGGGTTGTGTAGCTAACTTGAACCTAAACTTAAACCTATGCAAGCGCTTCCTTCCATTGCTTTCGGGGGCTTCTCCGGCTCAGCCAAGGGTGTTACGGCTCGCCAA
>JBGVAW010000112.1:0-5486 GCA_045224955.1 Candidatus Cryptobacteroides sp.
AAGAGCACCATTGACGTACTCTGCCAAAGTAACCTCCACGGAAGTCTCGGCAGAAAGATCGTTATAAGCCTTGAACTTCAGTTTAAGGTAATCTCCCTCCTGGAAAGCAGGTATTTCGGATGACGCCTTTCCGTAATAAGCAAGGTTTACAAGAGCGTTGGTATTGTTGATATAAACGCTGTTAAGCATAAGCTCCCCGTTCCCGGCCATAAAAACGCCAAGACGATTAGGCATATTACTGGGAACGCTGCTATACTTTATGGTAGCATAGTACTTGGAATCCCTGTGGCCGCCCGTTCCAAAGACGCAAAGAGGATTGTCATTCTCGTGGTCCTCTGCCAGGACATCGTCGCCAAGCCCGACAAGAGCGGCGCCGCCAAGAAGAGTATTGCCGGAATGCTTGTTATCCAGGGCAAAAACACTGGCGCAAACAAAGTAAGTATCGAAATAATAACCTGTATCCTTTGTCAAATCGTCAGCATCGGCAAACTCAAACCCCACAAGAGACTGGGTAGAATAGTAACTCTCCGTGGAATTCTTGCCACAGGAGGAAAGCATCAGGGCCGAAGCCGCCATAAGAATAAAAAACTTTTTCATATTTATTTAACTATAATTTCGTCTGTAAAAATCCAGTCCTCGTGCAACCTTCCGGTACGCATAGCCTTGAACCGGATAACCTTAACGCTGGCATTATCCAGGAAAGACCCCAAGAGAAGATAGCAGGACCCCCTTGCAGGCGCAATAACCTGGCAAATCACCGGCGGCAACTGAACAAAATCCTTGCCATCGGTACTGATAGAAATATCCACCCTCTGCGGCAAACCAACCCAATCGCCCAGGTTTGCAAGGAAATGAGCCCCGATAAAATTAACGGTCTTTATTTGACCAAGGTCGATGGTTACGTCCATATCGCTCTCGAATCCCTGCCAACTGTCCTCTACATAGGTCCATCCACCCTGAATACCATTGGTCAAAGACTCCTGGCCCTGGGCCGGATACTTTGGACTCCAAGGTATATTATAGGTAACCTTGGCTCCGGAGGCAAGATGCTGCAAAACCACCTTGGACTCCGGCCTGTCTCCCTGCTCATTTTCAAGATTGAAAGGAGAATAACCTATTGAACTGATGTACTTAACAAGACTCACGGCCCTGGGGCGAAACTCCTCGAAATCCCTTTGTTCCTGAGGCGTCCAGCCAACCTCCGCAAGAGCAAAGGCACGGGGGAAGGCCTTATACTCCAGATTCTCGACCGTAGGGATATGCTCTGCCCACAGATTACCCTGAAGGCCAAGAAGATGCTTTGTATCAGAGAACCCCTGGGCGGGATCGTAAGCATAAACCCCGGCGATAGGAAGATATCCGCCGACAAACTCTCCGTTCTCCAGCGGGCTGTCCTGATTCCTGTTGATATAGCAGAAAGAAGTAGGGCTCATAATTACATCGTGCCCTGCGGCAGCAGCCTCAATCCCCTGCTCAGTTCCCCTCCAGGACATAACGGCAGCGCCAGGCGCAAGCCCACCCTGCATAATCTCGTCCCAGCCAAGAAGCCTGCGGCCCTTGGAAGCAAGATAAGAATCGAACTGCCTGATAAGCCAGCTCTGCAGAGCATCGGTATCGGCAAGATTATGCTCGTGCATACGGGCCTGGCAGCGAGGGCACTCCCTCCAGGAACCCATACCGGCCTCATCGCCCCCGATATGAATAAACTCGGAGGGGAAGATTTCCATAACCTCGTCCAGGATATCCTGGAACATCTTGATTACAAGGTCGTTACCCGGGCAGAGGTCCGATGTGAACACAGGCTTGCCATCCTTGGTACAAGCCAGTTCAGGATAAGCCCTGAGCACCTCCAGGCTATGGCCCGGAAGTTCGATTTCCGGGATAACGGTTATATGGCGCTCCGCAGCATAGGCAACTATTTCCCTTGCCTCCTCCTTGGTAAGATACCCGCCAAAGGCATTAGGCTCACCCTCGACAGCATAATTATGTCCCTGCTCGTCCCAATCGGCCCAAAGAGGCTGAGGCCTCCAGGCAGCCCTGGAAGCAAGAAGCGGATAGCCGTCTATCTGGAGACGCCACCCGGCATCATCGGTCAGATGAAGATGAAGCACATTCATCTTTAGCAGGGCCATCAGGTCCAACTCCTTGAATATAAACTCCTTGCCATAGAAATGACGGGACAGGTCGAACATCAGCCCACGGTGTGCAAATCGGGGATAATCAAGAATTTGGCAACACTGCAGGCTACCATCCTCCCCAGCAAAAGCCCTAAGATATTCAAGGGTCTTACGGGCACGGAAGGCCCCGGTCAGGCCTTCGGCCTCTATTTTTATATTTTTAGGGCCGATTGTTAAGCGATAGGCTTCTTTTTTTGCAAAATCCGGCAGGTCTTTTATGGCCGATCCAAATTTGCGGGAGCCGATGATTTCTTTAACAGGAGCCCCTACGGGAGCGCTTCCCGCAGAAACAGTATAGCTTACAGGCTTAGGGATAAGTACATCGGGACCCGTCTGCGCCTTAGCGCAGATGCAGGCGGCGGCGCAAAGAAGAAGGGAGAATATTTTTTTCATTCCAGAGGATATAAAGAGTGAAAGCAATGATCAGGACTGTATTTATACACAGGCGCAGACCTGTAGAAGGGACAAGACGGGCGGCGGCCACCATCGCCCCGTATAAAACCGCAGCCAATAATACATAAAGGAATATTTCCTTTAGCGGATAGGCCACCGGATAATATTTTCTCCCCACAAAATAAGACAGCAGCATAGCCACGGCATATCCGGCGAAACCACCCCACGCGCAGGCAAGGTAGCCGTAGCGGGGGATGAAAATCAGATTGACGGCGATAAGCACGGCACAGCCGGCACCGGAAAAGACGGCGCCCCAGATGGTTCTGTCCGTGAGTTTATACCAGAACGACAGGTTGAAATAAATACCCATCATTATCTCTGCCGCCATTACTATGGGCACAACCTTCAGCCCCTCCCAGTAACCGCTGTTGACAAGATAGCGGAACACATCCAGGAAACCCATCACCACAAGGAAGGCCAGGAGCGTGAAAATAATGAAATACTTCATACCCTTGGCATAGGTCTCCTTGTTGTCCTTGTCCTTGGACGCACCAAAGACAAAGGGCTCGTAGGCGTAGCGGAAGGCCTGGGTAATCATTGCCATAATCATAGCGATTTTTACCACGGCCCCGTAAATTCCCAGCTGAACCTTGCCTTCCTCGCCGGGGCAGACCAGGGGATAAAGGATTTTGTCCGCAGTCTGGTTAAGTATTCCGGCAAGGCCAAGGATCAGTATGGGCCAGCTGTAAGAAAGCATCCTCTTCATAAGGGCCTTGTCAAAACCGGCAGAGAGCCCGCGCAGCTCCGGGATAAAGAATATGGTAATGAAGGCGGTGCAGCAAAGGTTAATGTAGAATACGTTTGCCACGTCTATCTTTACCGGAAGAACCACAAAGAAGAGCAGGTTTATGCTTATGTTAAGTACGATGAAAAGCAGCTTCAGCGAAGCAAACTTGACAGCCCTCCTGCTATAACGCAGGTAGGAAAAAAGTATTGCCTGGAACGAGTCTATGGCCACGGTCAGCGCCATCGTCCATATATAGGATGGATGGGCCCCGTACCCCATAGACTCCGATATGGGCCTTAGGAATATCACCACAAGGGCGAAGAAGGCCGCTGCCACCGCCAATACAGACCAAAGCGCCGTAGAAAAGACCTTGCGCGGATCTTCTTCCTCTTTGTTGGCAAAGCGGAAGAAGGTGGTTTCCATACCGAAGGTAAGCAGTACAAAGAAAAGGGCCGTGTAAGCGTACACATTGGTCACCACTCCGTAGCCGCCGCTGGCAGCCGTAATCTTGTAGGTATAGAGAGGGACCAGAAGGTAGTTCAGAAACCTTCCTACAATACTGCTAAGTCCGTAAATCGCAGTGTCTTTTGCAAGCGCCTTAAAGTCTGCCATTACTTAATTACTCCAAGCTCGCGGCCAACCTTGATGAATGCTGCGATAGCCTTGTCAAGATGCTCCTTCTTATGGGCTGCGCTAAGCTGAACACGGATGCGTGCCTGTCCCTTTGGAACTACGGGATAGTAGAAGCCGGTAACGAAAATACCCTCTTCTGCCATCTTGGCGGCAAACTTCTGGCTAAGCGGAGCATCGTAAAGCATAACGGCGCAGATTGCGCTCTGGGTAGGTTTGATATCGAAGCCAGCGGCAAGCATCTTGTCGCGGAAATAAGCCACGTTCTCTTGCTGACGGTCGTGAAGCTCGTTGCTCTCTGACAAAATCTTGAAGGTCTCCAGGGCAGCGGCAGCAATCATAGGAGGGATGGAATTGGAGAACAGGTAAGGACGTGACCTCTGACGAAGCATATCGATGATTTCCTTGCGTCCTGTGGTGAAGCCGCCAACGGCACCGCCGAAGGCCTTGCCCAATGTTCCCGTAAAGATATCTATCTTGCCGTAGCAGCCATACTGTTCTGCAACTCCGCGGCCGGTCTTTCCTACAACACCTGCAGAATGGCTCTCGTCCACCATTACAAGGGCATCGTACTTCTCTGCAAGAGCGCAGATCTTGTCCATAGGAGCCACGTTGCCGTCCATAGAGAATACGCCGTCGGTGCAGATGATGCGGAACCTCTGGGCTTGAGCCTCTTTAAGGCAGCGCTCCAGGTCTTCCATATCTGCGTTGGCATAGCGATAGCGCACAGCCTTGCAAAGTCTTACGCCATCAATGATGGAAGCGTGGTTGAGAGAGTCGGAAATAATAGCATCATCGGCCGAAAGAAGAGGCTCGAACACGCCGCCGTTGGCATCGAAGCAGGAGGCATAGAGAATGGTGTCCTCTGTTCTGAAGAAATCAGAAATGGCCTTCTCCAACTGCTTGTGCAGATCCTGTGTTCCGCAGATGAAGCGGACAGATGACATTCCGTAACCGCGGCTCTTCATTGCCTTCCCTGCTGCCTCTATAAGACGAGGATTGTCTGCAAGGCCACGGTAGTTGTTTGCGCAGAAGTTAAGGGCTACAGAGCCGTCTTCCAATTTGATTTCGGCGCTCTGGGGCGAAGCAATGTTCCTTTCATTTTTGTAAAGGCCGGCTTCTTTGATTGCCGTAAGTTCATCCTGAAGATATTTCTGGAATTTTCCGTACATATGGCTATTTTGTTTTTAGTTTATAATCTTTAGCACAAATTTATGCAATTTAATTATATTTGCAATCCAATTAATGCACTAAAAAAAGAATGAAAAATGTACTTGTCATAGGTTCTACGGGCCAGATTGGTTCTGAACTGACAATGAAGTTGAGGGGTCTTTATCCCGATGGTAATATAGTAGCCGGTTTCATCAAGGGCGCAGAGCCCAAGGGAATCCTTTTGGAAAGCGGTCCAAGTGCTGAGGCCGACGTCAGAAACGCCCAGTCTCTGGCCCAGATAGTAGATAAATATAAGATAGACACTATCTATAACCTGGCTGCCCTGC
>JBGVAW010000113.1:0-14034 GCA_045224955.1 Candidatus Cryptobacteroides sp.
GGCTCAATACCGTCCGTCCAGCAAGGAGGCACAGCGCATAGAGGGTTTCCTGAAAGACGAGAAGCTGCTCATCTCTCCCCTTGCCTACATCCGCGGCCGCAGCCTTGGCAACGTATATTTTATTATTGACGAGGCCCAGAACCTTACCCCTCACGAGGTTAAGACAATCATCACCCGTGCCGGCGAGGGTACCAAGATGGTGTTTACCGGAGATATCTTCCAGATAGACCAGCCTTACCTGGACCAGTGGAGCAACGGACTTACGCATCTTGGAGAGAAGATGACCGGCCAGAAGCTGTTCCAGCACGTTTTCCTGCGTAAGGGAGAAAGGAGCGAACTAAGCGACCTGGCAGCAAAATTATTGTAATATTAAAACGATTTTTCGTGCTAAATTTTGATAGTAGAAAAACAAGAATTATCTTTGTACGATTATGTCCGAAACGAATGTAATTAACAAAAATCTATAAATATTTATCTAAAACTATGTTCGAAGACAAGAAAAGAGTTTACCGTTTTGGTGCCAAGAAGGCAGAAGGAAACGGAAAGATGAGAGAACTCCTTGGTGGTAAAGGAGCTAATCTTGCCGAAATGAATTTGCTTGGAATGCCCGTTCCTGCAGGTTTCACAATCACTACCGAGTGCTGCGCAGAGTACTACGCTCTTGGAGGCGGCTACAGCAATGACCTCAAAGAAGAAGTTGCAAAGGCACTCAAGGCAACAGAAGACATTATGGGCAAAAAGTTCGGCGATCCTAACGATCCCCTCCTTGTAAGTTGCCGAAGCGGCGCAAGAAGTTCTATGCCCGGTATGATGGATACCATCCTGAATATTGGTCTTTGCTCCGCAACCATCCCCGGTCTTATCAAGAAGACAAATAACCCCAGATTCGTATACGATGCATACCGTCGTCTCATTATGATGTATTCAGACGTTGTAATGGAGAAGGCAGAGGGTATCGAGCCCGCAGACGGACAGGGTATCCGCCAGCAGCTTGACCGTATGATGCAGGACCTTAAGGACGCAAAGGGTTATGCTTCCGATACCGATATCACCGCAGAAGAGCTCCGCGACCTTGCAGAGGCCTTCAAGGTACGTATCAAGGAAGTTCTCGGCGTTGAGTTCCCTGACGATGCCAATGCACAGCTTTGGGGTTCCATCGGCGGCGTATTCAAGAGCTGGAACGGAAAACGTGCCATCGCTTACCGTCGTATAGAGAAGATTCCGGATGACTGGGGCACAGCCGTTAACGTACAGTCAATGGTATTCGGTAATATGGGTGATACCTCCGCTACCGGTGTTGCATTCTCCCGTAACCCTGCAAACGGTGACAACAAGTTCTATGGCGAGTGGCTTATCAACGCCCAGGGCGAGGACGTAGTTGCAGGTATCCGTACTCCTAACCCTCTTAACGAGGCCACAAAGAGCGAGAAGAACAAAGACCTCGCTTCCCTTGAGAAGGCTATGCCCGACGTTTACAAGGAGCTTGACGAAATCCGTCTCCACCTTGAGCAGCACTTCCACGATATGCAGGACATCGAGTTCACAATCCAGGAAGGCAAGCTTTGGATGCTCCAGTGCCGTAACGGAAAACGTACCGGCCTTGCAGCCCTCCAGATGGCTATGGATATGCTTGAGGAAGGTATGATTGACGAGAAGACCGCAGTTATGAGGGTTGCCCCCAACCAGCTTGACGAGGTTCTTCACCCTATACTTGATCCCGCATCAGAGAAGAAGTCAAAGGTTGTAGCCAAGGGTCTTCCCGCATCTCCGGGCGGAGCAGTAGGTACAATCGTATTCACTTCAGAGGCAGCTATGCTTGCTCAGAAAGAAGGCCGCAAGACCATCCTTATCCGTGAGGAGACCTCTCCTGAAGATATCGAGGGTATGCGCGCAAGTACCGGTATCCTTACCACCCGTGGAGGTATGACCTCTCACGCTGCTCTCGTAGCACGCGGCTGGGGTAAGTGCTGCATCGTAGGTTGCGACTCTATGAAGATCAACTTCGAGAAAGAGTGCGTTACCTTCGGTGACGATCCTAAGGAGTACAAAGAAGGTGACTGGATTAGCCTCAACGGCGCCAAGGGTCTTGTTTACGCAAACAAGATTGACACTATGGACGCAACAGAGAATCCTCTCTTCACCAAGTTTATGAGCATCGTTGACAAGTATCGCAAGCTTGGCGTAAGAACCAACGCCGATACTCCCGAGGATGCATCCCGCGCACTTAAGTTTGGTGCAGAAGGTATCGGCCTCTTCCGTATCGAGCATATGTTCTACGGAAAGAACTCCGAGCTCCCTCTTGCCAAGATGCGTAAGATGATTCTTTGCGACTCTGACGAGGAGCGCCGCAAAGCCCTTCAGGACCTTGAGCCTTATATCAAGGCTGCCGTTAAGAGCACCCTTTCCATTATGGATGGCAAGCCCGTTGTATTCCGTCTCCTCGACCCTCCTCTACACGAGTTCGTTCCTCAGACAGAAGAGAAGAAGAAAGAGATTGCAAAAGAGCTTGGTATCACTGTAGAGGAAGTAGAGAAGCGCAGCGAGTCCCTGCACGAGATGAACCCTATGATGGGTCACCGTGGTGTTCGTCTGCACGTAAGCTTCCCTCTCATTGCCGAGACCGAGTATCGCGCAATCTTCGAGGCTACAGCAGAGCTTCAGAAAGAAGGCAAGCACCCTATTCCCGAGATTATGATTCCTGTTACCATTTCTGCCCGTGAGCTCAGCTTCCAGAAAGCTATCTGCGACCGTATCAAGGCAGAGGTAGAAGGAAAGACTATGGAGCAGATCAAATACCAGTTCGGTACTATGATCGAGATCCCTCGTGCAGCTCTTACCGGAGACCGTATGGCCCGCGCTGCCGAGTTCTTCTCATTCGGTACCAACGACCTTACCCAGATGACCTTCGGCTTCAGCCGCGACGATATCGGTACATTTATGGGCGAGTACCTTGGCAACAAGCTGGTAGACTTCGATCCTTTCCAGACTATCGACCAGAAGGGTGTTGGTAAACTTGTAGAGACCGGTATCAACTCCGGCCGCAGCAGACGTCCCGAGCTTAAGTGCGGTGTCTGCGGTGAGCACGGTGGAGATCCCGAGTCCATCAGGTTCTTCAACCGCATCGGTATAGACTACGTATCCTGCTCACCTTTCCGCGTGCCTATCGCACGTCTCGCATCTGCCCAGGCAGAAATCGAGCAGGCTAAGTAAGAGTCTTCCCTCATATATAAAAAAGGAGCCCCGGGGCTCCTTTTTTGTTATCGAGACAAATTATTCGTATCTTGGTGTCTGATGGAGCAGAAGACCTACATAGCCATTGACCTGAAGTCTTTCTACGCCTCTGCAGAGTGCGTATCAAGGGGCCTGGACCCCTTGACTACCAACCTTGTAGTAGCGGACGCTTCGCGTACGGACAAAACCATCTGCCTGGCGGTAACACCATCGCTCAAAGCCTACGGGATTGCCGGGCGCGCCCCGCTCTTTGAGGTAGTGCAGAAGGTCCGGGATATAAACGCGCAGCGTCAAAGAGCCCTGCGCGGACGCAAATTCAGGAAAGCATCGGCCTTTGACAAAGAAGTCCGGGAAAACCCGGACGTAGCCCTGGATTACATCGTAGCCCCGCCCAGGATGAGCTACTATATGCAGGTCAGCGGGCAGGTCTTCAACACCTATCTTAAATACGTGGCCCCCGAGGACATACATCCCTACTCCATAGACGAAGTATTCATAGACGCCACCGAGTACCTTTCCCTGTATAAAAAGACAGCCCACGACTTTGCTATGACAATGATCCGCGACGTGCTTGCGACCACCGGAGTCACAGCCACGGCCGGCATCGGTACAAACCTCTACCTTGCCAAAATCGCAATGGACATAGAGGCCAAGCACTGCGAGCCGGATGCCGACGGCGTGAGGGTTGCCGCCCTTGACGAGCTGTCTTACCGCAAGAAATATTGGGACCACAGGCCGTTGACGGACTTCTGGCGCGTAGGCCGCGGTACGGCGGCAAGGCTGGAGTCGGCAGGCCTTTTCACTATGGGCGACGTTGCAAGATGCTCCCTTGGAAGAAATTACGGCCGCTATACGGAAGACCTTCTGTACAAACTCTTCGGAGTAAACGCAGAACTCCTGATAGACCACGCCTGGGGCTGGGAACCCTGCACGATGGAAGCCATAAAGAGCTACAGGCCATCTGTGAACAGCCTTAGCCGCGGACAGGTCCTCACCCGCCCCTACACAAACGCCGAGGCCAAGGTCATAGTAAAGGAAATGACCGACAGTCTTGTTATGGAACTGGTAGAAAAACATCTTCTCACGGACCAGATTACCCTGAACGTAATATACGATGCGGTAAGCCTTGAAGGGACCTCCAAAGGAGACAAGTTTTCCGGGACGATAGTGAAGGATTATTACGGCCGGGATATGCCCAAGCCGGCCCACGGCTCCGTGAGGCTTGGAAGGCACAGTTCCTCCACCTCTCTCATTTGCAGGAGTATGACCGAGCTTTACGAGAAAATAAGCGACCCTTCCCTTATGGTAAGGCGGGTTTACATAGGCTTTGTAAACACCATAGGAGAAGACAAAAGCGAGGGAGAGCAGCTTTTCCTCTTTGAAGAAATGCCCCCCGAGGAAGCAGAGAAGGAACGCCGCCGCCAGCAGGCCATACTCAACATAAGGCACAAATTCGGCCTCAACGCAATACTCAAAGGCACCAACTTCGAGCAAGGCTCCACGGCCATAGAACGCAACGCCACGGTTGGCGGCCACAAGAAATAATCAATATGAGCGACCTTATACATAAATACGACGACATCATAGAACTCCCGCACCCGGAACCATCGTCCCGACATCCCAGGATGTCGATGGCCGACAGGGCCGCCCAGTTTGCCCCCTTCGCCGCCCTTACAGGCTACGAAGACGTGCTTCAGGATACCGCGGACCGCTCTGCGCGCGAAAGAGAATAGGAGTTAAAATAATTTTTTCCTATCTTTGAAGACTTTAACCACATTTAATCATGAATAAAAAACTGGAACTTTCTCCTAACGCAGTAATAGCGTTTCTTAAAAAAGAGCCCAAGGATTTCACTAGGGAAGATTTGATTGCCTTTATCAAGGCCAACGATATCCGGATGATAGACTTTATGTATCCGGCCGAGGACGGAAGAGTAAAGACACTTAATTTCGTAATCAACAATCTGGAATACGCAGAAACCATCCTCACGGAAGGTGAGAGGGTCGATGGTTCCAGTCTGTTCCCCTCTTTTGTAGAGGCAGGCAACAGCGACCTTTACGTAATCCCCCGCTACAGGACAGCCTTTGTAGACCCGTTCTGCGAGATACCCACTCTCTGCTTCCTTTGCAGCTTCTTTGACAAGGACGGAAGCGCATTCTCCTGCGCGCCTTACCACACCCTTATGAGGGCAGAAAAGGCTTTCGAGGAATCTACAGGAATGAGCTTCGAGGCTATGGGCGAGCTTGAGTATTACGTTATTACAGACCAGGACGACCTCTTCCCGGCCACAGACCAGAGGGGTTATCACGAGAGCGAGCGCTTTGCAAAACTGAACGACTTCCGCCGCCAGTGTATGGACTATGTAGCCAAGACCGGCGGTCAGATAAAATACGGCCACAGCGAGGTAGGCAACTTCACTATGGACGGCAAGGTTTACGAGCAGAACGAGATTGAGTTCCTGCCCAACCCCGTAGCCACCGCCGCAGACCAGCTTCTGCTTGCAAAGTGGGTTATCCGTAACCTGGCTTGGCAGTGCGGCCTGGACGTATCCTTCGCTCCTAAAATTACCGTGGGCAAGGCAGGTAGCGGAATGCACATCCATATGCGCCTTATGAAAGACGGCAAGAACGCCACACTTGGCAAAGACGGCAAACTTTCAGAAGAGGCACGCCGCGCAATTGCAGGCCTTATGCTTATGGCTCCTGCAATCACCGCCTTCGGCAACAAGAACCCCACTTCTTACTTCCGTCTTGTACCTCACCAGGAGGCTCCTACCAATGTTTGCTGGGGCGACTGCAACCGTTCCGCATTGGTTCGCGTTCCCCTTGGCTGGAGCAGCGGCAAGGATATGTGCCACTCAGCCAATCCTCAGCAGCCCTCTGCAAGCATAGACACAACAGCAAAACAGACCTTCGAGATGCGCAGCCCTGACTGCTCCGCAGATATTTATCAGCTTATGTCCGGCCTTTGCGTAGCCGCCCGCTACGGACTTGAACTGCCCGCAGATGAGGCGCTCAAAATTGCCGCAGAAAAATATGTAGATCTGGATATCCACAAGAGCGAGAACGCAGCCCGTCTTGCAACCCTGGATTCACTGCCCGTTTGCTGCAGCGAGTCCGGCGACTGCCTCCAGAAGAGCCGCAGCGTATTCGAGGCAGCAGGCGTATTCGAGCCCAGAATGATAGACGGTATCATCAAGGCGCTCAAGAGCTTCGACGACAAAGACCTGCACCAGCGCGCCAAGGCAGATCCCAACCTTATGAAAGAATTGGTAGAGAAATACTTCTACTGCGGATAAATGATTACATCGGAACAAATAAAGGTCCTTAAGGAAAGACTCCATCAGATTCACGTTTGCCTGGACATAGAAGGCAAACGTGAAAAGCTGGCGGAGATGGAGCTTAAAACCCAGGCGCCGGAGTTTTGGGACGACGCCAAGGCAGCCGAATCCTTCCTTAAGCAGGTAAGCAGCGTAAAGGCGTGGGTTACAGCCTACGACAGCGCCGCTTCTGCCACAGAGGACCTTGATGTTCTGTACGAACTGGCCCGCGACTGCTCCTCCCCTGCCGAATCTGAAGACAACCCGGAGACAGAAGAAGAAAAGGAACTTCGCGAAGCCTTTGCCGCCGCCGACAAGGCAATATCGGACCTGGAGGTAAAGAATATGCTTGGCCAGGAGGGTGACAATCTTGGGGCGATACTTACGATAAACTCCGGTGCCGGCGGCACCGAATCAAACGACTGGTCGGCTATGCTGATGCGTATGTATATGCGCTGGGGCGAGCGTAACGGTATGAAGATGACCGTTACTGAACTGGTTGACGGCGACGAGGCCGGAATAAAATCCACCACCATAGAGTTCGAGGGCGAATATGCCTATGGCTACCTGAAGGCAGAAAACGGTGTTCACCGCCTGGTGAGGATTTCTCCCTTCAACGCCCAGGGCAAGAGGCAGACCACCTTCTCTTCCGTCTTTGTATATCCGCTGGTTGACGACACCATCAACATAGTAATAAACCCGTCGGACCTTGAATGGGATACCTTCCGCAGCGGTGGCCACGGAGGCCAGAACGTGAACAAGGTCGAAACCGGTGTCAGGGTGCGTCACATTCCCACGGGTATTATGGTAGAAAACACCGAGACCCGCTCGCAGTTCGACAACAGGGAGAACGCCCTTCGCATCCTTAAGTCCCGCCTGTACGACATAGAGCTTAAGAAGCGTCAGGAAAAACAGGCAGAACTGGAAGGCCAGAAGAAAAAGATAGAATGGGGCTCGCAGATACGCTCTTACGTGCTGCACCCATATAAGATGGTTAAGGATCTGCGCACAAACTACTCCACGGCAGACACGCAAGGAGTTCTGGACGGAGACCTCAACGAGTTTATGCGCACCTTCCTTATGCAACAAGGGGCTAACCAATAAAGGTCAGCCCCTTTTTTTCTTCAACCAAGATTTTAATAAAGGTAGTATTTGGCCGATAGTTTCCTGAAGGCCTCCACATCCTTGTTCCAGAAATCTTTGATATCATCTACCTTAAGATTCCTGGAAAAATTTTTCCTGACGTAATCTGTACCGCAGACTTTGTCG
This sequence comes from Candidatus Cryptobacteroides sp., assembly GCA_045224955.1. Lineage (GTDB taxonomy): Bacteria > Bacteroidota > Bacteroidia > Bacteroidales > UBA932 > Cryptobacteroides. The sequence continues at coordinate 7,820 of JBGVAW010000113.1, forward strand.
AACATCCCTATGCGGCCTTCCGATATCACGAAAGGATTCTTGCCGTAAAGCTCCCACACAGCCTGCATCACATAGAACTGGGTAAGGGTTATAGTGGCAGCCTTGTAGTCTGTATAGTAGAACTGCACTCCGTGAACGAGCCGGCCCTGAAGACGGCCGAACAGCGGTCTGAAGTGAATCTCCCTGAAGTTTACTCCGGGAAGGTTATAACTGTCCAGTCTTGTCCTGAGCTCGTGGGCATCGGCCCACTCGGCGGCGAACACCCCAAAAGGCAGGGTATAGCCGATACCTATGTTAAGATAGCCGTTGAACTCGCCACATATACCGGATGAGGGATAGTTTATAGCGGCCTGGGGCGTGGGAATGTTAGGGGAAGGCAGTATCCAGGGAAGACCTGTATCCTCGTATAGCATATCGCGTTTCCAGCCCTGCATAGGCACTACGGTAAGTTTGCAATGGGCGGCGGGCCTGTCCCCCTTCTGGCCCTTGTTAAGTCCCTCTTCATTTATAAGGACGGCCAGTTCCCCAACCGTGAGGCCATAGACGTAGGGGATGGCAAATTCGCCCACGAAAGAAAAGAAACCTTTTTCTACCACTGAGCCCTCTACCTTCTCTCCGCCAAGAGGGTTGGGACGGTCCAGCACCATCACCTCGATGCCAAGATCCGCGCAGGCGCACATTACAAGCCCAAGCGAACTTATGAAAGTATAGGACCGCGAGCCCACATCCTGTATATCATAGACCATTACGTCAATGCCCTTAAGCATTTCGGGCGAAGGCTGACGGTTCTCGCCGTAGATAGAGAAAACCGGCACTCCGGTCACGGGATCAACGGAATTATCAACCTTGTCTCCGGCATAGACGTCGCCACGCACCCCGTGCTCGGGACCGAACAGGGCTACCAGGTTTACGCCGGGGGCGGAATAGAGTATGTCGATGGTGGAGTTAAGATGGCTGTCAACTCCGCTGGGATTGGTAACCAGCCCCACTCTCTTGCCCTGCAAGGGTGCAAAGCCTGAGTCACGCAGCACCTCTATGCCAAGTTTTACATTGGCGCCCCAGGAAAGTGTAACGGCGCAAAAAAGCGCCGCTGCAAGCAAAATAAACTTCCTTATCATTTAAGAGTAGCTATTTTGCCCTCGAACAAGATAGCCCTGCTCTGAATATCGTAAATTGCAAAGAAGAAAGGCTTGTTAACCACAAAATCGACAACTGGCTCGTAAACCGCCGTCCTTCCCATAAGTATTGCAGTTACGGCTGCCGCCTCTGAGCCCTCTTCGTTAACCTCCAGGACACATTTCTGGAATGCCTTGGTCACGAATACAGGTTCGTCCGTAATTCCTGTAAAGTCTGCTCCGCTGCCAAAGGCCGCCGCAGCGCCAAGAGAACACATAATATCGTTGAGCAGCTTGGTATATTCCAGTTTGAACTTGGGCAGAACCATTCTTACGTCGCGGCCGGTGCGCAAAGAAAGAATCGCATCCTCAAAATTCTCTGCGCTGAGTTCCTCAGTTGCAGCGTCCATATCGTCCGGAAGAACAATCAGCATAGCATACTTTCCATTCTGGTATGGCAGGGAAGCCACCTTGTATCCGGGGAGTTCGGCATAGGGATACTTGTTCTGATTGCTCATATACATTGCGCTGCTCTGGCCGTCCTCGCCTTGGAATGTTCCCTCAAACGAGGCATTAGGATCAAAGTCGAAAAGCCAGGGTGCCTTGAAGTAAAGGGCGTTCAGAAGCATCATCCTTACCTCCGGTCCAATGTCGCTCACGATTTCCGGGATAAGTCCCTCGGTATGGTGTGCGCACCACATATTTACCGATGATGCATCGAAGGCATCTCCCCTGTCCACTGCGAACAGCTGGGCGCCGTAGCCGTTCTCCAGGGTGGAGATATAGTCGTTCTTGGCCACGAAACCGGCGTTAAGCCATATAGAGTTGGCCGTCTTTACTATGTTCAGTGAATCTGTACGGGGCAACTCTCCATAATAGGAACCGCCGGAGAGCGCCTTTACAAGCCCGTCCTTGGTAATGTTGCGGGCACCTTCGGCAAGCATAGAAAATGCCACGCCGGCGCTGTAGGGAGACAATATGACATTGCCTTTGGGATTCTGGGTGATTGCAGTTTTAAGCAATCTTAGGGAAAAGTCCATATGCTCTTTATTTACTTCGGGAGCCTGGACCTCGGAGGCTTGCGAGGAGACTAAAGACATAATAAGAGTGATTATAGCTAATGTGTGTTTCATATTATATTAGGGTTATTTCTTCTTTCCGTACTCGGGATCTACTTTTCGCTCTGCCAGATAGGTAACCGCCAACGTTCCAAAGCAACAAACCATAACCATCCAGAAGAATGCCACATATCCTATCTTTTCCTGTATGAAGCCGGCAACGAAGCCCGGCAACATCATACTCAGGGCCATAAAGGCCGTACAAATGGCATAATGCGATGTTTTGAATTCCCCTTCCGAGAAATACATCATATACAACAAATATGCCGTGAAACCAAAGCCGTACCCGAACTGGTCCACCGCAAGGGCTATACTTATAACAACGTGATTGGCAGGAAGTTCGCTTGCAAGATATACAAAGGCAAAACTGGGCAGGGTTATACCCAGAGCCATCCACCACAGGGATTTTTTAAGGCCGATTACAGAAGCCACTATTCCTCCTATTATGCCTCCCGCCACAAGGGCCAGAATGCCTACGGTGCCGTAAACTATGCCCACGGTATCGGTGTCAAGGCCAAGACCTCCGGCATCCGGACTGTCTACCAGGAAGGGCTGGCAGAGTTTGATCAGGAAGCCTTCCGGCAGGCGATAGATTAGCATAAAGGCTATGGCCAGCCAGACACCCTTCTTCCTGAAGAAGGATACGAACGATTTGCCCATTTCCTTAAGGTTGCCTGTCCCGGGGTCCTGTACCCTTGGGACATCGGCCTTTGCCTTTGGAAGGAAGACTATATGATACAGGTTGATGATGGCGAATACTCCCGCCGCCACACCTATGGATACCTGCCACGAAAGAGGGATATCCGCTACGCCATCCGGCGATGCCTCCCTGGTACTGTTCTCTACCACTCCGGCAATATACACAAGCACGCCCTGTCCAAAGATGGAAGATATCCTGTAGAATACGCTCCTGATGCCTATGAAGGCAGACTGACTGCTCTGGCTGTGGGCCAGCATATAGTAACCATCGGCCGCAATGTCGTGGGTCGCAGAGGCGAAGGCTGCCACTATGAAAAGGACAAGGGTAAGCCAGAACATCGTAACCGGGGTTTCTTTTGCCGCTATAAGGTCTGCTGAGGGTTTTGGCAAAGTGAGGGTAATCAATATCATTGCAGCCACCAACAGAGTCTGCATCGTAAGCACCCACCACCTCTTTGTCTTTATTACGTCTATAAGCGGGCTCCAAAGCCCCTTGAGGAACCACGGAAAATAAAGCAGAGTAGTGAAAAACGCCAGTTGGCCGTTAGGAACTCCCATCTTGGAGAACATTATCACAGTAATGTTGTTCACAAGGAAGTAAGGGATACCCTCGGCAAAATAAAGAGTCGGCACCCAGAGCCAGGGAAGCCAGTTTTTGTCACTGTTTTTCTCCAGGAATTTTCTTAAGCCCATATCGTCAATCTATTAAAGTTTCTGTAAACTAAATGTTCTCCAGCCTGGTGCCCGGATAATAGTGCTCCAGGATTTGACCGAATCCGTAACCGCTGTAGGACATTACGGCAGCCCCTATCTGGCAAAGCCCCACGCAGTGGCCCCAGCCGGTTCCTTCCAGAACAAGTTTGTCTCCCTGCCAGGAAATATCGAACCTGGCGCTCTTAAGATGGGTGTCGGACAGGAATTTTCTTATTATGAGCTCCTTGCCTATTATGACGGTGGCCTTGTCTCCTGCAACCTTAAGTTTCTTAATTACGCCGGAAGGGCCCTTCTCCAAAGGCACAAGTTCCCTTATGGTGCCCACGTCCATTCCGCTGCGGCTTTGGAACAACCGGGACACCTGGTCCCTGTCGTACTCTACCCTCCACTTGTAAAAATCGGTGGTTTCAAGGTCGTAATCGTTCAGTACCTGGGAAAGTATTTCTTTATCGCCGGTATCGCAGAAGCAGTGAGCGCCTTCCTCGTGCCCGGGTGTATCCGGCAGGGACTGCAAATAGTCGTAGTCCTTGTCTTCCCAGCAAGTGCCGAACACCTCTGTCTTTCCGCCGCAGCACTTATGGAAACGGCAGTCGCAGATTTCTCCGTCCTTGTCTTTGAGCACAAGGCCCCAGGTCTGGTCTATGGCCTGACGCACCTTGGTTCCTACAGCCATTGTAAGGCCCTGGTAACGTTGGCAATGATCGTCGGCACAGACATCGAAGTTTATGTGGTCTTCGTGGTCGAACCACTTTATGTAGGTACCGGGTACGCCCTGAGCCTGCTCTCCCCTTCTGCAATCCAGTTCGGTGACAAGGGAAACTATATCGTTGACTCCCTGGGGGAGCTCCGGTTTCTTGCGGGTACGGTGCTCTACCTGGGACAAAATCCAGGAGCGGGAAATTACAGAATGGGCCTTCAGGAACTCAAGGGAGGCAGAGGCCTTCATCTCGGAAGAAATAACGCTCAGAAGATAATCTTCTACACCAATCACGTTCACGGCCACAACCTTGCCCTTCTCCACTATGAACCTAAGGCTGCCGCCAAACTTCTGGTCAACCTTTCTCTGCCAGTGGAAGCCAACCCCTATCACCACGTCGTGCAATATGAAAGTAGGCTCCGCAAACATCTTGGACGGGGTCTGCGCCTCAAAGAAAAGCTCGTCGTAAAGGGCTCCGTTATAACTTATCTTTCCTTCTGTGTACGTAACCTTCTGGGCTCCGGCACCGTCGGAAATAATCTCGAACACAATCTCGTCGCTGGAAAGCACTCCAACCTGGATGGTGCGCTGAGTGCGGGTAAGACGGCTTATTATCTTGTCCTGTTCCGCGCCTTGCAGCGATACCTCGGCAAGTGCCTTTCCAAGAGCCTCGGGAGTAGCTTTATTAAAGTCTTCCTCTACCGGGACAATCAGGTAACCGCCCTTGTCTGCGCATCCGGGGCTGAAGCAAAGATGCTCGTCTCCCTGGGCAAAGTAGCAGGAGGGCCTGTGCGCGTCACGCACCATCACTATGGCCCTGTACTGGAAGCCTCCTACTCCGTGGGTGCTGCCTCTTGGACGGGTGGCTCCGGTAAGGGACTTGTACCACATAATGAGGTTAATGCGGGGCTCCGGCTCCCCTTCCGGAACATTTATGCAGTCCAAAAGCTGATAGAACAGTTTAGAAAGGGATTTGCTGGTAGAAGACTTCAGCAGGAATATGCCTTTTGTGTAAAGGTCGCAGTGATACAGGGATGCATCCTTTACGGAAGTAAGGTAGCGAAGGCGGCTGTCCTTGGCGCCATCGTCAAAAAAACCGTCCACGGCAACCTCCAGAGGCATAAGACTGCGCGGGCAAGCCTGGAAGTGCATATGGTCCGGAGCGGAAGCCCCGCTGTACGGGCCGTTATAGAAGAAGGAGTAGTCCGTGAAATGATGCGCCAGGTCTGTCATATCCTGGAAGCGGTTCATTATGGTCTGAGGGGTGTGCTCCGCTGCGTTTACGGTGAAGTGCTCCGGAAAAATGGGATAAGGGTTCACCATAATGTCGTACTTATGCCCTTTGCGGCCCTCGAAGCGGAAGGCCTGCTGCTCAGGGAAACGCCCGCTCTCGCACAGGAAACAAGGCCTTTTGCCGTTAAGCGCAGACTCAAAGTCCGCTGCAGTAGAAATAAGCCTGTCCGGGTTAAACTGAACCTTCACTTTTAACCCGCCAATCTCCACTTCTCTTGTTTTCACTGCTTTAAGCGCCCTGAAGTTGGCCGCGCAAAGTGGCCATACAGAAAGCTGGTCACCCAAAAATTTACGAAGCGATACCGATTCGTTCATATCTTTCGCTGCTAAAAATCTTTTAAAGAAGAGTCTGCAAAGCCTTGCGAATCATTGAAAACTCCTTCTCAAAGTTAGGGGTTAAGATTGATTTTCCAAAGGATTCGTCTATTTCTCTTTCTGTCCAATAGCGTCCTTCCGACACTTCTATCTGGTCCGGGTCCGGCTGGAAATCCCCTACGCAGGCATAGGAAAACACCAGTTCATTATCCACCTGACTTTGAAAAACATACTCCATAAGGAACACCGGGTTAAAATCCCTCA
>JBGVAW010000114.1:0-14079 GCA_045224955.1 Candidatus Cryptobacteroides sp.
TGCTCTTAATATTATAAAGGAGTGGAAAGAGGTCAGCCTAAAGGAACTTGGGGCTGTAAGGTATCTTGATGTGGAGATGACTTCCAACAGGACAGACCTGCCTCTTTATTTCTGCATAGACGACCTGGATCTTATAGCCAGAGTGCTGTTCTAGAGCAGGCCTTCGGGAATCTGCATCTTCAGGATGCGTTTTTTAGGATCTACGGACAGGAGGAGTTCCTCGCTCAGAGGTACGAGACCCTGCCCGTTTTCTGTTTTTATTTCTATGCAGGGGTTGCCGGGGATTTCTTCTACGGCTGTGATGGTGCCTGCGACGTGGCCTTTCCCGTCTATTACCGTCCAGCCTATAAGGTCCTGAAGGTCTTCTTCTTCCTCCAGTTCAGGGTAGTCCTGGGGACGGACGTTGATTTTTTTGCCGCAAAGTTCTTCGGCATCGTCAAGGGTGCGGATGCCGGTTAGTTTTACAAGGGCCTTGCTGTTGCCTCTTGAGGAGAGGCTTTCAATAAAATAAGGAACCGGAAGTCCGTCGCAATCGACGAATACCGGTTCCTCTGTATGAATATCCTCGGCGCAGATGCCGTGAAGTCCTATAAGGAGTTCGCCCTCCGTACCATTGGATTTCAGTACTGCAGCAATGCAAATCATTATGCCTCTGCTGCGGGCTCTTCTGCCTCTGCAGGTGCCTCGGTAGCTTCCTCAGCTGCTGCTGCGGCTGCTTCCTCGGATTCCTTCTTAGCGGCTTCCTCTGCTTCTGCCCTCTTCTTGGCAATAGCTTCTGCCCTTGCCTCGTTTACCTTGGCCTCTGCCTGGAGAGCTGCCTTCTTGGCGGCTGCCTCTGCTTTGTCAAGGCTCTGGATCTTGTTGTTTACCTTTGCATCGTGAGCCTCTTTCCAATCAGCAAACTTCTTGTCTGCCTGCTCCTGTGTGAGCGCGCCCTTAGCTACACCACCGGCAAGATGCTTGCGAAGGAGAACACCTTCGTAAGAAAGGAGGCGGCGTGCGGTAAGAGTGGGCTGTGCACCAACGTTAAGCCATGCGAGAGCACGGTCACTGTTGAGAACGATGGTAGCAGGGTTTGTGTTAGGATTGTAAGAGCCAATCTGCTCGATGAAACGACCGTCACGCGGAGAGCGTGAGTCTGCCACTACAATGTGGAAGAATGCGAAATTCTTCTTTCCGTGGCGCTGAAGACGAATTTTAACAGCCATTGTTAATCTGTTTTTAAGTTAATTGTTTGATTATTTCAACTTTCCAACCCGTGGAAAGCCTGCAAATATACGACTTTTCTCTGTTATTACAAAAAAACAAAAAAATTTTGCAGAATAAATATTTGTGTTTATATTTGCAGTCCCAAAGTATTGCGGACGTGGTGAAATGGTAGACACGCTACTTTGAGGGGGTAGTGGGCGTTGGCCTGTATGAGTTCGAGTCTCATCGTCCGCACTAAGCGATCGGTTTTTTTACCGGTCGCTTTAATTTTTTTAAAAAATCTCTTGCAGTTTCGCAAAAGAGTTGTACCTTTGCATTCCCTTTCGGGATTATTATTGAGATATGGTGTAATGGTAGCACTACAGATTCTGGCTCTGTCAGTGAGGGTTCGAATCCTTCTATCTCAACAAATTTACAGCTTGGCGCGAAGCGCCGGGCTTTTTATGAAAAAACCGTTATGAGCTTGCTCATAAAAGGGTTTTTCGTAAAAAGGCAGAAGTCGGCGAAGCCGACGAAAGCTGTAAATATTGCACGCCCGCCGCAGGCGTGAAGGATAGCGCAAGCGAAGCGAGCGGAATCCTTTATAAAAAAAGAAATGATGGCGAGGTAGCTCAGCTGGTTAGAGCGTCGGATTCATAATCCGGAGGTCGTGGGATCATGCCCCACTCTCGCTACTCCACGTCAAAAGACGTCACTACATATCGTTTTGGCTCCAGTATACGCGAAAGCGGCTGGCCCGGCGAAACTTCACTATATGCTTCCGGCACTTTTCACAGTGGCGGTTTTTTTATTTTATATCACTCTCTTCCGCACAGTAACTTGTCAATTATAACAGAAAAGCCTCCGAACGGAGGCTTTTGTAATATGTGTACGGAGTAATTAATCTTCGTCAAATACTGAAAGGCCGCTCTGAAGCAGACTGAGATTATCTGCGGCTTTGGTACGTTCCGGAGTTTATCAATAATATCGAATATAATATGAGCACGTTTTTGTATATTTGTGTCCGATATGACATTATTTCTGACGGGAAGCCCCACAAGATACGGGGAAGATTTTTTCACGGAAGACAACGGCTTTCTGGCCGCTGTAAAAAAGGCCCTCCCAAAAAGGCCTTGGGTTCTCCTTATCAGCGCTGCCCCGGACGACAGGGGCTTTACGGATTCGGTGCTGGAGGGGATGACAAAGTGTATATTGAATTCAGGGATATCGCCCAAGGAAATAATAATGTTGGACAGGCGCAATGCCTCCCAGGTAAAGGACCTTGTGCAAAAAGCAGACTGGGTAATCCTTTGCGGCGGCCACACTCCCACCCAGAATAAATTTATAAACGAGATTCACCTAAGGGAAATACTTTCCGGGTTCGATGGTGTAGTAATGGGATGCAGCGCCGGTTCTATGAATTGCGCAGACCTTGTATATGCCCACCCGGAACTCCCCGGAGAGGCCGCAGACCCAGGATATAGACGATGGCTAAGAGGCCTTGGCCTTACGGATATCAACCTTGTCCCGCACTACGATCAGGTGAGGGGAGTGGTTCTTGACGGAAAGCGGCTTTTCGAGGACGTAGTATTCCCGGACAGTTGGAATCACAGGTTTTACACCTTCCCCGACGGGGGTTATGTAATATGCAAAGACGGCAGATCTGCACTTAAAGGCAAGGCCTGGGAGATTACTGCCGGCGGGATGCGGAAAGTATCGGAAGAAAATAAATCATACAGCTTTATGAACTTGATATTCATATCTCCCCATTTTCCGGGGAACTACTGGCATTTTTGCGCCGGAGCAAAGGCCAACGGAGTAAACGTCCTTGGCATAGCGGACACCCCGTACGACAATCTGCCCCAGCATCTTAAGGATAGCCTTACTGATTATTATCAGGTAAGCAACCTGGAGGACTATTCTCAGATGTACAGGGCCGTAGCCTGGTTTGCCCACAAATACGGCAAAATAGACTGGATAGAATCCAACAACGAGTACTGGCTGGAGCAGGACGCCCGCCTCAGGACAGACTTCAATGTAACATCGGGACTTAAAACAGACCGTATCGCCTCAATAAAAAACAAGAGCGAAATGAAAAAATACTACGCTCTGGGAGGCATACCCACGGCCCGTCAGATAAAGGCCGCGGAAGGCCTCAAGGCGGTAAAGGCTTTTGTGAAAAAGACGGGTTATCCTATAATTGCAAAACCGGATAACGGAGTAGGAGCCAATGGTACTTTCAAGATAGAAAGCGACGCGCAGCTTACGGAATGGTTCGCGGAGCATCCCAACTACGACAAGTTTGTGATAGAAGAGTTCATAACAGGGCTTCTGGTGTCTTACGACGCTATTTACAATGACAAGATGGAGCCTATTTTCGAGAATAACAGCGTATTCCCAACTCCGGTGATGGAGATAGTGCACGGAAATCTGGATACCTGCTATTGGACCAACAAGACAGTGCCCAAGGCTCTTGCAGAGATAGGCCGCAGGACGGTAAAGGCCTTTGGAATAACCAACCGCTTTGTGCATCTGGAGTTTTTCCAGCTTGACAGAGACCGCGAGGGCCTTGGCAAAAAGGGAGACTATGTGGGACTGGAAGTCAATATGCGCCCTCCTGGCGGATTCACCCCGGATATGATGAATTTCGCCCATTCTACCGATGTTTTCCAGATTTGGGCCGATATGGTGGCCTTCGGGCATAGGCGCAAGGAAGAAGGGGAGCAGTTCTACTGCGCTTATGTTGGGCGCAGGGATTCGCACAGCTACAAGCACAGTCATCAGGAAGTGATGGAGCGCTACGGCAATGTGCTGTGTATGTTCGAGAGGATGAGCGCCGCGCTTGCCGACGATCTTGGAGACCTTGTCTATATAGTCCGACTTAAGGAGAGGAAAGAAATTGATACTTTTTTTAAATATATGACAGAATAAAAACGTTGAAAATTTATAAACTTTTACTATTTTTGTGAGTTAAAACGTTCAAAATCAATGAAGAGTAAACCGAAGTTATCTTTTTGGCAGATATGGAATCTAAGTTTTGGATTCCTTGGTGTGCAAATAGGTTATTCTCTGCAGAATAGCAATACCTCCGGAATTCTTAAATCCTTCGGGGCAGACCTTTCCAGTCTAAGCCTTTTCTGGCTTGCAGCCCCGTTGGCCGGTCTTATCGTTCAGCCGATAATCGGAATGTTTTCCGATGGTACCTGGACAAAGCTTGGACGCCGCCGCCCGTTCATCCTTGCAGGCGCGGTTATTTCTACCCTGGCTCTGTTCCTGATGCCCAACTGCCCTAAACTGTTGAGTTTCGCCCCGCTTCTTATGGGAGCGCTCGTGTTCCTCTTTATGGACCTGTCCTTCAATATAACGATGCAGCCCTTCCGCGCTCTCGTTACCGATATGCTGGACGACTCCCAGAAGACACAGGGCTTTGTAGTACAGACATTCCTCATCAACTTAGGCTCTATCATCGGAGCCTTGCTGCCCCTTATAATGACACACGTATTCGGGGCTTCCGACAAGGAAGTTCCCGGGCAGGCAATGCAGCACGTAGCCTGGTCTTACTACGCCGGAGCCATTATCCTGTTCCTTTCCGTACTCGTTACGGTGTTCAAGGTAAAGGAATATCCTCCAAAGGAGTTCGCCGAGTACAGCGGAGACGACTCCGGAGAGGAAAAAGCCCCCAGAAAGAGTTTCTGGCAGCTTGTAAAGACCACTCCCAAGACTATGCTCCAGCTTGGCATAGTACAGTTCTTCTCCTGGGCAGCCCTGTTCCTTATGTGGAACTATCTCCAGCCCCTTGTTACCAGAGCGTTCATAACGGAAGAAGCCGTTCTTAACGGCGAGGCCCAGACCTGGACCGGCGTGCTCAACGCCGTTTATCCCGTATCGGCCTGCATTATCTCCCTGCTTATGACCGGCCTCGCAAGAAGGTTTGGAAACAAACTCATCTACGGACTTTGCCTTCTTTGCGGGTCGATAGGTTATTTATCCCTCGCTTTCTGTACAGCCAAGATTTCGATGATTTTCCCGATGATATTCATCGGTATCGCCTGGGCTGGCATCCTGGCTATGCCTTATGCCATTCTTTCCAGAGCCATCGACGCCAGAAGCAGCGGAGCCTATATGGGAATTTTCAACTTTACCGTAACCATCCCTCAGATCTGTATGGGTCTGCTGGGCGGCGTTGTGGTAAAGATTCTTCGCGGGATGATTATTCCCGGCGGAAAAGAAGTTTACGATACGCTTGACACAGTGCAGAAGGCACACGCAGACAGCTCTGTGGCAGTGGATATGTTCATCATTGCCGCAGTGTTTATGCTCATCGCCTGCATCGCTGTAAAATTCGTGAAAGAAAAGTAAACAACATACCAATTTTTAATCATTAACTAATACTACACTCCAAATGAAAAAGATTATGACCATGGCAGCCATCCTCCTGCTTTCTTGCTGGGGAGCTGCCTCTGTATTCGCTCAGGGCGGATATCAGGTTAAAGGAGTAGTAGTCGACAACATCGGACCGGTTATCGGTGCCACCGTTCTTGAAGACGGTACATCAAACGGTATCTCTACCGGTATCGACGGCGACTACATACTCAAGGTCTCTTCTGCGGATGCAACCGTAGTCATCAGCTGCGTAGGTTATGCTTCAGTAAGCTTCAAAGCTTCCGAGGTTCCCGCAACTGTTGTACTTCAGGAAGATTCAAACTTCCTTGATGAGGCTGTAGTAATCGGTTACGGTACTGTCAAGAAAAACGATATGACAGGTTCCGTTACCGCTATCAAGACAGAAGAGATAAATCGTGGAGCAATCGTTTCCACTCAAGACATGTTGAAGGGTAAGGTTGCAGGTTTGCAGATTATCCCCGGTGATGGTCGCCCCGGCGGCGGTTCCACCATCCGTATCCGTGGTGCTGCATCCCTTAACGCAACCAACGATCCTCTCATCGTTATCGACGGCGTTCCTATCGCTGTTAACGGTGGTGAGGGTATGACCAACCCTCTGGAAGCTATCAACTCGAATGATATCGAAAGCTTCACAGTGCTCAAGGATGCATCATCGGCAGCCATCTACGGATCCCGTGCTTCCAATGGTGTCATCATCATCACCACAAAGAAAGGTGTAGCCGGCACAGAAGAGCCCAAGACATCTTACAGCGGCAGCTTCAGCGTAAGCCACAATGTAAACAAGCTCGACATTATGAACGCCTCTGAGTACAGAGAGTTCGTTGGAAAGACCTACCCTGTAGGTACATCCACCGGTGATTCTTTCGCTGAAAAGTTGGGCAAGGCTTCTACAGAGTGGTACGACCTTATCTTCCAGACCGCTTTCACTCAGGAGCACAATGTAAGCGTTTACGGTTCTGCTAAGAATCTCCCTTACCGTGTTTCCATGGGCTACCTGGATCAGGACGGTACACTTAAGACTTCAAGCTACAAGAAGGGAACTATCGACTTCTCCTTGTCTCCTAAGTTCTTTGACGATCATCTTTCAGTTAACGTTAATGCAAAGGGTGTTATGTCAAGGGAAGAGAAGGCAGACGCAGGCGCAGTTGGCACAGCAGCCTTCTTCAACCCTACGCTTGACCCTTATTTCCGCAATGCAGACGGTTCCATAGATTACACAACCACCAATGGTTATTTCAACTATGGTAACGGCCGCGGAAACGCTTTCACACCTGACAATCTTGCAGCAACCAACCCTCTGGATATGCTTTACAGCAACCGTGACAATGCCAACGCTCTGCGTTTCATCGGCAATGCACAGTTCGACTATAAGATTCACGGTTTCGAAGACCTTCGCCTGAACCTCAACCTTGGTATGGACGTTTCCAGAACCAAGGGTATCGTTGGTTCAAGACCTGGTTCTTACAATGCTTACAAGGATACCGAGAATCCTCGTATCGGCCAGTACACACAGTGGCAGCATCTTCGCAACAACACCGTGCTTGAGTTCTATGCTAACTACAATCACGAGTTCGGCAAACACCACGTAGATGCAATGGCAGGTTATTCCTGGCAGCACTTCTATGGCAAGGATCGCGATATGTCCTTCTTCAACCTCACCAACGTAATGAAGCTGAACGAAGGCGAGACTCCTATCGAGCGCTATCCTTACTGGAGAACTGAGAACTATCTCGTTTCTTTCTATGGCCGTTTGAATTATTCTTACGATTCCCGCTACCTGCTCACCTTCACTCTCCGTGACGATGGTTCATCCCGTTTCTCTCCCGACACCCGCTGGGGTCTCTTCCCCTCCGCAGCCGTGGCTTGGAACGTAAAGCAGGAGCACTTCCTCAAGGAAAGCAGCGTACTCTCCGCCCTCAAGTTCCGTGCATCTTGGGGTAAGACCGGACAGCAGGAAATTGGTTCCAACTATCCTTATCTTGCTTCCTACTATCTGTCAACCGACGTATATCACAGATATAACATGGGTGGCGGTTACAACTTCGTACTTACTCCGGGCGCTTACGATCCGGACATCAAGTGGGAGACCACCACAACCTACAATGCCGGTATCGATCTGGGCTTCTTCTCTGACCGACTCACCGCAAGCGTAGATGTTTATCGTCGTGATACCGACGACCTCCTTAACTCCGTACTCACCCCTATGGGCGCAAACTTTGGTAACACAATTCTTACCAACATCGGTTCAATGCGCAACCAGGGTATCGAGTTCGCAGTTAACGTAGTTCCTATCGAGACAAAGGATATGTCCTTGTCACTTGGTTTCAACGGTACTTTCCAGAACATCGAGTTCACAAAGCTTAACAATACCGACGATCCCAATTATGCAATCGAGGTGAGCGGTATCAGCGGAGGTACAGGTAACACCATCGCCCGCCATATGGTTGGCTATGCACCTTTCACCTTCTATCCTTATCAGCAGGTTTACGATCACAATGGCAAACCTATCCAGAATGCATTCATAGACCGTGACGGTGACGGTATCATCACTACTGCAGACCGTTATATGAGCGACAAGAGCCCTAACCCTGACTTCTTCTACGGAGTTAACCTCAAGTTCTCCTACAAGAATTGGAACTTCGGCTTCAACGGCCACGGCTCTGTAGGCAACTGGGTATTCAACAACGTACGCGGCGAGAACTCCTCTGCCAACTTCGTTGCTGCCAACGTATCAGTGAACAACTACCTCAACTATGTTAAGAAGACCGGCTTCCTTGGTACCAACTCTATCGAGCAGTACACAACCGATCTCTTCCTTGAGGATGCTTCATTCTTCCGTATGGACGACATCAACCTTGGTTATACCTTCCCTGAGTTCAAGTTCTGGAAGGGCGCTAACCTTCGTCTTGCCTTCTCTGTCCAGAATGTATTCGTCATCACCAACTACAGCGGTCTGGATCCTGAGATCCCCAGCGAGAATGGTGTAGACTCTTCAATCTGGCCTCGTCCTCGCACTTATTCACTCCGTGTAAATCTTAACTTCTAGGAGGGATGACTATGAAAAAAATATACAACATTCTGGCAACCATCGCAGTTTCATCACTCTTCGTTTCTTGTGTAAACGATCTTGATACTCTGCCTTTGAACCCCACAGATACCACTTCCGAGACTGCCTATGGCAACTCAGAGGATGCGTATATCTCCGGCCTTGCCAAGATTTATTTCCAGTTCGTTTCCAACGACCTTACAGACCTTATCCTCAACGACGGCGGTGCATCCGAGCTTATCCGTGCATACTGGTCACTGAACGAGGTTTCTACCGACGCTGCAAAGTGCGCCTGGAACGGTGACGCTTGGGTTGCTGCCATCAATACCAATACTTGGTCTGATGCCCAGAACGATGCTGCCTATGCCGTTTATGTTCGTACTATGCAGGGTGTTACCTTTGTAAATGAATTCCTTCGCCAGACCACCGACTCCAAGCTTGCAGACCGTGGCTGCTCCGATGCCGTTATAGCCAGCGTTAAGAAGATGCGTGCAGAGGCTCGCTTCCTCCGCGCTTACTTCTACTGGATGGCAATGGATGTATTCGGCGCTGTTCCTTTCACCACCGAGGATTCTCCTTTCGGTGCTGTTAACCCCGAGCAGGCAAGCCGTACACAGGTATTCAATTATATAGTTTCTGAACTTACAGAGCTCGCTACCGACGGAAGCGACCTTGGTGCTGCCCGTTCCAATTATCCTCGCGCAGACAAGGGTTCCGCTCTCGGTCTCTTGGCCCGCGTTTACCTTAACGCAGAGGTTTACACCGGAACTCCTATGTGGGCAGAAGCCAAGGCTGTTTGCGACCGTATCTTCTCAATGGGCTACGGCCTTGCAGAGAACTATGCCGACATCTTCCGTGGCGACAACGGCGAGAATCCCGATGTTCGCAAGGAAATGCTTTGGGGTGTTGACTACAATGCCGATTTCACCCAGACATTCGGTGGTACAACTCTTCTTACCTTCGCCTGAATCGCATCCGACGATGTTACCGACGTTCGTCACCTTAACGGTGTAAACGGTGGATGGGGCGGTATGCGCGTTCCTTACGAGTATGTAGAGAAGTACTTCAATGTAAGCGACCAGGACTATGGTACCGGCGAGTACAATGTTCTTGACAATCGTGGTAAGTTCTTCTTCATCGAGGGACGTTCAGAGGTTATCGAAGACCTCTCCAAGTTCCTCCAGGGATGGAGCTGCTTCAAGTACAACAACATTCCTCACGATATGACCGCAGCAGAGTTCAACGAGACCGCAAAGATCAAGGGCTTCAGCGACATAGATTTCCCTATGATTCGTCTTGGAGAGATTTACCTTATCTATGCAGAGGCTTGTATGAACCTTGGTACACCTGAAGTAGCTAAGAATTACGTAAAGCTGCTTGCCGACAGAGCCGGTGTAAACGCTCCTTCTACAATCACCACCGAGTGGCTTGTTGCAGAGCGCGCACGCGAGCTTATGTGGGAAGGTCATCGTAGGACAGACCTTATCCGTTACGGACTCTTCAATTCTTCCAGCTTCCTGTGGCCTTGGAAGGGTGGTGCAATGGTAGGTCAGGGCTTCGACTCTCACCTTAACATCTTCGCAGTTCCCCCGTCCGAGCTCAGCGCTAATCCTAATCTCCATCAGAACGATGGTTACTTTGATCCTAGAGCTGGTCTTTAATCATTAAATTGTACGAACTATGAAAATGAAAAAATACATTTTGATGATGGCTGCGGCAATCTTCGGATTCTCCGCTTGCCAGGATGAGCTTGAAGAGTTGCAGCTGTTGGATCCTTCACAGATTGTAGCACCCGTGCTGCATGAAATCCCTAATGATATCATCATTACTTCTGACAATATGTCGGAGGTGGTTTCATTCTCCTGGGACAAAGCGTACTTCGGCCAGCCGGTTCAGTACAGCTATTCCATCTGTGCTTCCGTCGACGGCGGTGCAACTCTTGTAAAGTTGTATTCCAATATTTCCACAACCTCTTATGAAGTTCTGTACGAAGCCTTCAATCAGGTAGTTACGACAGACTCTGCCAAGGGAGGTTTGGGCCTTGTAGCAGGTGTAGATACCGATGTTGACTTCTATGTAGGTGCAACCGTTGGTACAAACTACACAACCTACTATTCACAGCCTGTAAGGGTTGTAGTTAATCCTACCCAGGCAGAGCGCGTATATGAGACTGTATGGCTCCCTGGTACCGCCAACGGTTGGAACCACAGCAAGGCTCTAAAGCTTTATTGCTACGCAGAGGACCACAACACCTTTATCGGTGCTGTTGACTTTGGCGCAGACTACGCTTCCAATGAGTTCAAGGTTACCGGTGCCGCAGACTGGAGCTCTGCTACAGGAAACTGGGGCGTTGCCGATCCTACTACTCCCGCAGAGTCTGCAAGCATCCAGCTGTTGAACGACTCTAACGACAATATTACCCAGTATCGTGCTCACAGATACTATCACTTCACCTTCACAAAGAGCGACCTTGTCCTTAAGATGGACAGCGGCTTTGACAAGGTTGGTATCATAGGTCTTAACGGTGACTGGGATAATGATATCGAGATGACCCTCAGCCGCAAGTCTAAGTTCTATGCCGATATTGACGTAGCTGCTGCAACAGAGTTCAAGTTCCGTCTTAACGGTGGTTGGGCCGTTAACTGGGGTGGCGATATGGCCGGCCTTACCAATGGCGGCGACAATATCCCCGTAGCAGCCGGACAGTACCGTGTTTACTTTGATCTTAACGATTGGGGTAAGCCTACTGCCAAACTTGATGCTTCAATGTACGGACAGGACGAGGATGCAGAAGAGCCTCAGCCTCCTGTAACTTATCAGGGATGGGGTATCATCGGCGACTTCAACGAGTGGGGCGACGATGTTCATATGGCAGAGGTTGACGGTGTTTGGACCGGATACTTCACCAATATCGAGAACGGTGGCTTCAAACTCCGTAAGGATGCCGACTGGGCAGAGAACTACGGTGGAACATTTGTTGAGCTTGGTGTACCTTTCGCAGCAGGCAGTGACAATATTGCTGCTCCTGCAGGCTTCCTCAAGGTTGTCCTTGATCTTAGCGGCGAAACCCCGATGATTACCGTTTCCGAGGGCACCGTATGGTCACTCATCGGTGTAGGTGGCGACTGGAACAATGATATCGATATGGTACTTACCGAAGGTGTATGGGTTAGCCCCGCTACCACAATCTCCGGCGAGTTCAAACTCCGTTACAACCACGGTTGGGATGTAAACCGCGGCGGTACATTCGTTTCCGTTGGCGTTGCATTCGATGCAGTTGCCGGTGGCGACAATATCAATGTTCCCGAGGGTGATTATGTGGTTACTTACGACCCTGATAAAGAACTTATTACCATAGACGGCGCTCTCCCTGAGAATTGCTGGTCACTGATTGGTGTAAACGGCGACTGGAACAATGATATCTATATGACCCATTATGCTTCCGGCATCTGGGTAAGTCCTGCACTTGCTTTCAGCGGAGAATTCAAGATTAGGTTCAACAACGGTTGGGATGTTAACCGTGGTGGTACCTTCTCTGCCGCAGGCGTTGCTTTCAATGTTGTAGGTGGCGGTGCCAATATCTCTCTTCCCGAGGGAACCTGGCAGGTTGTTTACAACCCTATGCTTGAGACAATCACTGTTAACGAAGCAGCCAATAGCTGGTCCGTTATCGGAGAGTTCGAGGGCTTCAGCTGGAATAACGATCTCTTCCTGAGCCGTGTTTCCACTGGATACAATATAGGCGAAAGCGGTCAGCAGAAGCGTCCCAAGAAAATGGCAGATTTTGTCTATCGTAGCGAGACCTTCCGTGTTGACGGAGGCTTCAAACTTCGTTACAATGCCAACTGGGATGTTAACCTTGGCGGTACTTTCGTGACCGACGGAGAATACTTTGGTGTAGAGCAAGGCGGTGCCAACATCAGCGTAGATGCCCCCGGCAACTATTATAACCTTGTTTATGAATCTTCCGATAATGAACATTATGTTAAGATTAACAAGGCCTGGTGTATCATAGGTGAGGTTGAGGGAACCAGCTGGGATAAAGACTTCCCTATGACCGAGACCTCTGATGGCATTTGGATGGGTTCAGTTGTGGTTAATGGTGGTTTCAAGATTCGCAAGAGCGGAAATTGGGATATTAACCGTGGCGGTACATTCACTGAGGGTGAGCCTTTTGAAGTAGTGAATAACGGAGATAATATTTCCGTTCCGGAAAACGACAAGAAGTATCTTGTAGTTTATAATGCTTATTCCGAGACTATGTTAGTTACTCTAATGTCAGCAGAGTAATTGTTTTTTCGGGCCGGAGCCCCTGACCGGGCTCCGGCTTGCCAATATAATATTTTGATTATGAGAAGACTATCTCTTTTTGTAGCGGCCATTCTTTTGGTCGCCTGTGGCGGCGGAAAGGAAACTCCGGAAAAGCCCTCGGTAGTTCCTGCCATGACCCTTTCTCCGCAAACCATTAATCTTACTGCTGCCGGCACACCTGTATCGGTAAACATCAGTTCCAATGTAGCCTGGACGGCAACCCCTTCCAGTAACTGGGTTTCCGTTTCTACTCTTACGGGAACAGGCAACGCAACCATTCAGGTAAGCGCAACGGCTAATACCGGCGCCCTAAGGAAAGCTACCGTAACGTTTACTGACAAAGATAATAAGCTTGCCCGCACCCTGAACGTAAACCAGAGCGCAGCCGGCTCTGCTACGGTAGTTCCTGCTCCTGACGCCTTTGACGGCACAAAGCGCAGCGACCTTACCTATCAGCTTCTGGTTTACAGCTTCTGCGACAGCAACGGAGACGGTTGGGGAGACCTTAAGGGTGTGGAGTCCAAACTTGACTACCTGGACGAGATGGGCGTTACCGCCCTATGGCTCAGCCCTGTTCATCCTTCCGATTCTTATCACGGATACGATGTTACGGATTATTACGGCATTCACCCCAAGCTTGGAACAGAGGCCGACTTCCAGGACCTTATCAACAGCGCTCACGCCAAGGGTATAAAGATTTATATGGATTATGTCCTGAATCACTCCGGAAAGGGTCATCCCTGGTTCAAAGAGGCTTTGGCAAATCCGGAGAGTCCCTACAGGAATTACTACTTTATCAGTTCAAATCCTTCTGTCGAGTACTCTAGTTTCCCTATGCTTAAGTACGGAAGCTGGACATACTCTTATAACGCTGGCGAGTGGAAACTTGCCTCCGGCGGCTCTCCCAAGATTACAATTACCGCTACCGACGAGGCTGTACAGACCGGTACTTCCAACTGGAACCTTTATTGGTGGAACGGCAGTGGGGATAATACTCCCAGATTCAAGGATAATGGCGACGGTACCCTTTCTATGGTTATAGAGATAAACGGCACCATCGGTCTTCTTGTAAGGAAATATATGAGCTGGGAAAATGGTTCCAAGTACGGTGCCAAGAATGGCGGCACCAT
>JBGVAW010000115.1:0-4682 GCA_045224955.1 Candidatus Cryptobacteroides sp.
ATAATGCCATATCCTATTATTTCACAAATGTTTTATAATCCGGAGCTTCTTTAGTGAGAAGCCCGTAATCTGTCATAAGCTTGACAGTGTGCCAATAAGTCTCTTCCGAAAGGGTAAAGGGCCTTTCTCCGGTTTCCTTGATTTCCTGCATATGAAGAACCGTCTTAAGCATCCACTTCTGAGCCACCTTGTTGGTACCCACATTGTGGCGCTTTACCCTCTCCATTACTATATCAAGAGCTTCCTCCGGATGATCCAGACACCACTGCCAGCCTTTTTTACTGGCCTTGACGAATTTTTCTACCGAAGCCTTGTGTGTCCTGTAATAACGGGATGTTACATATAAGCCGTCCTCGGGGATATTGTATCCGGTAATATCGGACATATAAAACAGATTGTCCTCGTCTATTCTCTGTCCTGCCATCGTTAGCTGGAAGAACTCGTTGTAGTTCATAACAAGCTGCGCATCCACGGCGCCGGAAATGAACAGATTGACCCCGCCGGCAAAAGGAATCCACTGGATGTTTAGATTAAGGGCCTTGTCCATAATCCTGAGAAGCTCGTCAAAACCAACCTTCCAGGTGCCCAGAGTTTTTCCGCGCAGATTCTCAGGATTGCCGTACAAGGGAGTATTGGACACCACCATTAGGGCGTTCTGCTGCGATGTCTGCAAAACATTTACAATGTCTATTCCCTCTTCCCGGGCCCTTAGCGCCGACATAAGGTGCATAGTAATGATGTTGCATTCCCCGTCTGCAAGCCTGGACAGGCTGGAGGTCGTTTTTGTAGGGTGTTTGATTGTAACATCCAAGCCCTCTTCACTGTAGAAGCCAAGGGAATCGGCCACATAATAGCCTGCAAACTGAGCCTGGGCGGTCCACTGCGG
This sequence comes from Candidatus Cryptobacteroides sp., assembly GCA_045224955.1. GTDB lineage: Bacteria > Bacteroidota > Bacteroidia > Bacteroidales > UBA932 > Cryptobacteroides. The sequence goes on from JBGVAW010000115.1 coordinate 887, forward strand.
GGAAAATACGATTTTAGTCCTTTTCTGGGCAAAGCCTGCACTCCCCAAAACGAGCAGGGCCAACAGGGAGAGTAATATACGCTTCATTAAAGAATGGGTTTTAGCAGCGCCCTGAATTCCGGCATAGGGCGCTTTGTATCTCTTTCAATAATTATGGTCTTGAGTCCGGCATAAGGACCTATCTCTTCTTCTACCGAGGCAAGAGGCCTGTCTTCTCCAAAATAGCAGGGAACAAACAGTTTCCAGAAATCTATGGCCTGGGATTTCGGCATATGGAAGGTCTCCTGTATGAAAGCCTCGTCGCTTACACAGCAGCATACATAAACCATAGCCACGTCAAACAGATTATAACCGTAGGAGAAATCTCCAAGGTCTATGAAATACTTCTTGTCCCCTACGAAGATTGCATTGCTGTACTGCAAGTCTCCGTGAATGGCGGTATCGGCATCGGGACTGTCGGCGATAAACTTACCTATCCTGTCCTTCTCCTGTTTGGTAAAGAAGGGGTTTTCCTCCAAAAGCCTGTAATAACGGTCCTTTACGTTTTCGAAGACCTTGGTATCTACGTGAACGGCGTGCAACTCCTTGCACATCTGGGCAAATTCGGCGGCATAACGGGGCATAAGCTCCGGATTGTCGGCCGAGGCCCTGGAATAGGATTTCTTGCCGGGAATCCTGTGGAATCTGATTCCGTATCGGCCATCCTCAGTTACTACGTACTCTCCCGGTTCCGGAGTGGGAATGCCAATCTCGTAAACCTTGCGGGCCAGAAGCATCTCGTCCAGAGGCTGCTGAATCTTGCCCGGAAAATAAAGCTTGAGCATTATGGAAGGATCGGCCTTAAAATCATAACTTTCGCCATTGGCTCCTCCTCCAAAAAGAACGTAATCGTTCAGGGATATCTTTTTTGCTTCCATACTATTTATTTCCAAAAACCTTGTCTATCAAATATATAAATTCCTTGTAAGCGGCAGTGTCCGCAAGTTCCTTGAGGGCGTCGGCCAGGCCGCGATAATGCCATTCGTGCTCCTTGGGGTCTGTAACGTGGAAGATATTCCAGAATTTTGGGCCCTGCTGCCTGTAATCCCTTGCGATGGCTCTCATATTGGAGAGCTTGTCCCCCATCGCTACTATTTTAGAGTCCATCGACGCGGCCTTAAGCCTGTCTATTGCGGCCTGTTTACGGCCGTGCCAGCTCTCTTCCTCGCTAAGACCTTCCGGCATCTCGTCTGACTCACTGGCCACGATTGAGGCCACTCTGTGCCCAAATTCACGCTCTATCTCCTCTACCGTAACGGCTGTGTCCTCCACGGTGTCGTGAAGCGCTGCTGCAGCCAGAAGTTCCTGGTCCGGGGTGATGGTTGCCACTATCTCTACGGCCTCCATAGGATGCACTATGTAAGGAAAGCCCTTCCCACGGCGCTCCGTTCCGGCGTGGGCGTTTACCGCGAAAATTATTGCGCGGTCCAGCAGCCTTGTATCAAGGGGTTTATTTGCCATTTTCTTTCTGATTCATAAACGGAAGGTTCATAGCCTGCTCCAACAGCATCTCTGCCATCATTGCATTACTCTCTGACTTTCCATTAAGAAGGTCGAACATAATTCTTATTCCGGCGCTTCCGCCGCCATTCTTTAATATGCAGGCTATGCAAAGGTCCTGAGGGCCGGTGGAAGAGGAAATAATATCCAGATCCGTGAGGCCGATCTGGAAGCAGGCCAGCTGATATGCACCCTCGGAGTAAGTCTTGATTATCTTGGCAACATCGCCCAGAGTCTTGCATTCCAGCATCTTGAAGACAGCAAGGAAGGGCATAAGGGAAACTTCCTGAATCTCTGCCTGATTAACGGAAGCGATTCTGCGGTTAAGGCGGTCGAAGGGCCTTACATCCAAATAACTGCGGAAGGTATCGCCGTCCAGCGGCACTTCATCAAGATTACCGGAGGCTACAAGGGCCTGCACTTTGCGCCTGTAGTCCGTGAGTTCTATCCTGATGCGGCTGAACTGCTCGTCCACCAGCTCCAGCATACCGGCCAGGCGGCTGATGTTTCTCATATAAGCCCTGGGCACCTCCACCCCGCTCTTGTATCCGGTATCGTGATTCATATTGGCCCAGGCGTGCTGCAGCAGGGTACGCATCTGAATCTCGAAACGGTATGGGAAACCATCGACAGAGCAAATATAATGTAGGGAGAGATACCCGAAACTATCGATCTCGTGGGCCTTTCTCTTATCTACGCTGTTATCCCAGTCGATGGTGAAAAGCCTCTCCAGGGCCGATGCAACCTTATCTACATCATCGATATAGAAGGTTATGACCCTAAGGCCCAGGATGTCGGTCAGGTCCGACAGGCTCTTGTACTTGCTGCCCTTGAGTTCCAGTTTGCCGGCAAGCGACGATTCTGTCTTTACCCTTGATTCTACCGCGGCTACAAGAAGGCCCATCTGGTCGAAGGCGTCCTTTAGACTGGCTACAATCTCTGCCTCTTTTTGAAGAAAGAGGGGGCGGTTGCTGCGATATTCGTCCAATATCGCCTGGCAATGTGCGTCTAGATTAATCGTTTTCCCCATTTATAATAATGTTGCGTAATTAACAAATTTACAACTTTTATTTTAATACATATACTTAAGCCGATTTTTTGATTCATTATAAGGATTTTTTTGTGTAAGTTTGTAACTATACTAAACACAACTAATCACTAATTCACACAATATGAAAAGGATATTTTTCTTCTTGCTGATGGTTTCTTTGGCCGCCGGCTGTTCTAAGGGCAATGATGTGAATCTTACTATTGCTTCCTACAATATCAGATATGAGAATAACCGGGACTATGCCGCAGGTAACGGCTGGGACCTGCGCTATCCTTATATCTGCAGTATTCTGCGTTTCGAATCTCCGGATATTTTTGGCGCTCAGGAAGTTCTGCACGACCAGCTGGAGGATATGAAGGCTGCGCTTCCCGCCTATGACTGCGTGGGCGTTGGACGCGATGATGGCAAAGAGGCCGGCGAGTACGAGCCTATTTTCTGGAAGAGGGATCGCTTTACTCTTAAGGACAAAGGTTGGTTCTGGCTATCTGAGACCCCCGATTCAGCAGGGCTTGGCTGGGATGCTGCCTGCGTAAGAATCTGCACCTGGGCACTTCTTAAAGAGAATGAGTCTGGCAAGATGATTCGCTTTTTCAATATGCATATGGACCACGTGGGCATAATTGCCCGCAGGGAGAGCGCCAAGTTGATTGTTGCCAAAGTTCAGGAGTTCTGCAAGGAGGGTGAGCAGGTATTTATTACCGGCGACTATAACGTGGATCAGAATAACGAGATTTACGATACTTTCTCTGCCGTACTGGACGATCCTTTCGTTACCGCACTGGACCGACACGTTCCTGATGGCACGTTTAACGGGTTTGATCCGGACAATTTTACAGATAGCCGCATAGATCATATTTTCTCTACAAGGGGCACAAAGGTGCTTAATTATGCCGTGCTTACAGAGACTTATCGCAGCGAGGTTGTTGATGCTGAGACATTCCGCACCGGGGACTTCCCGCAGGAATTATCTTTCAAGCGTTATCGTTCCCGCGTTCCCAGCGATCACTTCCCTGTATTTATTAAGGTGGTGATATAGAAAAAATCATCGGATTCCCGCCTTTGGCGCGATAAAGTGTTCTTTCCGGTCCAAAAATGGGACGTTGGTCGCACTTTGAAGACCTATTGTATGTGACCGGTAGGTTTTTGGGGGCATTCACCCGGATAGGGTCGCGAAGCGACAGACCCCAAAAACCTACTGGTCATATT
>JBGVAW010000116.1:0-6711 GCA_045224955.1 Candidatus Cryptobacteroides sp.
CGGATAAGTAAGATTATGCTTGCCAAGTAAAGGATGATACGCCTGCGACAACAGCCTGGAAGCCGTATAAAGCCGGAAACAAAGCTGATTCTCCAGTTTGAACTTATCCTCCATTACAGCATCTGCTCGATGTCCTTCTCAAACGACTCCGGGCTGGCCACAGGAGCAAAGCGCTTGATTACGGAACAATCCTTATTGATAAGGAATTTGGTGAAGTTCCAAAGAATATCGCTATCCTTCTCTACGCTCTTGCTGAGCCCCTTGAGCAACCTGCGGGTAGCCTTAGCCTTAAGTCCCTTATATTCCTCTGTAGGAGCAACTGACTTTAGATAGGTAAAGATAGGGTGCTCCTCAGGACCATTAACATCGACTTTCTTCATCAAAGGGAAAGTAACACCGTGGTTGATACGGCAGAACTCGGCAATCTCCTCGTCCGAACCCGGCTCCTGATGAGCAAACTGGTCGCAAGGGAAACCAATAATAGCAAGACCCTGATCCTTATACTTCTGATAAAGAGCCTCAAGGCCATCGTACTGAGGAGTAAAACCACACTTGGATGCGGTATTGACTATAAGAAGGACTTTACCCTGAAACTGAGAGAAGTCAAAATCAAGGCCCTTATTATTCAGGGCCTTGAAATCATAAATAGTAGCCATATTAGAGCTGCTTTACAAGCCAGTTCTGGTAACCAATCTTCTCTATAAGCTCAATCTGTCCCTCATCCCAGTAGAGATCCTCTTCTTCGTCAAGAAGATAAGCCTTGGTAAGATCGTAAGTTGTGGGATCGCAAGCAAGTGCAGACATTGATTTGTAAAGAATCTCCACACCTTCTTTCTGCAATTTGCAATCGGCCAGGAGGTACTCCTTAGGATCCTGGATAAGCTTAGCCTCGCAGCAGAACTTAATCTCCGGAACAACGCCAAGGTCAAGAAGACGCTCGGAATACTTTTCTACCCAGCCCATTTCCTCTGTGTAGTGGTCGATGTACTTCTGGCCAAGCTTAGTAAAACCGTTGCTCTTGAAAAGCTGTCCCTGCATCTTGTGTACGAATGCGCTGCTTGCAAGCTCATTAACGATCATCTGAGAGATCTCGATAGTCTTTGAAAAATCCATGATAATAGAATATTTAGTTATTTAACAATTTATGTCGTTCACGATGCAAATATACGGATTAATTTTTATATCGCAAGCGATATTTTAAAAATTTACATCCAATCGAAATTTTCTTTACCGGCACCAATCTCAAAATGATATTTGGCGATACCTACATCTACCTGCGTATAACCGATTATAGAATGTCCTTTCTTTGCAAGTACTTTATGTCTATTCTCTTCTATTCCTGAATACTCAAAGGAAAACTTTTGCTGATTCACAGCAGTAGGGGCAAGCAAAGCAGCCTGTACTCCCCTCTTGAACCAGGAAGGAGTATTATCGCCGGCATTACTGACCTGACAGACAGTCTTTATTTTATGGCCTGCACCCTGGGAAACCCCGTAACCGATTGCTATATAGCAAACAATCTTCTCCCCCTCCTCAAGCACATAAGTTCCAGGCACCTTGGTATAACTAAGGCCCACCCAGCAAGTATTCAAGCCAAGAGTCTGGGCCAAAAGGACAAGCCGCTCACCATAGTAGCCGGCACGCTGGTCCAAATCTGCCGCCTTCTTTCCCGCAACCACTAAATAATTGGAGACTCCGCTGAACTTACCATACTTGGCAAGAGGCCCAAGGAAGGCCTTTGGTTCATTTAGTATAAGCTGGATATGCAAGTCGCCCTCGCAGTTCACGGCAGCAATCTCTTCTTCAAGAGCCTTAACGGCATCATCGGCCAAAGGAATTGACTTATATACCCTTACGCTGTGCCTGGCAACTATCGCTTCTTCTAATGTCATTGGATTGATTACTTTTCAAAGGACGGCTGGAGTAGGTATCGACCCTTATTACCCTCATTCTTAGCCTGGGTAGCAAGCTGGCCAATGGCAGATGTAGCACTGCGGCCAACATCAATGATAAGACCCTTCTTCATATTGGCGAAGCCGGTAAGCATAGCCACATCTCCGTTGCTGTCTCCGGCAACAAGCACAGGCTCCTGATTTTCGTGCTCCGTGGCCATATAAGCATTTATACAATCGAACTTAAGCTCCCTGTTGGGCTGATAATATCCGGGGTCAAATTCCGGGACGATGGTTTCTCCTTCTATAAAGCGAAGTCCGTAAACCTTGTCCGCACTCATTCCAAAACCAAGGACAGGGTCGCAGGCAAGTATTTCAACTATAAGTTCAAGTGAAGCTGAGCAAATATAAACATCAATGCCGTTTGACTTAAGGCACTTATACAAATCTTTCATCTCCGGAGATGCCCAGATACCGCGCTGCACGTCACCACCCCACTTGCCATCGGGAGAAGTCCACTGCTCTACTGCAAGCTTTTCAAGGCCAAGATGCTCGGCTATCGCATCTTTGATAACAGCTTCGGCCTCTTCCTTGGTAAAACCTGCCAGAAGGCCGGGCTGCCAAAGATAAGTAACCCAGCTGCCATACTGATCGTCCATTATAAGCATAAGGGAATACATCCTGGCTCGGAAATCAAGATACTCGTCGGAGGTCCTGATAGAAGAAAGGCTCTCTCCCTCATCCAGTCTTGCCTTCAAGGAATAATACTCATTGGAAAGGATTGTTCCCATCTGGGCGTAGGTAAGATCGGTACCGGGCATAATAACATCACAGTGCGGAACGCCGTCCAGGAAAAGATGCTCGGGAGCTGCGGCAAAACGCAGGTTCTCTATCTGATAAACCCACAGAGCCTGGGAAATATCGTGAACGATGGTTGTCTGGTCAAAATCAAACACGGCATAAGCATTCTTATCCGGATTTGCCATCAGCTCATTAAGGGCCTGACGCACCTGGGGAGACCATTTACCGGCCTGAAGAGTAGCTTTGTTATTGTCGTGGCTGCAAGATATTGCCAGGCATAGGAAGATAAAGAACAGAGTTTTTTTCATATCGATGATTAATTATTATCAACGCAAATATAATGTTATTCTATTCATAAAAAAAGAGACCGGTCCAAAAGGGCCGGCCTCAAATGTACAAAGACTTTGGTTATTAGTTGGAGAACAAGTTATTATTGTGCTCAACTTCAAGGAGAGGTGCATAATATGTCCAACCATTCTTCTCGTCAGGACCATAGGTAATGGCAAGAGCCTCAAGGCAGCTGCCACCCTCGGCCCAGCTCTTACGGCTAAGGCTTACGCCCCAGCGCTTAAGGTCGAACCAATCCTGACCCTCAAGGAAGAGGTCGAATGCACGGTAAAGTTTAACTTCGTCAAGAAGAGCTGCGCCTGAAGCAGTGCAGGTATAACCTGCATTGTAAGGCTTAACAGCGGTCTCGAGAAGGTTCTTTACTGTAGACTCCTGGCCACCGAGCATATAACGGGCCTCAGCCTCGAGATAGAGCATTTCTGCGCTACGGAAGAGGTTGAAAGGACCGCCGCCGGGAGCGAATGTACCACGATGCTTAAACTGCATATAAGCGTAGATGGTACTGGTGTTGAACAGATATTTGTCTGCACCGAAGGTATCGGCAGTTCCTACAGGATATTTAGCCTTTACAGTATTAGTCCATGCTGTAGTAGCTTTACCTGTTGTAGCAGCATACAATGAAGTAGATTCAGGAATGAGGAACAAATCCTTGCGGGTATCCTCCTCAGGAATCTGATCAATGAGAGTCTTGCTTATAAGAGTAGGATAGGTACGGCACTGTGATGATGAAGCATTGGAGCCTGCATAAGCATAGTATGAATAGTAGTAAAGGGTCTGATCCTCTGCATCGTAAACACCCCAGATCCACTCGCTGTTAGGAGTGCTGAAGCCATCGTGATAAGCCTCGTTACCCATAAGGTCGTGGCCTGCGCGGGCTGAAGGAGCGTGAGCAACTACTTTCTCCCAATCAAGACGGGTAGCAGCGGCACGTGCATATACAGCGTGTGCGGCAGTTACGTCAGGAAGGAAGAAGTCAGATGCGGGACGAACATAAGAGGAATTCTCAAAGAGAGATATAGCATCATCCAAATCCTTGTAAATCTGGGTGTAAACCTCACCGAGAGTAGCCTTGTCATAAGGCTCTTTGCTGGGTTCAAGACGTAGAGGAACAGCCTTGGCTGCACCATTGTTGCTGCTTGACCAACGAGGAGCGTAAATCTGAGATACCATCAGATAGCAGTAAGCCCTGTAAACAAGAGCCTGAGCCTTAATGAAATTCTTGTCAGATTCTGAACCCTCGGCTGCGTCTATATAAGCCAAAATGGTATTTGCATTGCTTATGAGTTTGTAGTAGTAGAACCATGCGAAGATATCTACATAGTAGTTCTGCTGGTCATAAGCGGTGAAGTTATGGATATAGTTAAATCCAGTGTAAGGACGAGAGGAGTGCATTCCCGGCCAAGTACCATAATGAGTCTTGATGGTACCCTCTCCGTTGTAACCCTGGCTGCTCATATACTGCTTTGTCATAAGACGAGCAATACCGTTTACAGCCAACTTGGCGTTGTCAGTGTTCTGGAAGATAGTTGCAGGAGCAACTGCATCCTCCGGACTGGTCTCAAGATAATCCTTTTCGCAAGCCGTGAAAGCCAATACGGACACAGCAGCAATAAGTATATATTTTTTCATATTCATTATCTCCTTCTTTTAAATTAGAACTTGAGATTAACAGAAGCGGAGAATACCCTAGGAGTAACCAGATAGTTGGTCTGGCTTCCGGCAAAGCTCTGCTGAGGATCAAGACCCTGGCGGTGAGCCTTAACAAAGAGGTTCTCGCAGGTAGCGCTTACAGTGATACCCTGCATGCTGAGAGACTTAGCGATAGACTTAGGAAGCTGATAAGATACAGAGATGTTCTTAAGAGTCAAGTAGTTGGAAGATACCAGGAACTGGCTTGAAGAAGTGCTGTAGTTATAGCTGTTAAGGTCGGAGTTGATAACAGGAGTACCCTTAGGATCGATACGGTTAGGGCTGTCCTCGGTCATTCCCTCGGGAACACCGCTCCAAGACTTAAGAATATCTACGTGCTGTGAACGAGCCTCTTTACCAACAGCCATAAGGTTTGCATAAACGCCGTCGATAAGTTTTCCGCCAAGAGCATAGGTAAATACTGCATTAGCGCTGAAGTTCTTGTAAGCTACGTTAAGATTGAATCCACCGTAAACCTTAGGAATAGCGGAACCGTGGAACTCTTTCTTAGCCTGAGCAGAAGGGTTGAGAGAATAAGGGACACCGTTGATAATTACGTAGTTCTCTGTGCACTCGGTGCCTTCAGGGTTACCAAAGATAACTTCCTCACCTGCGCCGTCGGTAGTCTTGATGAAGTAGTCCTTATCGTTGAACTTGAAGAGAGAACGACCTGTCATCTGGTCTACACCCTCGAAGGTATAAACATAGAATGCATAACGGTCTTTACCAATCTGAATCCTCTTGGTACCGGAAGTATAACCGTCCTTCAGACTTTCAGGAAGGCTGGTAACCTCGTTGCGGAGGATGGTAGCGTTTGCGCCAAGGTTAACCTTCCAATCGCGGTTGCGATAAACGTCAACATCGGTCTCAATCTCGAATCCCTTGTTAGCAATTGAACCTACGTTCATAGTAATGCTTGCGGAAGGGCTTCCGGAAGTAGTGGTAGCACCGGCAGAAATAGCTAGAGGAACGTCAAAAAGAAGGTCCTTGTTAGTTCTGTAGAAGTACTCAACGTTGAGATTCCACCTGTTGAACAAGCGAGCCTCGATACCTACACCCCAGGACTGACCGGTCTCCCACTTAAGGTCAAGATTCTCGAGCTGGCCAATGTAGTAAGCACCCTTGTTGGCGTTCTGCTCATTGTCATAGAGAGCCATATAACCGTAGTAACCTGCACCTGAGTCGTTACCAACCTGGCCGAAGTCTGCACGGAGTTTGAGGGAATTAACCCAAGGAAGGTTCTGCATGAACTCTTCTTTGGTAACCATCCAGTTAGCACCTACAGACCAGAAGTTACCCCAGCGGGCATCCTTGTGGAAGCGGGAAGTACCGTCACGACGGATAGAAGCCTCGAAGTTGTATTTATCCTTGTAGTTGTAACGTACACGGCCAAGGTAGCTCTCTGTACGATAGTTACCCTGATAACCATCCATAGAAACATTCACGGTAAAGTTGCTCATATTAGGGCTGCCTGCGAAAATCTGGTTGGTCTTGTAGAAGTAAGCATAGTCATAGTTGTAGTAGTATGACTCGTGAGCAATGAGAGCGGAAACGCTGTGGTCACCATAGCTCTGAGCCCAGTTAAGCTGCTGGCGGAGCTGATACTTCTTGTAACGGTAGTCAACCCTCTTGCCACGACCGTTGGAAGCCTTACCGTCACCGATGAGCTGGCTGTTGTATGTGTAGTTGTTGCTGCTACGAACATTCATATTGCCAGTTACATTCAAAGTGAAGTTGTAAGGAAGATAGAACTCTGCATAAGCGATAGTCTCGAGGGAATTACGAACAGTCTTGTCTATATTGAGTTCGTTCTCCCAGATGACGTGACGGTCTGCATACTGACCTCTTGTAGTGTGAAGGGTACCCTCTCCGTCGATATAAGAACCGCCATCGTACATCTTGTTACCATCGGGATCAAGAACATACTCGCCGGTAAGATAATCGTGAACGTGGATAGGATAGATAGGAGCTATGTTACGGC
>JBGVAW010000117.1:0-14934 GCA_045224955.1 Candidatus Cryptobacteroides sp.
CCCGGTGCATCATCAAGCCCAAACTCTTCCGCCGGGCCTATCAAGGTCACCGTCACCTCCAAAGGCCTCAAGAAAGGCAGCATCACGCTCTTCTAGCGACAAGTCTATCAGAGATTTATTTGGATATTTGAGAATAGGTCTTTTATTCTCCTCGTCTGGAAAGAATCATAAAGAGGACTGCGGCTATGCAGATGCAGATGCCGATGGTCATTTGCAGGGTGAGCGGCTCGTCAAAGAGCAGGACGCCAACCATAATGGCAGACAGGGGCTCGAAGACTCCCAGGACGGAAGCCTTTGTCGGGCCGATGTTGCGGGATGCCACTGCCAGGGTAAGCAGGGAAATCATCGTAGGTATGATGGCCAGGCCAATCAGGTTGAACCAATCTGCGGCGGTATCGACACCGGTCAGAAGGGAAAAGTCACCATCGGCCAAAATCCGGATGATATAGAAAAATATGGCTCCGGCCGATAGGGCGTAGAAGGTGATGGTGGTCTCGCTCAGGTGCCGGATGGTCTTGCTTACGTTCACCGTCACCAGGTAGAAGGAGCAGCATAGGGCGGACAAGGCTGCCAGGAATACCCCAAATATACTTATCTGGACTCCGCCGGAGGGGGAGGACAGAAGGATGATGCCCAGGAAGGTGGCGGCAATGGCTACCCAGACCTGCCAGGAGGGATAGACCTTCAGGAATACCATAGTAAGCGCCACGAAGGCGGGGTAGAGGTATACCAGGGTGGTGGCCAGGCCGGAGGGTATATAATTATAGGAATTGAAGAGGGTGAGACTGCTGCAGGCGAAGGATATACCCATAAAGGCCATTACTCCCAGGCCTTTGAGCCTGTCTTTTCTTACTGTCTTTCCCTGGGTGGGTGTGTCGGGCGAGCTTCCGGTACGGAAGGAACCATTGGTTAGGGAAATCAACAGGAACAGCAGCACGGCCGATATGCTGTAGCGGTAAAATAGCATCACCAGAACGGGCACGCCGCTTTCCAGCAGCGGCTTGGCAAATAGCGGATTCATACCGTAGGATATGCCGGAAGCGATTCCGGCGGCATATCCTATGACACGCAATTTTCCAGAGTAAGCCTTATCGTTCACCATCAGCCTTAAAAATCGGCGGCAAAGGTAATAAAAATACAATAATATTGCCTCCCAGGGGCCCCTAAATGGTGGAAAACTTTGTGAATTCAAAAAAAATATGTAATTTTGCGGTCCCCTAAAAATTGGGGATAGAACATAAATTATAGATTAACAATCATTTATGCCAACAATTCAACAGTTAGTTCGCAAAGGACGTGAGAGACTTGAGGTAAAAAGCAAGTCCCGCGCGTTGGATGCTTGCCCTCAGAAGAGGGGTGTGTGCGTACGTGTTTACACAACTACACCTAAGAAACCTAACTCAGCTATGCGTAAGGTTGCTCGTGTACGCCTCACCAACACTAAAGAGGTCAATGCCTACATCCCTGGCGAAGGCCACAACCTCCAGGAGCACTCAATCGTGCTTGTTCGCGGAGGCCGTGTAAAGGACCTTCCCGGTGTACGTTACCACATCCTTAGAGGAGCTTTGGATACCGCTGGTGTAGAGGGAAGGACACAGTCCCGTTCACTCTACGGCGCCAAGAGGCCGAAGAAATCTAAGAAGTAATTTTTTTTCACCTAATTTTTCTAAACAATGAGAAAATCGAAGCCTAAGAAGAGGATTCTACTTCCTGATCCGAAGTTTCACGACATCGAGGTTACCCGTTTCGTGAACAACCTTATGTTGCAGGGAAAGAAGAGTATCGCGTATTCTATTTTTTACGATGCCATTGATATGGTAGGCGAGAAGATGAAAGATTCTGATAAGGCTCCTCTAGATATTTGGAGGAAGGCACTCGAGAACGTAACCCCTCAGGTAGAGGTTAAGTCACGCCGTATCGGCGGTGCCAACTTCCAGGTGCCTACTGAGTTGAGACCGGAGAGGAAGATTTCAGTTTCTATGAAGAATATGATAACCTTCGCCCGCAAGCGCTCCGGCCACTCCATGGCCGAAAAACTTTGTGCAGAAATTATCGCTGCATACAATAACGAGGGTGGTGCATTCAAACGTAAGGAGGATATGCACAAGATGGCAGAGGCTAACAAGGCCTTCGCTCACTTCCGTTTCTAATTTTTACGAGTAGTGGCAAGAGATCTTAAATACACCAGGAACATCGGCATTATGGCCCACATCGATGCCGGGAAGACAACGACGTCTGAACGTATACTTTACTATACGGGCAAGACTCATCGTATCGGAGAGGTTCACGAGGGTGCAGCTACTATGGACTGGATGGTTCAGGAGCAGGAGAGGGGTATTACCATCACCTCTGCTGCTACCACAGCCTTCTGGCACTATGACGGCAGCACTTATCAGATTAACCTCATCGACACTCCCGGACACGTGGACTTTACCGTAGAGGTTGAGCGCTCGCTGAGAGTATTGGACGGAACTATAGCTACTTTCTGTGCTGTGGGTCGCGGTCAGCCTCAGTCAGAGACCGTATGGCGCCAGGCAGATAAGTATGGTGTTCCTAAGATCGCGTATGTGAACAAGATGGACCGCGTAGGTGCAGATTTCCTTGCTTGTGTAGAGGAAATCCACACCAAGCTCGGCGCCAACGCTGTTCCTGTCTGCCTTCCTATAGGTGCAGAAGACAAGTTCAAGGGTATCGTAGATCTGATTTCCCGCAAGGCAATCCTATACGATTCAACAGAGGAACTTGTCAATTACAAGTATGACTCGGTTCCCGCCGATATGGCCGACGAAGTTGAGCTTTGGCGCAACAAGTTGGTAGAGACCGTTGCGGAACTCGACGAGTCTTTGATGGAGAAGTATTTCGACGACCCTGAGTCCGTTACGGAAGAAGAGATTATCGCTGCTTTGCGCAAGGGCACCATCTCTATGAAGATTGTTCCCGCCTGCTGCGGTTCTTCTTTCAAGAACAAGGGCGTTCAGTTCCTTCTGGACTGTGTGATGCGTTACCTTCCTTCACCGCTGGACAAAGGCGGCGTTACAGGAACCAACCCTCGCAGCGGCAAGGAAGTTACAATGGAACCTTCTTCATCCGAGCCGTTCTGCGGACTTGTATTCAAGATTGCAACCGACCCTTACGTAGGCCGTCTTGCATTTATGAGAGCCTATTCCGGAAAGGTAGATGCCGGCTCGTATATTTTCAATACCCGTACAGGTAAGAAAGAAAGAATAGCACGTCTGTATCAGATGCACTCCAACCATCAGAATCCTATTGAATTCGTAGAGGCTGGAGACATCTGCGCAGCTGTTGGTTTTAAAGATCTTCGCACAGGTGACACTATCTGCGACGAGTCTCATCCTATTGTTCTTGAGTCGATGGTATTCCCGGATCCCGTTATCGGTATCGCCGTAGAGCCTAAGACTCAGGGAGACCTTGATAAGTTGGGCATAGCCCTTGGCAAATTGGCCGAGGAAGACCCTACTTTCACGGTTAAATCGGACCACGAGACAGGCCAGACCGTCATCAGCGGAATGGGTGAGCTTCACCTGGATATCATCGTAGACCGTCTCCGCAGAGAGTTCGGCGTAGAGATTAACCAGGGTGCGCCTCAGGTTAACTTCAAAGAAACCATTACCTCCAAGGTTCAGCACCGCGAGGTATTCAAGAAGCAGACCGGTGGCCGTGGTAAGTTCGCAGACATCATAGTTGAAATCGGACCTGCCGATGAGGGCGTTACCGGTTTACAGTTCGAGAACGAGGTTAAGGGTGGAAATATTCCCAAAGAGTACATTCCGTCCATCCAGAAGGGTTTCGAATCTGCAATGTCCAATGGTTGCCTGGCAGGCTATGAGGTTCCTTCAATGAAGGTTACGGTTCTGGACGGAAGCTACCACCCGGTAGATTCAGACCAGCTGAGCTTCGAGATTGCAGCACGTCTTGCATTCCGTCACGCTTATCGCAAAGCCAACCCTGTTCTCCTTGAGCCTATTATGAATCTTGAGGTTGTTACCCCCGAGGATTATATGGGCGATATCGTAGGAGACCTTAACAGGCGCCGCGGCCAGATCAATGCAATGGATACAACAACCAATGGTGCCCGCATCATTAAGGCGTTCGTTCCTCTTGCAGAGCAGTTTGGCTATGTGACTGTGCTTAGAACTCTTTCTTCCGGTCGTGCTACCAGCACGATGAGCTTTGACCATTACAGTGAGGTTCCTGCGAACCTGGCCAAAGATATCATCGAGAAGAGTGGTTACAGGGTATCAGATGATGAATAAATAAAAAAGTTTAATTTCGGTAATAAATTTTGATATGAGTCAAAAAATCAGAATCAAACTCAAATCATTCGATCATATGCTGCTTGACAAATCAGCCAAGAAGATCGCTGACACAGTGTCTGCTACCGGTGCAAGGGTATGCGGTCCTATTCCGCTTCCTACCGATAAGAAGATTTTCACTGTGAACCGTTCTACCTTCGTTAACAAGAAGGCTCGTGAGCAGTTCGAACTGGATTCATACTGCCGTCTTCTTGACATCGACGATAGCAATGCCAAGACAGTAGATGCACTGATGAAGCTTGAGCTTCCTTCAGGTGTTGAGGTCGAGATTAAAGTATAACTTTTGAACGGCCTTATTTGAAGGTCTCGTTAAAAGTGTTATATTTGCAGTGATGTTTTTAGCATCACCGCACTCCGGTCCCATAGCTCAGTTGGTTAGAGCATCTGACTCATAATCAGGGGGTCGCAGGATCATGCCCTGCTGGGACCACAGAAAGCCAGAGAGAAATCTCCGGCTTTTTTTTGCTGCCTTGCCACATTTTGATATATATCCGGCTTTGTTTATATTTGTAAATAACATTATCAGAGCTACTCAATTATGTTTTGCAGCAACTGTGGCACCCGGATTCCCGAGGGTGTAGAATTCTGTCCCAGATGTGGCAGCCCGGTAAATCAGGCTCCTTTGACACGTAAACCCGAGCAATCCGGGAAATCCGGGAAACTCAAATTCATTATTGCCGCCGTAGCGGCAGTAGTTGTAGTCGTTGCCGGAATTATCCTTCTTTCCGGAAACGGAGACAGTGCACCCGTTGAACCCCTTGCCGGTGCACCCAACGGAGTGTACCCTCTGCCGGCAGAAGGAAACAGCCGTCCGGTTAACCTTAAGCCGCTTCCGGGGATAACCATTTTTGCAGAAGAAGATGCTCTTGACCACGACCGTGATATTAACCTTACCTTTGCCGACGGCGGAAGTTGGGCCTTTGCCACCCAGGAGTTGAAGGATAATGAAGATGTAATCCCGCTCTGTGCTTTTGACTTTGATGCCGGAATCAAGTCCGACGATATCCTGCCCGGCACAATAGACATTACCTTCGATCTTAAGGAAATGGGTATCCCGCCTGTGCTGTACGACCGTGTCCAGATATGGAGGATACCAACGGACGGGAAGGGAAGCACCTACAGGTACTCTGCAAAAACAAGAGGAAACAGACTTCAGATTTCTACCAATCAGAATTCTATATTGATGTTTTGCATTGGAACCGTGGCAGTAATTTACGGCAATATGAAATCCGTTCACTATTTGCAGGAATATTCAATGCGCAAGTTCTTCAATATGAATCTTGTAGAAAGGGGTATAGAAATTCCCGTAAGTGATGAAAACGGAGATTTTACGATATACTTCAAATTTGGCACTACAGAAAGGCCGGGAGGCGCCAAGGCTTTCCTGGAAAATGAAGAAAAAGCCATGGCCCGCATAGAGCAACTTGAAAAGAAGGCAAAAAAAGAACAGAGGCTAAGGGTAGATAATGCTGTAGCCGGCAGGCCCCTTACTTTGTTGGAGCGCTGGAAACTGAAAAAAGAAAGGGATAAGGCTAAGGAAACCATTACCAGGGAGGCCATCCTGCAGGAGTTTATAAATGAAGATCCCGTAATGAGGGAACTTAACGCAAGCCCGGATGCACAACCGCCACGTAGCGTTCAGGAAGCCATAGAAATGGTTAAAAAGGCCAATAATTATCTGAATAACGTAGCTCTCGTCCGGCCTCTGAATATACATATGGAGGTTTATCTTGTAGATAAATCCGTGATAAATTCCGATAACGGCCGATGCGTTAAGAGAGTTGGCGGAAATCCATTCCTTCTAGTGAATATGGAAAATATGCTGGCAGATAACGGTTCCGGAAAAATGTCGTATAGTTTTGCCGCTGCCAGAGGCCAATCGACATTGCTCACCATAGTTCACGAGCTTTTCCACGGCCGACAGCAATGCAATTATTGTCCTGTCCATATGTCAATGTACCCGGCCGAAGCCACAGCCGGTGTCCTGGAGTTTGATGCGGCCAGATGGTTCAGGAAGAAAGGGATAATTCCGGCAAATGTAGATGCCTACCGCAACGACGGGCTTCAGATGTCGCCAAGGGAGCACCTGGAAATATTTGCCCGCTCGCTGGACGAGATTACCGTTACTGATAAATACTCTATCCTGGACCTTGCCAATCCCGAGGCCCTTTACCAAAAAACATTTAAGGAACTGTCGGACGCATCGGATATAGGATATACGATGGCTTACGTGATTGAGGCGGCCCGCGAATATGCCGGAAAGAAAGACAGGTCAATGCATTACCTGGTGGCGCAATATCCGGAGCACGGAGCTTCCTTCAGCGAGATGATAAGATACGGGCTCCCGATAAACGAGAAAAACTTCGACAAGGCCTGGGTGTATTTTTGCGACCTTCATATGAAAACTATGTACAGTAAGCAAAACGAACAGTCGCAAACGGACGCGAGCAGTAGGATAATGACCGAGTGTTACTCTTATGATCTAAAGATAGACGAGGGCTCAGCCGCTGTAAAACTGGAGGTGGACAGGAAAAACCATTACTTCAGGGTCTGGAACATTGCCCTTAATAAAAAATCGGGGACAGAATTCAACTTCTTTGTGACAAACAGATACGGAGGTCAGAAGATAAGTCCCTATGTTCATTTTTTCTGCGTTCCGCGCGATGTGGATTTCAAGGATGGAGGAGGCAACAAGGAGGTTCGATACCTCAAGAATCCCGGTTCATTGAAAATTGGCGGGGCATTTACCTCTTATTCCAAACAGGAAACTCCTGACGACTATTATGGCGTAGCCCTTTTTAAGCCAAGGGACATCAAGATAAACAAGATATACGAAGACAGAGTTGCCTTCACGCTTCCAAAAGTCTCTAAAGAACTCATTAAAAAGGGGCTTATCAGCGGGGCGGAGGTTACTTTATATCCGTCAAAGGGCCGTTCTGTAAAGAAGATTGTCAGCCCCGACGATTTTTCTGACAAGCAGTATTTCGATATGGATGGTCTGGCAGAAAATACTTTTGCCCTCTCTGTGCATTGGTTCTACGAGGAGGATGAAAACACGGTTTATGTGTCGCCAGAGTCTGAAAAAGTATATTACAAAGTGCAGGAAAAGCCAGAGGAAGAAGAGGAAACAGAGGAGACAGACGAGACAGAGTCGTTTGTCAATAATAACCGGGACGAAGGTGGATACTGGCGTCTTGTAAAGGTTGAGGTCGATGACAGCAAAGCCAAGGCCAAGGACAAAGCTGGTTCTGTGTACGAGGTGTCTGGCGGCGGTACGCAATATCAGGCCCACGTAGAAATTATTGGCAATATTTACAAGAGGGACAGTAATGGAATTAACCATATAGTAGGACAGGGCGTAACCGATGTTATAGACCGCACGCTCAGGTTCGATCGTCCCAAGAATAAATACAAAGAGGGAGAGAGAATAGGCAATATTAAAGTCAGCGCCGTCCGCCACGTGCGAAATGGCGTTGTGCGTGCAGTAGAGAATCAGAGTTCTACCAGCTATCCTAGTATTATTCCCAATATATATGGGCCGTCCTACGATTATAAGACAACCCTTAACTCAAACAGACACTATCCGTCTTACTCTATGGAGGAGAGAGATTATCTCTTTGGTCAGGCCCCTGCCCGCGGCGAGGGATTCCAGATAGTGTACGAAATAGGTGACCTGCATCATCATTACGCGATAATGCACGTCTACCACTACGAATGGGTAGAAGGCAAATAAAAAAACTGCTGCTCCGGACATAAGAGCAGCAGTTTTTGTAAGTACTTAAGCGATAGCTATTTGCTGCTCGCGGCTCAGTTTACTGGGAAGTTGAAGTAGGTGTCGGGGAAGGGCTCGTCTGCAAGGGTGAAGTGCCACCACTCGGACTCCAGCGGCTTAAAGCCGTGGCGCAGCATAGCGTCCCTCAGCACCATACGGTTGCGGAACTGCTGCTCCGTAATGCTGCGGTAATCAGGATGCGACTCCTGCCCAAACCAATCAAAGGTGCCGCCCATATCAAGTTCCTTCTCCGTAGTCATATCGAATAGCGTTAAATCTACGGTAGAACCCCTTGTGTGGCCGGATTTAGCCATAATATAATCCTGCTCAAACAGAACGCTCTTGTCCAGGTTGGGATAAAAATACTGCTTCATACGGACATCGGCAGTATCGGCAGCCCAGCGCACAAAATGATCAACCGCGCACTGAGGCCTGTAGGCATCGTAAATCTTTAACCTGTAGCCAAGAGAAACGACATCGTCGCTTACGGCCTTAAGACTATCGGCGGCCCTGTGGGTAAGATAGGCGTTGGGTGCAAGGTAACCATCTATCCTCTCCCCAATAAAATTATAAGTTCCGTAATACCTAATCTCAAGGATGGCGTCCGGCACAACATCGCAAACCCGCACAAAATCAGAGTTGTCTGCTGCGGCATCCTTAGCCGGGGAGCAGCCAAAAACAGCCAGAGCCCCGGCTAAAAAAAGAAATAAACCAAGGTTTTTCATAATTATTTCCCTGCAAGATGTTTTTCCCAGGCCCAGGCAGAAGCCAGAGTCTCCTCGGTGGTGCGGGTTGCCTTCCAGCCAAGCTTCTCATTGGCAAGTGTAGGATCCGCCCAGATAGCGGTAACGTCGCCGGGACGTCTGGGTGCAATCTTATAGTTAAGTTTAAGATTATTAACCTTTTGGAACGCATTCACAAGCTCCATTACAGAAAGCGGACGGCCAGTCCCAACGTTAAAAATCTCATACTCCTGCTCCATCTTTTCGTCCAGCATACGGGCAACGGCGCAAACGTGAGCACGGGCCAAATCTACGATATCGATATAGTCCCTCTGGCAAGTACCGTCCGGGGTAGGATAGTCGTCACCAAAAATGCTAAGGCACTCGCGCCTGCCGATAGCCGTCTGCGTAATGAAAGGAACAAGATTATTAGGCACGCCGCGGGGCAGCTCACCTATCAAGGCAGAAGGATGCGCGCCGATAGGGTTGAAGTACCTGAGGGCGATACCGCGTATTTCGGGATAGGCGGCTACGCTGTCGCGCAGAATATCCTCGCAAATCTGTTTGGTGTTTCCATAGGGCGATGTGGATGGCTGACGGGGCGATTTTTCCGTTACCGGCAGTTCCTCCGGCTCCCCATACACCGTTGCCGATGAAGAGAAGAGCACGTTGCGGCATCCGTGGGCCTTGGCAGCCTCAAGCACATTTATAAAACTCTGCAGGTTATTCCCATAGTATTTGAGGGGGTCCGATACTGACTCTCCCACAGCCTTGAAGGCCGCAAAATGAATGACAGCATCGATCTTCCACTCAGAGAAAAGCTTATCGGTAGCTTCCATGTCGCAGAACGACATTTTAACAAAAGGTAAATCATCGCGCCCCGTGATTTTCTTCACGCCCTCAAAACAGGTAAGGTCGCAATTAGACATGTCATCGGCCACAAGAACATCGTACCCGGCCTCAATCAACTCTACTGTGACGTGGCTTCCTATAAACCCGGCTCCGCCGGAAACAAGAACTCTTTTCATAGTATATGAGATTAATTAATTTTCACCAGCAATAAGTGCAATTATCTTATCCAGAACACGAGCCAGCTCCTCCGACGGAGCAAGGCAATTATTTACGAGTACAGAAAAGACGATAGTGTCCTCCTTCCTGCCGCTCTCAGGCAAAACATAGCCGCTGTAGCAACGCACCCCGCCCATCGAACCGCTCTTGTAGCGGATTCTGCGTTTAAGGGACTCCGGCTCCCGTGACAGGCGTGCCTCGTAGATTCCGCGTCCTGGACGGCCGATGGTTCTGAGATAAGCATCGCAGGCCTTAGTACCCATCATTGCCTTAAGGAAATCGCAGAAGAAAGACGGAGTAATATTGTCGTTGCGGCTAAGCCCGCTTCCGTCCTCTATGCTAACCTCATCCGCACAAACTCCCAGGGCTGCGAAAGCCTCCTTCTCTGCCTCCTGACAGGCGGCATAGTCTGCCGATGCGGCCCTTTTAAGCCCTATATGGCGGTAAAGCGTTTCCGCATAATAATTATCGCTGCGCCAGTTGGTAATCCTGGCTATCTGCTCAACAGTAGGAGAAAGGGTTTGGCCGATGGTTACAAGGCTGTCGGCGGCCATATAGAGCCCCCTTCCAATAACCGGCTCCGTGCGCACAAGGCCATTGTAATCAATGTCCGCCGCCCCGCCTTCTACTCCGATTCCGTTGGACGAGAGGAACTCGCTAAAAAGCCAGGCACAGGTAAGGGCCGGAAACATATTGGCGCACCCCACCGTCTTGGGCCTGCGGTCTATGGCAAAGGTACCCCTCATAACGCCCACCGGGGCAAACTCGCTTGTGTACATATAAAGCTTGTCTCCGGTCCCGGGCTCTCCCGTGGTGCACTCATAGTAATACTTCATCCAGGGAACCTGGGGATAAGAAGGCTCTACGGAAACTCTGTCTCCCACGTTCTTTCCAGCCACCACCTTGAAATCCAGCGCATTGATATAGAAGGAAAGCCCCTGGCCTCCGGTTCCGTAATATGTCCCCAAATCTGCGTACTGCCAGGAACTTGGCACGTACATTCCATTAAAGTATCGGCCATCACCTACAATCTTGCCTTCAATGGTCTTGATGCCTGCGGCATCCACCAGGCTCTTCCAAATAGAAAATAACTCCTGGGTAGGGGTGGCGATGGAATCTCCGCTGGCAAGGGTTGGGTCTCCTCCGCCGACTATGTATAAATCCCCGTGCAGAACCCCGCAACTGTCCAAGGAGCCGCTGTACGCAAGCTTTGTGGCAAATCTGTGCTTCGGATCAAGCTCGTTAAGAGCCAGACCGGTAGTGAGAAGTTTTGTGTTTGATGCCGGGATAAGTCTTTTTCCGGGGTTGATGGCGGCTACGGTGTCTCCGTTGATTTTCAAGGCCATAACCCCAAGTTGGGAGCCCCTTAACATCTTCCCCGAGGCCACCTTGTCTATGTATTTCTGAGGAGCGCTCCTGCGCCATCCGTCCTTGCCAAAGGAGGGCGATGCCGCCATAAGTATCGACATAAAAACCAGTATGAAACTATTTTTTTTCATATCCGGCTTATCCTATTTGAACACGCTTTTTACAACGGCCGGCACATCGGCCACTTTAACAACCTGGATGCCTTCCGGAACGGAGGCTTTTGCCACCGATGAATACTTGGATATATATATCTTCTTATATCCAAGACGTGCAGCCTCTGCAATGCGCCTGTCGCACTGGGGCACCGGACGGATCTCGCCGGAAAGGCCCACCTCGCCGGCAAAGCAAACGTCAGCCGGCATTGCAAAATCGAACGTAGAAGAAAGCACGGCGCAGATAACTGCAAGGTCGCAGGCGGGATCGGCCACCCTGAGGCCGCCGGCCATATTAAGGAAGACGTCCTTCATATTCAGCTTGAACCCGGCCCGTTTTTCCAATACGGCCAGCAGCATATTCAGCCTGCGGCCGTCAAAGCCTGTGGCGCTGCGCTGGGCTGTTCCGTAGGCCGCCGTGCTCACAAGGGCCTGAACCTCGATAAGGAAGGGCCTGAGCCCGTCCAGCATAACTGCCACGGCGGTGCCGCTAAGCCCTTGGTCGTGCACGGGCATAAGCATCTCAGAGGGGTTTGTAACGTCCTTCAGGCCTGTGCCTGTCATCTCGAAGACGGCCAGTTCCGACGTTGAGCCAAAGCGGTTCTTTATGCTTCGCAGCAGGCGGTAGGCACCCTTGTCGTCGCCCTCGAACTGAAGCACTACATCCACTATGTGTTCCAGAATCTTAGGGCCGGCAATGTAGCCGTCCTTGGTGATGTGTCCTATCAGTATAACCGGGATGCCGGTGGATTTTGCAAAATGAAGAAGTATGGAGGTGACTTCTTTTATCTGGGATACGCTTCCGGCGGACGAGTCGATGGTTTCCGAGTACATAGTCTGTACGGAGTCTACAACCATCAGTCCTGGATTAAGTTCCTGTGCCTGGGCAATTATGTTTTCTATAAGAGTCTCGCTGTAAATCAGGCAGTTGGAAGCATCGCCGCCAAGGCGCTCGGCTCGCATACGTACCTGGGGCGCGCTTTCCTCGCCGGTTACATAGAGGGTTTTGATATTGGGGCAGGCCAGGGGAATCTGCAGCGAGAGGGTAGATTTTCCTATTCCCGGCTCTCCGCCCAGCAGTACCAGCGAGCCTTCTACAAGACCGCCGCCAAGCAGGCGGTCAATCTCGGGGTCTCCAAGGGAGATGCGTCTTTCGCCGGCCGATGTAATCTCGTTAAGGGATTGGGGCCTATGGCCTTTGCTCCCGGCGGCGGCCGCAGCGTTCTTGGCGGGCTTTCCCGTCACCACGGTCTTCTCTACCATAGTGTTCCACTCTCCGCAGGCAGGGCATCGGCCCAGCCACTTGGTACTTTCGTTACCGCAGGAGGTGCAGAAAAATACTGTTTTTTCCTTAGCCATAGAAACTAAAATAACCGTCAATCCGTAGATTCGGTATTCTCTGCCCAAAGGAATACCTTGTCTCCGCGGTGGAGTTTGGCGGGCGATGCCACAGAGCAACGCTCCCCTTTGCGGGCAATATCAACCGTCTTAAAATCAACCCTAATGTCGTCGGCCACAAAAACCTCGCAGCCGGTGGTGGCTCCAATGACCATAATCTCGCTACCGGAAGGTAGTTCCGCCGCTTCTACGGAGATTTCCGCTACGCCTATCTTGTCGAACCAGTTGGTTACCTTGCCAAGGTAAATTTTGCGGCGCGTAGCCTGGCTGCCATAAACGTTGCTCCACTCTCCAAGCATAGCGCCCTGATAATAACCGTCCCAGAAGCCCCTGTTAAATACCTGGGCAAGAGAGGCTTTCAGGCCCTCCTTGGTGGCTGCGTCGTAGGTGCCGTCGCAAACCGCATCGGCGGCGCGGCGGTAGCACTCTACCGTCCTGCGCACATACTCTGCGCTGCGGGCCCTGCCCTCTATCTTGAACACGCGCACGCCGGCGTCTATGAACATATCCATAAACTCTATGGTGCACAGGTCCTTTGGAGACATTATATACTTGTTGTCTATGTCCAGTTCAGTGCCTGTTTCAAGGTCCGTAACCCTGTAACCCCTTCTGCAAAGCTGCATACACGCGCCCCTGTTGGCAGAAGCGTTGTAATGGTGAAGGCTAAGGTAGCACTTCCCTGATATGGCCATACAGAAGGCTCCGTGGGCAAACATCTCTATCCTTACAAGTTGTCCTGAAGGGCCGCAGAGCCTCTCTTCTTCTATGCGCCTGTGAATCTCTTTTACCTGTGTCAGGTTTAATTCGCGGGCCAGCACAACTACGTCTGCAAACTGAGCGTAGAATTTAAGGGCCTCGTAGTTGGAGATGCTAAGCTGGGTGGAAATATGCACTTCCAGCCCAATCTGGCGGCAATACAGTATGGCGGCCATATCGGAGGCGATTATGGCATCTACCCCGGCGGCTTTCGCTGCATCCAGGGCCTCGTGTGCCGCGGTGATATCCTCCCCGTACAGCACTATGTTAAGCGTCATATAGGTCTTTACCCCGGCCTCCCGGCATATACGCACAATTTCCGGCAGGTCTTCCGGCGCAAAGTTGTTGGCCGAGTGCGACCTCATATTCAGCCTTCCAATTCCAAAGTAAACGGAATTGGCCCCTCCTTGAATGGCGGCCTGCAGACACTCGAAGTTGCCGGCGGGAGCCATTATTTCCAAATCGCTGTATTGCATAGTTTATTATTTAACCCTTCCCACCAGACGCTCTGCAAAGCGGCGCAGAAGCTCGTATCTTATTCCGTTGCTCATTGTTGCGGCATAGCCCAGGGCCTCGTCGGTAAGGCGGATAATCTCGTATTTAGCGTCCTCTTCTATATGAAGTTTGTCGTAGAGTTCCTTCATCCTGGCAATCTTGGCCTCCTTCTGCGCCTCTGTCTCCACGGGCATATCGGCCACGTCAATAATCTGCTGATGCAGTATGTCGTCAGCCTTCTCAAGGGCCCTTGTGGTCAGCCAACTCTTTTTGTTGTTGACGATATCTCCGCCGATTGGCTTGCCAAACGTAGCGGCATCGCCATAAGCATCCAGATAATCGTCGGCAACCTGGAAGGCCAGGCCAAGCGAGTAGCCATAATTATAGATTTTCTCGCACTCATCCTCCGGCGCTTCGCCTATCAGGGCACCCAGTTTGGCCGACGCAGCTATGAGTACGCCGGTCTTAAGGCCTATCATCTTCATATATTCGCTCATAGGCACCTCTTCGTAGGCCTCGAAGTCCATATCCATCTGCTGGCCCTCGCAAACCTTGGCGGCAGTGTCGCTGAACAGTTCTATCGCCTGGGGGAGAACCTTGGCAGGGGCTTTGGAGATGCGTCTGAAACTATCGATACACATAACGTCTCCGGAGAGGATGGCCGTATCGTCGCCCCACTTGCTCCATACCGTTGCCTGTCCGCGTCTGATAGGGGACTGGTCCATAATGTCGTCGTGGATGAGCGTAAAGTTATGGAACACTTCCAGTGCTGCGGCCGGCTGAAGAATTTCCTCGCCGAATTTATCCTTGTACAGGGAATAGACGGAAAGGCAGAGGCGCGGTCTGATGCGTTTGCCTCCCAGTTCCAT
>JBGVAW010000118.1:0-4522 GCA_045224955.1 Candidatus Cryptobacteroides sp.
CGAGAGGCGTGCCGCCCACGGCATCGTGAGTGGGGGGACCGCCAACCGTCAGGTTGGTGGTGGGATAGCCCCGAAGGGGCGTACCGGGTCGAAGGGCATTGGCCCTCCGACATCCGATAACGCTCTATTTCGCTTTAATTAGAAATGCTAAATTGATAATGATATAGGATACAAAGGCAAATAGTATCACTCTGGACCCAGAAGAGAAGCAAGATTTGAGGCCTGATTAACATTATGACGCTTATTGCAACTATCAACCTCGTTAAGTGCAGCGGTGTATGCGTCAATATCTTTTTCTTAAAACTTTTTCATCATTTGCTCCAGCTTCTTATTCCCCCTTCCAAACAGGTCAAAGCCAAATTTAGGCCGACCTGTAAAATAGATTTGTGTATCTTCCGGACCAAGAGCGCCAACCTGAGCCATAAAAAAGAACCCCCAGTCCATAGCGTTTACCGGAGCGTCGAACTTAATTACCCCTGTCTGTGGATTAGCCTCGCTGATTGCGTAGCCCACACTGGGAATAAGATTGTATAGCCTGTCGAATACTACCATATACGGCAGGTGAATCTCTTTAACTAACTTGGCCATAATCTTTGCGTTTTAAAAGAAATACTAAGTTTATTATAATGTAAGATACAAAGGCAAATAGTATCACTCCAGCCCAGGGAAGGCGAGTGAGAGCAACTATTATGGCGGAAATTGCCGTGATACTGAAGAAAGCAACTCTTTTAATTGAATCCAGTGTATCCTGAGCGGTCTTCTCTCCTTTGCCGCCACCGAACTTCATAGCGAACATAGGAACCTCGCTAACCATAAGAAGCGCAAGCACTACAGCCAGCACGGGGCAGAACCAAAGGCTAGCAGCCAGGTTGCCAAAGAAACTTGAGGGAGCAACTGCAGCAATGTAGGCGAATGAACCGCAAATCATTGCAGCCGCAGGGCAGGGGAGACCTAAGAAAGAATGATGCTGGCGCGTGTCAATGTTGAATTTAGCCAGTCTGAAGGCAGTACCTACCGCATAGAGAAGCGGCAGAAAAGTAACCCAATCCGGTACCATCGCCCCACGCCTCATAAGAGTATGAAGCATAAGGGCCGGCAAAACGCCAAAACTTACCAGATCGGACAGCGAATCCAACTGCTTGCCAAGATCTGAATAGGCGTGCAGAAGGCGGGCCGCAAAACCATCAAAAAAATCTGCTACGGCAGCGCCAAGCATCAGTACAAAACCAATGTCAGGACGGCCGTTCAATGTGAAAATCACCCCAATGACCCCGCAAAGAAGGTTCATTGAGGTGATAGTATCTGGAATATATTTAGTTACAGACATTTTAATTAAAGACCGAGTTTCTTCTTGAGAGCCTTGGGAAGAGCATCCTTGTGAAGCATAATGTCAAGAACTTTGCCGCGGCAGAAAGCATCGGACATATACCAGATACCCTGGTACTTGCCACTGAGGCCCCAAGAGTTCTTAATCATAATGTACTTGCTGCCAAACTGGTCTGTAGCAATACCGAAGGCCTGCATACCGTGATCGTCGGTAGTTGTTCTCTGGTCGAAAGTAACCTGGCGATACTCCTGGTCGGGAACAAGCTCTACGGGTTTTCCTGCCTCCTGTGCAGCTGCAACCTCTTCTGCCTTTCCTACCCAGCGCTCCTGGTCAGAACCTGCGGAAACGTTCTTGGGAGCAAGAAGGAGAGCGGTACCATTGCGGGTAAAGCCGGCCTCGCTAACGTCGCCGCCCCAAGTTGTGGTGTAGCCGTGCTCGAGAGCATAATAGAGAGCCTCCATAAGTTCGTCGATAGGAACATTGTAGGACTCGTCGCTGCGCCAGTTGTCGCAAACTTCAATTGCGAACTTGGTGTAGAAGGGGTGATGTGTAAAGGAAGTAAGGGTTACGTAGTCGTCGGCGTTAAGCTTGAAGGAATCCCTGTAAGACTGGGGAGTATATTTCTTTCCTTTGTACTCGAACTCTGTGGGGCACTCGCCAAAGTAAGCGTCCATAATGCCCTTGAAGCCCTTCTTCCAAGCAGTGGTGAGAACCTTGTTGGGGTTTTTGTTGACGGTTTCTACATAAGCCTTTGCGAGAGCTGCAACCTCACCGTGTGCGGGAAGATCTGTGCCATAGTTAAGACCGGGCTGAACCTCGTTAGGAACAAGACCGTGGTCTTTAAGGATGTGATGAACTACATCCTCGCACTGGCTGCCCTGTCCAAATGCAAGATGGCCGGTAAGTCTAACATATTTGTCGGCCCTTTCCTGCCAGGAGAGGCTTACTGCGTTCATCTCGGAGAAATCAGGATAATCCTCCGGCTTAAGGTTGTTTATACGGATTGCCTCAGACTCCAGGAAACCCATAGCAGAGAAGCACCAACAGGTTCCTGAGCGGCTTTGATTCTTAATTGAAGTAATAGGATTTTCTTTTACTACCGTGAAGGTAAGATCAGGATCCGGTGCTTTCTGTGCGAAAGACTGGAAGGGGAATGCGAGAGCAGCTGCGATGGCTGCAAAGAAAATTTTCTTCATAATATTGAGTTTAGAATTTGTTTCAAGCATATCAATTGCGAATTTATGTTTTTTTTGTTATTTTTACAACACAGTGAGCAGAATTATATATATACACGGTATGGGCGGCGGCAGCGACAGTCGCATCCCTTCCATACTTAAATCACATCTTCCGGCGGATATCGAACTGCTGGTCAGAACCTATGATTTTGACCCTGAGACAGCTAGTTCCCAAATCTCCTCCTGGGTACAGGAATTCAAACCCGATCTTGTAATAGGCGAGTCTCTTGGCGCCCTGCACGCCCTAAGGATAGAAAATCTTCCCAAATTGCTTGTCTCACCCTCGCTTGGGGCTGCCCGCTGGCTAAGAATCTTTGGTTATCTGTCATTCATTCCGGGCGTCACCCTGCTGCTTGACAGGCTCTATCGGCCCCGGGAAGGAGATAGACAGAAACTTCATTTCAGCTGGAGGATATTAAGAAAGTATCGACACCATCATCACCTGGCTGTAAATACAACAAATAATAACATCCACGCTTTCTTTGGAAAGCGTGACCATTACTTGAAGTGGGGAGTTGTAAGTATCAAGAAATACAAGAATTTATATGGTGACACCCTCACTTTGTACGATGGTACCCATTTTATGGAAGAGGAATTTGTGCTTTCCTTGCTGATGCCTTCTATTTTATTTGTTTTGCAAAAACATTAAATTTGCAGAAATGTTTATTTATGGTAAAGATTTCTAAACTGACCCTCGGAGCCCTGGTTGCAGTTTCTCTGGCTTCTTGCGAGCAAGTAGTTGTAAATAACGGACATATAGGCTCATACGCTATGCAGCTTTTGGAGGATACTACCTCCGTAGAATATGGTATTATTGCCAGGAGTGTAAAGGCCGATGTATACGGGTCGATAGTGCTGGCAGGCGAGCCTGTCCTCTCTCTTGAGTTGGGCGATTATCTTATGGCCTGCGACAATTTCAACAATATAGACGGTAAAGCCAATCCCGACGGGCTCCCGGATTTTTCCGGCGAACTTATCAGCCCTCTTCTGGATGTATATAATTCCCCTTATAATAAACTGGCAGATTCTACATACGACAAGGTGGCCGAGGTTACCATCAAGAATTTCATTTCTGCCCTGGACAATACCTGCCATCTGAATGCCTTTGA
Organism: Candidatus Cryptobacteroides sp.; assembly: GCA_045224955.1. Taxonomy (GTDB): domain Bacteria; phylum Bacteroidota; class Bacteroidia; order Bacteroidales; family UBA932; genus Cryptobacteroides. Next base: position 3,672 of record JBGVAW010000118.1, read on the forward strand.
TACGGAAAAGACTCAGAAAAAGACACCTGCCAAGCTTGTAGTGCTCTCCAGCCTATACTCGTCGGCCTATGCCTATGACGATATCGACACCCTCCGGGTACTGTCGTCCTCAAAGGTAAATGTTGTCTCCCCGATACATTCCGTGCTTCAGGACGCTATTGCCAACCGCAAAACCTCCAGCAACATAGGACTTTGGACCAATAATGCCGATGATCTTAAATTGTACGAAACCGTACTGGCCTCATTGGACAAACACAGACCCGGGCTGCACGACACCATTACCCTCATTGGCGATGGGGTAGTGTCCGATACCAGGGCCGCCTTTTTGGAATTTATGGGCCGATACGTCCAGGATACTTCTTCCAAGTCTCTGGATGTTATCGTGGTTGATAATTATTACGTTGATATAAAGGAACTTAAATCTTGCCTGTCGGATATAATGTCTGTGGAAGAAGACAAGTACATTACCTTCCACAGTTTCCTGGGCAATGACCTTAAGGCCTTCGAACTCAGGGAGTCAGTTGCAGCCGCCTGCTTCAGGCATCTGCGCCGCAACAATGCCTTTACTCACAACATAGAATTCCCTAAATCCAGGATATATACCACCTACGCCTCCGAGGTGGATTCTTCCTATGTAACTCTTGAACTGAAGGATAAGTTTATTTCATCTCAGATTAAGACTTATCTGGCTGTTCATACTCCTAATCTGTATTCTGACTATGTTCGTTAAGAGTATTGGGAACGAGGAGATAGCCCTTCTTCCTATGGCTGCATTCGAGGGCGCCATAGAGGTTATAGACAAGAAGGGAAAGGCTCTTGACAATGCTATAAGATATCTTAAAACAAAGAAA
>JBGVAW010000119.1:0-23023 GCA_045224955.1 Candidatus Cryptobacteroides sp.
CGAGAGGCGTGCCGCCCACGGCATCGTGAGTGGGGGGACCGCCAACCGTCAGGTTGGTGGTGGGATAGCCCCGAAGGGGCGTACCGGATCGAAGGGCATTGGCCCTCCAACCCTCCCAAAGCTCTTTCATTTGACTAATTCACTGACAGGTTTTATTACTTTTATGCATAATTCTATGTATATTATTCATTAAAACGTTAAAGTATTCATTTTATTTGCATATTTATTTTATTTTGTTGTATATTTGCCTCCGGAGTTAGTTATTACTTGTGTTAAGTGAAAAGAGGCATCAAATATGTATCGGCACGCGAAGCAGTTGCGCACATAAAATCGCACCAGCACATTCATCTGGGCGGTGTTGCAAATGTGCCCGCAATACTAATAGAAGCTTTGCGTGACCGAGCTGATGCCGGAGAACTTACAGATCTGCATTTCCACCACATACATACAGAAGGGGACGCCCCTTACGGCCAGCCGGAATATGAAGGAATCTTCTTTGACCAGGCCTTTTTCGTAGGCGCAAACCTGCGCAAAAGCGTGAATGACGGCTATGCCGATTATATCCCGGTTCACCTTGAAGAAACCCCATATATGTACCGCAGCGGCGCTCTTCCTTGCGACGTTGCAATGATTCAGGTATCGGAGCCCGATGCAACCGGCCACGTTTCTCTTGGAACCTCTGTAGATTGCACTAAGGCGGCAGTGGAATGCGCCAAAACGGTATTGGCGGTTGTTAATCCCTCAGTCCCGTTTGCTTATGGAGATCTTATTGATATTGACGATATAGATTATTTCGTTCACGACGACAGACCTCTGCCCGAAGTGGAATTCCCGGCACCATCGGCAATAGATATGGCGATAGGTCATAATATCGCCGGCCTTATACAGGACGGCGCCTGCCTGCAAATGGGAATAGGCAGCTTGCCGAATGCAATTGCAATGCAGCTGGAAGGCCATAAGAACCTTGGTATCCACAGCGAGATGTTCTCTGATGGAATAGTGGATCTGGTAGAAAAGGGCGTCATAGACGGTAGCCTCAAAACCATCGACAGGGGAAAAATAGTTGCATCGTTCCTCCTTGGAGGCAAGAAGCTCTATGATTTCATAGACCATAATCCCGATGTCCAGATGAGGGACATCAGTTATACCAACGATCCTTGGCTCATTGCCAGGAACGCAAACGTGGTGTCGGTCAACTTTGCAACGGAAATTGATCTTACCGGGCAGGTATGCGCAGATTCCATCGGCTCCAGGATTTATTCTGGAACAGGCGGTCAGCTGGACTTTGTAAAGGGAGCACGCCGCTCGCCGGGAGGTAAAACCATAATAGCAATGCCTTCCTGTACAAAGACCGGCAAGTCCAAATTGGTTTCTATCCTTACCCCCGGAGCAGGAGTCGTTACTCCCAGGGCAGACGCTCAGTGGATCGTTACGGAATATGGCGCCGTGAACCTGTTTGGAAAATCTCTTCAGGAGAGGGCTAACCTTCTTATCAGCATAGCCCATCCTGCCCACAGAGAAGCGCTTGAACAGGCCGCTTTCAATAGATTCGGTGCTCACTACAAGGCTCTCTACGGCACTCTGGAGCCTGTTTTGGTAAATTCGAGGTATGAGTAATATTTGTTTATTTGTGGCAGGGGAAGAACATCTTCCCCTTGTGCCGTCTGTAATAGAGGCATACGATAACGTTGCAAAAGAAAAACCGGATTCGGGCTTTGCAAAGAGAAAAAAAGAACTCATAGAGCAGAAAATCCTTCAGGGAAAAGCTGTCATTGCATTGAGCGACGGAGCCTTGGCCGGCTTTGGATATATAGAGAATTGGGACGGGATGGTGTCCCATTCTGGTCTTATTGTGCTTCCTGCTTTCAGAAAGCAGGGCCTGGCCTTCAAACTTAAAGAAAAACTATTCGCATTAAGCCAGGAGAAATTTCCCCTGTGTCCTATTTTTGGGCTCACCACCTCCGGAAGCGTTATGAAGATTAATTCTTCCCTGGGTTACGACACCGTAACATATGACAAGCTTCCCGCCAACAAAGATTTTTGGAAAGGCTGCGAGGGCTGCCCTAATATAGGCGTGCTTAAATCTGCCGGCGGCAAGACCTGCCTGTGTACCGCAATGCTTTACGACCCTTCGGCTCCCTGGCGCAAGTTCGCGGGAAAGAAGGTAGTAGTAGCTTTCAGCGGCGGATTGGACACCTCTTTTGCGGTTAAGTTCCTTACCAAGGAAATTGGCTGCGAGGTGTACGCCGTTTGCGCCGACACAGGCGGCTTTACCCCGGAACAGCTTAAGGCAAACGAGCAGAGAGCCCTGGCTCTTGGAGCCAAATCTTATGAGACTCTGGACGTAAGCCACGAGTACTATGACAAGAGCCTTAAGTATATGATATTCGGGAACGTGCTCCGCGGCGGCACTTACCCTATATCGGTATCTTCCGAAAGACTGTTCCAGGCGGTGGCAATAGCCCGCTATGCCTCGCAGATCGGGGCTTCGGCCATAGCCCACGGTTCTACCGGTGCCGGAAACGACCAGGTGCGCTTCGATATGACATTCAAGGTGCTTGCTCCAAAGGCAGAAATCATTACCCTGACAAGAGACCTTAAGCTAAGCCGCAACCAGGAAATCAAGTACCTTAAAGACAACGGGCTCGAGGCCGATTTTGCCAAGATGAAGTACTCATATAATATAGGTATATGGGGAACTTCCATCTGCGGCGGAGAGATGAACACCAGCGGCGAGGGTTTGCCGGATGATGCTTACATAAGCCAGGTTCAGCCCGGACTGCCGGAAACAACTATAACCATCGGGTTCAAAGAGGGCGAAATATGCTCTGTGTGCGGAAAAGACTTCAAGGATAAAATAGAGGCAATCAAGGCCGTAGAGGCCCTGGCCTCTCCTTATGGAATTGGCCGCGACGTTCACGTAGGCGATGCCATCATAGGCATCAAGGGCCGTGTCGGCTTTGAAGCCGCGGCTGCAATTCTTATAATAGCAGCCCACAAACATCTGGAGAAATACACCCTAAGCAAGTGGCAGCAGTACTGGAAAGGCCAGATAGGCGAGTGGTACGGAATGTTCCTTCACGAAAGCCAGTATCTTGACCCTGTAATGCGGGATATGGAGGCAATGCTTACTTCTTCCCAGCGGCAGGTTACCGGCACGGTGAAGGTGAAACTCTATGCCAAAGGCTTCGAGATGGTGGGCGTAGATTCTCCAGGCGACCTTGTACACAATGACTTCGGCGAGTACGGAGAGGGCGCCAAGGGCTGGACTGCCCAGGAGGCCAAGGGCTTCATAAGCCTGCTTTCCACCCCTCTTAAAGTTTACTATTCTGTGCATCCGGAGGAAAAACTATGATGCAAAGCCTCCTGCAAGAGCTTATCCGTATCCCGTCTCCCTCGCGCGGAGAGGCTGCGGCGGCAGATTTTCTGGAGTCTTACCTGAATAATTTGCAGCTGAACCCCTCGCGTGTAGGAAACAATCTCTGGTGCTCTTGCGGCCAGGGTGATTACACAATACTTCTTAACGCCCACATAGACACTGTTCCCCCTTGCGAAGGCTGGACCTGCAACCCTTATGGAGGCAATGTAACCGTCGACGGCAAAATTATGGGCCTTGGGGCCAATGACGATGGCGCATCCCTGGTATCATTACTGGCGGCCTTTGTGCATCTGTCCAAGGCCGGCTTGCCCTACAGGCTGATTTTTTCTGCCACGGCAGAAGAGGAGGTCTCCGGCGCAGGAGGATTGGATATGCTTCTCCCTCTTCTTGGCAAGGTCGATTGTGCCGTGATAGGGGAGCCTACCGGTATGAAGATGGCCGTGGCCGAGCGCGGGCTGATGGTGCTGGATTGTACGGCCCACGGCGTTGCCGTGCACGCCGCAAGGCCGGGAGGAGTAAATGCAATTTACAAGGCGATGGAGGATATTGCCTATCTCCAGACTTTCAAATTCCCCAAGGTGTCGCCTCTTCTTGGTCCTGTAGGCCTGAACGTCACTCAGATTAATGCCGGAAAGGCGCATAATGTAATTCCGGACGAATGCTCTTTCGTGGTCGATGTCCGCAGCAACGAGTGTTATACCAACCCGGAGATACTGGAGATAATAAAAGCCAGTCTGGCATCGGATGTAAAGGCAAGATCGACCCGTCTGGAATCATCGTCGATTCCTCTTAACCATCGGCTCGTAAAAACGGGCGAAGCCCTGGGATTGGAGATAACCGGATCGCCCACGCTTAGCAATTGCGCCGTATGTCCTTTCCCTACGTTGAAAATTGGCCCGGGGGAGTCGGCAAGGTCGCACAAGGCGGACGAATACGTGCTTGTGTCCGAGCTGGAGGCTGCTAAAGATTTGTATATTAAATTGTTGTCGATATGAATAAGCTTTGGGACAAGGGGTGGTCGCTGGACCGCAAGATAGAGAAGTTCACCGTTGGTAAAGACAGGGAACTGGACCTTTTGCTGGCCCCTTACGATATTCAGGGGACCATTGCCCACATCAAGATGCTCTGTTCTGTCGGCTACATTTCAGAGGAGGAACTTGACGTCCTTGTCAAGGAACTGGAGAAGTTGCACGCCCTTGCCCTTGAGGGTAAACTGACCATAGAACCCGAGGTGGAGGATATTCATTCGCAGGTCGAGCTGATGCTTACCCGCTCTCTTGGCGAGGTGGGCAAGAAGGTGCATATCGGCCGGTCCCGCAACGACCAGGTGATGGTGGATATCAAGCTTTTCGCAAAGGATTCCATACTCAAGACCGCAGGCCTTGTGGCCGATGTTTTTGAAAAGTTGCAGGAGGCATCGGAAAAGTATAAAGATATTCTTCTGCCCGGATATACCCATTTGCAGGTTGCAATGCCTTCCAGTTTCGGGCTTTGGCTTGGGGCTTATGCAGAGTCGCTGGCCGATGACCTGGCGCTGCTGCACACGGCTTATAGGATGGCAGACCGCAATCCTCTGGGGGCTGCTGCCGGCTATGGTTCTTCCATTCCCATAGACAGGAAACTCACCACAAAGCTTCTGGGCTTCAGCGATTTGGACTATAATTCCGTATATGCTCTTCTGGGCCGCGGCAAGTTTGAAAAGACTGTGTCCTGGGCCTATGCTTCCCTGGCCTCTACCCTTGGACGTTTTGCCGCCGACTGCTGCCTTTATATGAGCGCCAACTTCGGCTTTGTTTCCCTGCCGCCGGAACTTACCACGGGTTCCAGCATAATGCCGCACAAAAAGAATCCGGATGTGTTTGAACTTGTGCGCGCGGGATGCAACAGGATTGCTGCCATACCCGAGGTGCTGGGCAGCATTATGGGAAATCTGCCTTCCGGATATTTCCGTGATACCCAGATACTGAAGGAGGAGTTTCTGCCAATGTTCTCCAGGATGGACGATATCCTTGAGATAGTGTCTTTTGCCGTTTCCAATCTTAAGGTTAAGGACGATATTTACGAAGATCCCAAGTATCTGTCTTCCCTTAGCGTAGAGAGGGTAAACGCCTTGGCGGCGCAGGGTGTTCCGTTCAGGGATGCATACAAACAGGTAGGTCTGGAGGTGGCTGCAGGGGAATTTGAGTTCGCTGTTCCCAAGACGGTGTCCGAGCTTGGACATACCCACGAGGGCTCTACAGGAAACCTTTGCAATGATGCCATTGCAAAGCGCTTCAAGGCCATTCTTTCTTCTTTTTAATGCCTGGGACTTAGGCTTCTAAAGCCTGTCTTTGATGTTGTATTGGTTGCGGTCGTGCGCATTGCGGGACACGAGCTCGCATATAAATCCGGCCAGGAACAGCATAAATCCAAGGATTACTGCCAGCAAGGCAAGATAGAACAGGGGCTGTTCCGTTACTGCCCTGTAGGGCTGGCCGTTTGCCTGGTGGATCAGTTTGGCGGCAATTATCCAGGCTGTCATAATGAAGCCGGCCAGGAACATAATAATGCCGGTAAAGCCAAAGAAGTGCATCGGTTTTTTGCCGAACTTGCTGGTGAAAGACAGCGTCATCAAGTCCAGGAAACCGTTTACAAATCTGTTGAGCCCGAATTTGCTTTTGCCGTATTTGCGTTTCTGGTGATGGACCGGCTTCTCTCCGATTTTTCCGAATCCCGCGTTCTTTGCAAGATAGGGGATGTAGCGGTGCATCTCTCCATATACCTCTATGTTCTTTACAACCTCGCCTGCATATACCTTAAGGCCGCAGTTCATATCGTGAAGCTTTATGCCTGTTACCCTGCGGGCGGTGGCGTTATAGAGCTTGGAGGGGATGTTCTTTGTGAAGGTGTTGTCCTTGCGGTGCTTCTTCCATCCGGAAACCACATCGTAACCATCGGCCACAACCATCTTGTACATATCCGGTATTTCCTCCGGAGAATCTTGCAAATCGGCGTCCAATGTTGCCACAACAGCGCCGCAGGCGGCCTCGAATCCGCAATGGAGCGCGGCGGATTTGCCATAGTTGCGCCTGAATCGAATGCCGTGGATGTTTTCATCTTCTTTGGCCAGGCCCTGAATGGTTTGCCAGGAGCCGTCGGTGCTGCCGTCGTCTATGAGGATGATTTCATATTTCCACCCTTGGCCCAGGGCTACGGCACTTATTCTGGAAACAAGCTCCGGGAGCGATTCTTTCTCGTTCAGAAGAGGAATGACAAAGGATATGTCTTTGGAAAACTCCATATTATTCAAAAGGATTTGGGGTTCTTCCCGGAATGGAACGGGATATTACAAGTGAAGCAAGAAGCCCTATCAGGAAACAGCTTATAAGTGTGCTGAAGAATGTGATTACGGGCAGAAGGGACATCGTAGTGTTAAAGAGTTCTTCCTGAATGTCCGGATTGGCCTGTATGGTGGAAAAGCTTTCTCTAAGCGCATCTTCTATCTCTGCGTTTCCCATAAGTTTGTACCTCAAAAGGTTATAGGCTGCGCAGATTATTCCGGAAAACAGGCCTGTGAACATATTAAGACGGAAGGTGTGAGAACGGGATACGCCATCGTAGTTTGCCACAAGCTTCTTTGCAAATAACACCATCATCCATATGCAGACCACTGTCTTTGCAATGCGCAGGGTGTAGGCAAGAGCCGTGATGATTGCCGCTGTCTTAACCGTGCCGTCCGGGCTTTGGGTTAAAAGCGAACTCAAAACCTCGAAGCCCACCGTAACCGCGCCAAGAATGGCTCCGTACTTCATCGCTTCCTGGAAAATCAGTTTTCCCCTTATCGGCGTCTTAATATCTTCCATAATTGTCGTTGTTTCTGCAAATATATGAAAAATTTCGTATCTTTGCGGGCTAAACATCAATTGTGTTTGAATTATGATTAATATTACTTTTCCTAACGGCGATGTAAGAGCCTATGAGAGCGGAGTTACCGCGTATGAAATTGCACAGAGCATCAGTCCCCGCCTTGCTGCTGAAGTGCTGGCGGCAAAGGTGGACGATAACGTTTACGACCTTACAAGGCCTATAACTACAGATGCGACGGTACGCCTTCTCAAATGGGAGGATGACGATGCCAAACGTGTGTTCTGGCACTCTTCTTCACACCTTATGGCAGAGGCTCTGGAGGCCCTCTATCCCGGAATCAAGTTCGGTATCGGCCCTGCTGTGGAGAATGGTTTTTATTATGATGTAGATTTCAATGGCCAGGCTTTCTCCGATGCAGACCTTGCCAAGGTAGAAAAGAAGATGCTTGACCTGGCTCACGAGAAGCAGGCTTTCAAGCGTATTGATGTTTCCAAGGCAGACGCCCTTAAGCATTTCCAGGAGAAGGGCGATCCTTACAAGTGCGAGCTTATCAGCGAGCTTGAGGACGGTACCATTACATATTACGAGAACGGTGCGTTCACCGATCTTTGCCGCGGACCTCACCTTATGAATACAGAGGTTATCAAGGCCGTTAAGCTCACCGCTATCGCAGGTGCATACTGGCGCGGAGACGAGAACCGTCAGCAGCTCACCCGTATCTACGGTATCACCTTCCCCAAGAAGTCTATGCTGGACGAGTATCTTGTCCTGATAGAGGAGGCCAAGAAGCGCGACCATCGTAAACTCGGCAAGGAAATGGAGCTCTTTATGTTCTCCCAGAAGGTTGGCCTCGGCCTGCCGCTGTGGCTCCCCAGAGGCGCCGTTATGCGTCAGCAGCTGGAGAACTTCCTTCGCCGCAAACTGGACGAGTACGGATATCTTCCGGTCGTAACTCCCCATATCGGCAGCAAGCAGCTCTATGTAACTTCCGGTCACTATGCAAAATACGGCAAGGATTCGTTCCAGCCTATTCACACTCCTCAGGAGGGCGAGGAATATATGCTTAAGCCTATGAACTGCCCTCACCACTGCGAGATTTTCCGCAGCTCTCCCCGTTCATACAAGGACCTCCCTCTGAGGTTTGCCGAGTTCGGAACCGTTTACCGTTACGAGCAGAGCGGAGAGCTTCACGGACTTACCCGCGTACGTTGCTTCACCCAGGACGATGCCCATATGTTCGTACGTCCGGAGCAGCTTAAGGAAGAGTTCAAGAAGGTTATAGACCTTATTATGTACGTGTTCGGCGTATTCAAGTTCAATAACTTCACCGCCCAGATTTCCCTGCGCGACAAAGTTAACCGTGACAAGTACATCGGAAGCGAGGAGAATTGGGACCGCGCAGAGCAGGCCATCATCGAGTCTGCGGCAGAGAAGGGCCTTCCTACCGTTACCGAGTACGGAGAGGCTGCCTTCTACGGCCCTAAGCTGGACTTTATGGTAAAGGATGCCCTTGGACGTAAGTGGCAGCTTGGTACAATCCAGGTAGATTACAACCTGCCTGAGCGTTTCGAGCTTGAATATACAGATGCCGATGGTTCCAAGAAGCGCCCTGTAATGATTCACCGCGCACCCTTCGGCTCAATAGAAAGATTCACCGCAGTGCTGCTTGAGCACACCGCCGGACATCTGCCTCTGTGGCTTGCTCCGGAGCAGGTTAAAGTTCTGCCTGTCAGTGAAAAATATGCAGATTATGCAAAAAAAGTTTGTGAATTCCTGAATAATTCCGATATTCGCACTTCCGTGGACGATCGTAACGAGACCCTTGGCAAGAGGATCCGTGAGATTGCCCTTCTGCGTGTGCCGGTACTTGCTATCGTCGGAGAAAAAGAAGTAGGCGATGGCACTGTTTCGGTGCGCTTAGAGGGTGTAGATAAGGGTTCTATGTCCCTGGAAGAGTTCGGCAGCTGGCTTAAGGGCACAATGGCTCAGGAACTCGCCAATAAGTAATAATTTTAATTTATAGGAGGTTTTTTTATCGCAACGCCTTACAAACCAAACAACGGTGCTTTCAAGCCCTCCGGTCCCAGGCCCGCACAGGGACGTCCTGCAGGCAAGCCGGAAGAAAAGGGGGAGAACGAGCTCTACATCAACGAGGAAATTACTGCTTCGCAGGTAAGACTTGTTGGTGACAACATCGACAACCCCGGCATCTATTCCCTTTCCGCCGCCCTTCGTATGGCAGAGGAAATGGAACTTGATTTGGTAGAGATTACTGCCAAATCTGATCCACCCGTTTGCAAGATCCTTGATTATCAAAAGTATCTCTATCAGCAGAAGAAGAGGGCCAAAGAGATGAAGGCCAACTCTACCAAGATAGTTATCAAGGAAATCCGCTTCGGCCCCAATACTGACGAACACGACTTCCAGTTTAAACTGAAGCACGCTCAGGGCTTCCTCCAGGAAGGTTCCAAAGTTAAGGCTTCGGTATTCTTCAGAGGCCGTTCCATTCAGTTCTCGGATCAGGGAGAGAAACTTCTTCTGCGCTTTGCAGTTGAGTTGGAGGCCTATGGAAGGGCAGAGAGCATGCCTAAGCTGGAAGGAAAGCGTATGATAATGATGATTGCTCCTGTTAAGAAGAAATAAAAACCCATTACGGGTAATGTATATTATTAACTATTAATTTTTTAAACGATGCCAAAGCTTAAAACCAACTCCGGTGCCAAAAAGCGTTTCACGCTTACCGGAACGGGTAAGATCAAGAGAAGACACGCTTATCACAGCCACATTCTCACAAAGAAGACCAAGAAGCAGAAAAGAAATCTTGACCACTTCGCTATCCTTGCAAAGGTAGACGAAAAGAGAGTTAAAGAGCTTCTCGTCCTCTAATTATTAATTATCATTTATTGTTTAACGCCGCAAACAGTAGTAAAGAGCCTTCAAAAGAAAGGTCACTGTTTCAGGAAAAAAATTAAATTATGCCAAGATCAGTCAACTCAGTTGCCTCAAGGGCACGCCGCAAGAAGATTCTCAAGAGAACCCGCGGTAATTTCCTTTCCAGGAAAAACGTTTGGACGGTAGCAAAGAACACCTACGAGAAAGGTCTCACCTATGCTTACCGTGACCGTAAAGCTAAGAAACGCGAGTTCCGCGCTCTCTGGATTCAGAGAATCAACGCAGCCGCACGTCAGTACGGTATGTCTTATTCCCAGTTTATGGGCAACCTCGCTAAGCAGAACGTAGGTCTCAACCGTAAGGTTCTCGCAGACCTTGCTATGAATAATCCTCAGGTATTCGAGGCTATCATTAATTCTGTAAAATAAGTAGCGTTACTCTCCGGCAATGACATTTAAGGAAGCATATAACAACAAATGGGTTCGCACCGGTTTCTGGGGCCTGCTCTATCTGTTGTTTGTCATCTGGCTGGGAAATTACTGGTGGCTGCTTGGGTTGGGCATTATCTTCGACCACAACATTACCCACAAGGTAAAATGGTTGTTCTGGAAGAAGACCTACAAGCCCGGAGAGCCCAAGGATTGGAGATGGGAGTGGCTTGACGCCATAGTCTTCGCAGTCATATTCGTAACTTTCCTTCAGACATTCTTCCTTAGAGCATTCGTCATTCCTTCTTCCTCGATGGAAGGTACCCTCCTGGCAGGAGACCACGTATTCGTAAGCAATCTTACCTACGGTCCCAAGATGCCTCAGACCCCTCTTACCATTCCCTTCACCCACAACGTGATATTTGGTAAGGAGTCTTATTCCACTCTGATTCAGTCAGATTACAAGAGGCTTAAGGGTTTCCGCAAAGTTCGCGTCGGAGACATCGTGGTATTCAATTTTCCTCACGGAGATACCGTCCTTGCAAAAGATCCTACGGCAGACTACTACGCCCTTTGCCGTCAGCACGGAAAGAAATATGTAGTTAAACACTACGGTCCTGTAAAGGCTCGTCCCGCAGACAAGACAGACCATTATGTAAAGCGCTGTGTAGCCCTTCCGGGCGATACGCTTGAGATTAAGTCCGGTCAGGTTTACGTGAACTCGCAGGAGCAGACCGTTTGGGAAGACGTTCAGACTTCTTACCGTGTAGTCTCAAAGGGAAGAAAAGGTTACAAGACAATGGACCTTTCTGCAAAGAAACTGGAAGAGTTGCAGAATAACCCGGCAATAACATCCATAACCCCCAACGTTGATGTTTACCCTCCGGATTTTCCTGATACCTACAAGTCCATTTTCCCCTTCTCCCGCGATTATCAGTGGACCAGGGACAACTTCGGACCTCTGTGGATTCCCCAGGCCGGCGACAGCATCAAGCTTACAAAGTCGAATCTTCCTCTTTACGAGCGTATAATAAGGGTTTACGAGAAACATCAGCTGGAGGTATCCGAGGACGGAACATTTGTCATTGACGGACAGCAGAAAACACACTACGTTTTTTCACAGGATTATTATTTTATGATGGGCGACAATAGGCACAACTCGCTCGATTCAAGATACTGGGGTTTTGTCCCCGAGGATCACATTGTAGGACGTCCTTTATTCGTATGGCTTTCTACAGATCCCAACAGAGGTTTTCCCGCCAACATACGTTGGGGCAGGTTTTTCAAAATTCTCTAGTTTTCTTGGATATGCGAGATTTTTAACCGAAATTTGCAGCCCGCGTTTTAAACCAGAAAAATTAAAAAAAGTATAATAATATGGCAAAGGTTTGTGAAATCACCGGCCGCAGAAGAATGAAAGGCAACAACGTTGCCCATTCCAAACTGCGCACAAAACGCGACTTCTCCCTTAATCTCAGGACCAAGAAGTTCTGGTCAGAGGAGGAGCAGAGATTCATCACCCTCAAAGTTTCCTGCAAAGGAATGAGGAATATAGCAAAGAACGGTCTTGAGGCTACTATCAAGAAGGCTCAGGATAAAGGATATCTTAATAACCTTGTTTAATTAATCACGATTATGGCAAAGAAAGCTAAAGGAAACAGGGTGCAGGTCATCCTTGAATGCACAGAGCAGAAAGAAAGCGGTGTTCCCGGAATGTCCAGGTATATCACCACTAAGAACAAGAAGAACACTCCCGAGCGTCTTGAGCGTAAGAAATACAACCCTTACCTTAAGAAGGTAACTGTTCATCGCGAAATTAAGTAATTATAGGAGGATACATATATGGCAAAGAAAGCAGTTGCAACATTCGCAGCCAAGGCCGGCGCTAGAAGCATGGTTAAGTGCATCCGTATGGAAAAATCTCCCAAGACCGGAGCTTACGTTTTCACAGAGCAGCTCATCGAGTCCGGAAAAGAGAAAGAGTTCTTCGCAAAGAAGTAATTATATCTCTTATACCTTAAATTACGCCCTCTGTCAGGCATCTGCCCAAAATTATTTGGGAAAGCCTACAGAGGGTGTATTTTGTATTTTGTTATGTGAGGGGATTTAAGTAAATTTGCAGGTTATAGACAAAGATATATGGGTATATTCAGTAAGGGTACAAAAAAGACCAATGAAGGCTTTTTTCAGAAGCTTTCAAGGGTGGTCGTGGGCAAATCCAGGGTCAGCGAAGATGTCCTGGACGCAATAGAAGAAGCCCTCATCGCTACCGATATGGGAGTCGATACCACGCTTAAGATAATTGACAATCTGGAAGACAGGGTAGAAAAAGACAAATATATGTCTATGGACGAGCTCCTGGACATACTCAGGGACGAAATCGGCAAACTCATCACCACCGGCGATGAAGAGCAGATCAAGCCCTTCGATTTTACCAAGAAACCCTATGTCATTCTGGTTGTCGGCGTTAACGGAGTAGGAAAAACCACCACCATCGGCAAACTGGCCTCCCGCCTGTCGGCCCAGGGGAAAAAGGTTGTCATCGGTGCCGCCGATACCTTCCGTGCCGCTGCGGTAGATCAGTTGGTTATATGGGCCCAGCGTGCCGGAGCCGATATCGTAAAGCAGCAGATGGGGTCCGATCCTGCATCTGTGGCCTACGACTCGGTTAAATCTGCCGTTGCTAAGGACGCTGACGTAGTACTTATCGATACTGCCGGCCGTCTTCACAACAGGGTGGACCTTATGAATGAGCTCACCAAAATCCGCAACGTAATAAAGAAGGTCGTACCCGACGGTCCTCACGAGGTTCTGCTTGTGCTTGACGCATCCACGGGCCAGAATGCCTTCCAGCAGGCAAAAGAATTCTCCCGCGCCACCGATATCTCTGCCCTGGCCATAACAAAACTGGACGGAACGGCAAAGGGCGGCGTCGTGATAGGAATATCGGATCAGCTGAAGGTTCCCGTAAAGTTCCTTGGAATAGGCGAGGGCGTAGATGACCTTAAAATATTCGACAAGAAAGAGTTCGTGGCTTCCTTGTTCCAAAAAGAAGATATAGTAAGATAAATAATAACTCTAGATATGAAACTTTCTTATAGTTGGCTTAAAAATTATCTTGAATGCGACCTCTCTCCTGAACAGGTTGCACAGGCAATGACCTCCATCGGAATAGAGGTAGATTCAGTGGCAGAGCAGGAAGAAATTCCCGGCGGTCTGGCCGGCGTTGTAGTGGCCAAAGTGGTTGAATGCGTAGAACATCCGGATTCAGACCACCTTCACGTTACCAAGGTTGATGCCGGTACAGGCGAACTTCTGACAGTTGTCTGCGGAGCCCCCAACGTGGCTGCAGGCCAGAAGGTGCTTCTTGCAACCATAGGCACGGTTCTTCCCGGAGACTTCAAGATAAAGAAGTCCAAGATCAGGGGAGTGGAGTCCTTTGGTATGATCTGCGCCCAGGACGAACTTGGAATAGGCACAGACCACGCAGGCATTATGGTGCTCCCCGAAGATGCGGTTGTAGGCACTCCTGCAAAGGACTTCCTCAAACTTAAGACAGACGCCGTAATAGAGTACGAGATAACAGCCAACAGGGTTGACGCTGCATCGCACTGGGGCGTGGCAAGGGACCTTTACGCTTACCTGGTAAGCATCGGCGCTCCCTGCAAACTCAACAAGCCTTCCGACACCGGTTACAAGGCTCCCGCCACCGGAGAGGGTATTCCTTTCCAGGTAGACGACATCCAGGGCGCACCCCGCTACAGCGGCATCACAATGAAGGGAGTAAAGGTTGCCCCCTCGCCGGAGTGGCTTCAGAAAGACCTTATGGCTATAGGCCTTAACCCTATCAACAATATCGTAGATATCTCCAACTTCATCCTCTTCGAGCTTGGACAGCCCCTTCATATCTTTGACGCTGCCAAGATTGGCGGTGGCCGCGTAGTAGTACGCCGTGCCGCAGAGGGTGAGGAACTCAAGACTCTGGACGGTATCGCCCGCAAACTTAAGGCTGCCGATATGGTTATTGCAGACGCTCAGAAGCCTATGTGCATCGCTGGCGTATTCGGAGGTGAAGATTCCGGCGTAAGCGGTTCTACCACAGATATTTTCATCGAGGGCGCCTACTTTGATCCGGCATCTATCCGCCGTACCTCAAAGGTTCACGGCCTGCAGACCGACGCTTCTTTCCGATTCGAGAGAGGGGCAGATCCCCAGATGGCCGCTTACGCAGCCAGAAGGGCGGCGGCTCTCATTGCAGAAATTGCAGGCGGCATCGTTGTGGCACCCCAGGTAGATTATTATCCCCAGCCCATAGAGAAGAAGGTTATCGACCTTGACTACGGCCGCATTTGCAGCTTCATCGGCAAAAACATAGAGTATTCAACCATCGAAAAGATACTTACCGCCCTCCAATATGAATTTATAGACAGAAGGGCCGATGGTGCCAAGGTTGCCGCTCCTTCCTATATGATTGATGTTTACCGTGAGTGCGACGTTGTAGAGGAGATTCTTAGGATTTACGGCTACAACAACATAGAACTGCCCTCAAGTATGCACGCGTCCATTATGCCGTCTCCCCAGCCGGATCCAGAGGCGCTTCGCAGCTACGTTTCCAACTTCCTGGCAGCCAACGGCTTCACGGAGATAATGAACAACTCCCTTACCAAGGCCGCATATTACAAGGGCCTTGCAACCTTCCCGGAAGAGAATTGCGTGGGCATAGTAAATCCTTTGTCATCCGACCTTGCTGTAATGCGTCAGTCGCTCATCCCCAATGCACTTGAGGTAGCCGCATACAACATCAACCGTCAGGTTAATACTCTCTGCACCTTCGAGTACGGCTCTGTTTACAGTATCAACCCGGAAGCTGACAAGACAGTCCTGGATTCTTATCACGAGTCCCAGTGTTTCACCCTCATGATGACCGGTACCTCCGAAAAGTCCTGGAACTGCGAGCCCAAGAAAGGAAACTTCTTCCGCCTCAAAGGTTATGTGGAGCTCCTTCTCGCCCGCTACGGAGCCGATGTTTACAATTTCGAGACTCTTCCGGCTCCTACCGATATTTTCTCCGAGGGTCTTATCTACAAGCTTCCCGGAAAGGAAGGTCGTCAGGTAGCAATGCTCGGTACGGTGAACCCTGCATACGCCCGCCGTTTTGACGTTAAGCAGCCTGTATTCGTGGCAGAAATTTCCTTCCCCGCCCTTCTTGCCATAGTTCGCAGGGTAAAGGTTAAGTTCTCCGAACTGCCCAAGTTCCCCGAGGTTCGCCGCGACCTTGCAATCCTTCTGGACGAGGGCGTAGATTACGCCTCAGTACGCGCCGCCGCTTGCAAGACTGCAAAGAAACTGCTCAAGAAGGTAACCCTCTTTGACGTTTACCGTGGCGACAAGATTCCTGCAGGCAAGAAGCAGTACGCCCTTGGCTTTGTATTCCAGGATTTGGAGAAAACACTTACCGATACAGAAATTGAAAAGACAGTTGAAAGGCTTCTCTCTGTATTCCAGAACGAATTTGGCGCTGTATTAAGATAATTATCTCAGGATGCACAGCAAACTTTCATACCGGTTATTTGCCCTGGTGGCCATTATCTCTGCAACTATTTCCTGCGGCAGGGACGACCTTATCCCCAAGGACAAGATGGTAGAAATCTTGTCGGAGATGTTCCTTACGGATCAATACGCAAGGGAGAACATCCACAGGCAGAAGATGGCCGATACTTCCTATGTTTACAGGCCGATAATCGAGAGTTTTGGCTATACAGAGGACGATTTCAGGCGCAGCGTGAACAAATACATAGAGGACCCTGCAGATTTCGGCGCTGTGTTCGGAGCCGTAGCAAAGAACCTGAGGGGCAGGAAAAAATATGTGGATATCCAGGAGATGGACGCTAACAAACTGGACAGCCTAAGCAAAGCGATAACCTCTATGCCGGTTATGAACCCGGACACTGCCGATGTGCTTTCCTTCTTCTTCCGTTCTATGAGGGATACAACTCAGACGGACAGCAGCAAACTTGCCCGTAAAATAGTTCCCGTAGAAGAAGAGAACGTAGAAAAAGTTCCGGAAGACGTGGAAGAAGAGGTAATTGAAGATGTGATAGAAGAGGCTTTTGAATAGGATGAGAAGAGTTTACTGTAAATATCTATACACTCTGGACGGGCAGAAACCCGCCCCAGGCTTTGTGGAATTTGCTCCGGACGGAACAATATCCGAGGTTGGATTTGTATCTTTGGAGGAGGCCACCAGGGCCGATGGTTACCTTGACGGGGCCATTGTCCCCGGCTTCGTTAACGCCCACTGCCACCTGGAGCTCTCCTATATGAAGGGGCTTTTCCGCCGTGGAACCGGAATGGCAGGGTTTATAGACCAGATAAACGAGCTCCGCAACACCGCCCCTTTGCAGGAGAGGCTGTACGACATAAAGTTCTGGCTGGAGAAGATGTGGCAGAGCGGAGTTTCCGCTATGGCAGACATCAGCAACGGAGAAGATTCCTTTGCCATAAAGGCGGCATCGCCAATGTACACCAGAACCTTCCTGGAGGTGTTCGGTACAGAACCCGAGGACTGTGATGCGGTAATGGAGGATGTTAAGAAACTGCAGGAAAAGGCACGTAACTGCGGCCTTGACGCGGCTCCTACTCCTCACGCCTGCTACACTATGAGCCCTCAGCTTCTGAGTGCAGTATCTGCCCTTGGCCTCGAGAGCGGTTTCCTTTCTTTCCACAGCGAGGAAACCCCGGAGGAAGAAGAGATGATTGCTTCCGGAAGCGGCCCTATGTGGGATAACCGTAAGGCGGCCGGTATGAGCACACCTCCCGTTACAGGAGGTACTTCCCTGGAGTATTTCATAGACAGACTTGCAGCCGTAAGGCAGTTGCCTGTAAAGGAACACGTGCTTCTGGTTCACGAAGTTTGTATGGACAGCAAGGGCGCGGAACTGGTTAAGAAGGTTCTTCCCGGAGCCTACGTGGCTCTCTGCCCCAGGTCCAATATCTATATTCACAACGCCCTGCCTCCCGTTATGATGATGCGGGAAGAGGGTCTCAGGCTTACGGTGGGTACCGATTCCCTGTCCAGCAATGATTCCCTGGATATGGTGGCCGAACTTCTGTGCCTGCAGGAGAATTTCCCTGAGGTGCCTATGGAAGAACTCTTTACCTGGGCCTGCCGCAACGGCGCGGAATTCCTTGGACGCGAGGAACTCGGCGCCATCGCCCCCGGCAAAAAGCCCGGCCTTGTGATGATAAGTCATTTAACCGGAGAGGGTAGGCTTACAACCTCTTCCGAATCTTACAGGATAGTATAATGTTGAGGGAAGAAATTGTATTCGGGCCAATTAAAAGCCGCAGGCTAGGCAGCTCTCTGGGGATAAATCTTCTCCCGGAGAAGGGGAAGCTTTGCAACTTCGACTGTATTTACTGCGAGTGCGGCTGGAACAAAGACGGCACGGAAGATAAAAGGATTCCTACGGCATCGGACCTTCAAAAGGCGCTTGAGGCAAAGCTGGAACGGTGCAGAAACGAGGGTACTCCTATAGATTCCATAACTTTTTCCGGTGACGGCGAGCCTACGCTTAATCCGCAGTTTCCGGAAATCATCGACATAACCATCGGCCTAAGGGATAAATATTACCCTGGTGCCAAGGTCTCTGTGCTTAGCAATGCCACAAGGCTGGCAGATGATGCTGTGGTGGCTGCCCTTAAAAAGGTGGATAATCCTATTCTTAAATTGGATGCTGCCACCGATGAGGATGTCCGCATACTGAACCGCCCGCAAGGGCATTATCGCGTAAGCGAAGTTTTTGCAAATCTTAAGAAATTTTGTGGTAACTTTGTACTCCAGACGATGTTCCTGAAATCTAATGACTTCGACTCTTCGTCCCCTGCCCGCCTTAAGGCGTGGATGGAGATTGTGAGGGAACTTCGCCCTAGAGAAATAATGGTTTATACCATAGACCGCGAAACTCCTGCCAAGGATCTTTCCAAGTTTACGGAGGAGCAGATGCGTCAAATGGTGCAACCGCTTATAGATGAAGGCTTTAACATACAGATAAAAGGATAAAAATACTAAAGATATGACAGATTTTAATTCAAAGTACGGATACTCTCCCAACAGTGAAGTGATAGATGCCAATCTTCAGAAGATTTCGGCTGCTTCTACGGAGCTTGCAAGTGAGTCTGTTCTGAAGAGTTGCTTTTCTATGATGGACCTTACCACTCTCAGGACAAACGACACAGCAGAGAGCGTGGCTTCCCTCGTAAACAAGGTGAGCGCCTATGCAAAAGAGTATCCTCAGTATCCTCTTCCCGCTTCTATCTGCGTTTATTCCAATTTTGCCAAGGTGGTTGCTGCCGGAAGAATTACCCCTGACCTCCATACAACCTGTGTTTCGGCTTGTTTCCCTTCTTCACAGAGTTTCCTTGAGGTTAAACTCCTGGAGTGCGCTATGGCTGTTAAGGACGGTGCCGACGAGATTGACGTAGTGCTCCCTTTGAGCACCTTCCTTGCCGGAGATTACGATGCCGTAAGGGAAGAGCTTCGCGCTATCCGCAGGACTGTGGACGAGGCAGGCCAGGGCCGCAAGATTACTCTTAAGGTTATTCTTGAGACCGGTCTTCTTTCGAAGCCTCAGCTCATTGCCAATGCTTCCTTCCTTGCAATGGAAGAGGGCGCAGACTTTATCAAGACTTCTACAGGAAAGGTAGAGATTAATGCCACTCCTATGGCCGCTTACGTAATGTGCGAGTGCATCAAGGCATACTACGATAAGACCGGGCGCAAGGTTGGCTTTAAGCCTGCCGGCGGAGTTTCTACCGCAGCAGAGGCAGTCGGTTATTATGCAATTGTAAAGAGCATTCTCGGCGCAGAATGGCTTAACAAAGATTTGTTCCGCTTTGGCGTAAGCCGCCTTGCAAACAATCTTCTTAGCGCGATAGAGCAGAAAACCGTTGTAATTTTCTAGGAAAAAGCGTTTTTTATCTTATAAAAACAGGCCTTGGAGATATCTCTGAGGCCTGTTTTTGCACTTAGTGGTTTACATTTTTTTGCAAACCTTTTTCTGTCTCTACTTTTGCTCATAAATTTTTTGAGATATGAGACAGATTAAACTATTGTCATTTTTATTGTTGATGCTTTCCGCGCCCGGATGCCTTAATTCCGTGGTTATGGACCCTTATGTTGGGGATGAATCGGAGTTTGAACAACTGTCGCACGGGATGATAGAACTGGGAGACAAACTGGAAGACCCTTACACGGTAGAAAACGTAACCAAGGCCATCGCCTCCCTTTATCCTACCAAGGCTTCAAGGATAGAGCTTAAGCCTACCGATATCTACGTACGCTTCCTTCCCGCTAACGAGGAGCAGATGGACCGTCTTATGGAGATAGGGGTGGAATTTCTGGACCATCCTATGGATTATACCATAGTAAAGGACGGCGATTATTATCACGACCCCGGAGTGGAGGAGGAAGAAATCACCTGGCAGTACTGCGTAATGCCCAGCGGATCCTCCTTTCCGGAGGGCATAACCTACGAGGTTCTGGATTATTGTTATATATCGGAGAACGATCCTGCTACCCGCGCGGCGGACATAGACTGGGATGCGGTGGAAAGAGAGGCCTTCCGCCTTACCGGGAACGAGAACCTTTATGCTCCCTCTACAAAGGCCTGGAAAAAGCCTCAGGGACGCATTACCATAGTGGACGAAGAGGCCAACGGAGGCAAGCCTTTCGGCCTTGCTGGAGTTAAGGTGGTCTGTAATTCCTTCGTAAAATTTGCCACAAGTTACACGGATAGGGACGGTTACTATAGTATGTCCCATCATTTCTCATCAAGACCACGCTACAGGCTGCTTTTCAAAAATAAGGCGGGGTTTGCGATAGGATTCAACCTTATCCTTATCCCGGCCTCTATGTCCACTCTTGGCAAGGGACCCAATACCGGACTGGATGTAACCATCGACAAAAATTCAGATAAAAAACTCTTCATCAGAAGCACCATAAGTTCCGCTGCCTACGACTACATTACACGTTGCGAGGAAATGGGTATCAAGGCCCCTCCCAAGTCGCTCAGGTTCTGGCATTTCAGCGGGCTGTCGGCCTCCAGCGCCCCTATGCTCAAGCACGGGGCCGTAATAGACAATTCCATAATAGGGGAGTATCTGGGGGTTTTCTCTTCCCTGGTGAAACATTTTCTTCCGGATATTACGATGGGCACTAAGGACGAGCATTCCTTTGCCGATATTTACCGTGAGACGGTACACGAACTTGCGCACGCCAGCCATTTTGCCAATGTGGGGGTAAAGTACTGGGACGACTATGTGAAGTATGTGATAAAGTCCTTTATTTTCAAGGGTTTCGAGGCCTATGGCGATGGTACCGGAAGCGGCGCAGGATACTGCGAGGTGGGAGAAATGTGGGCCTATTATATGCAGAATAAGATGAGCAATGAGAGGTATGGAGGCCCTATGCCCGTTGCCGGAGCGGACTTCTGGTTCCATCCTCAGATATTCTCTTATCTGGACGAGAGGGGCATTGGGCGCAACAAGATATTTGCTGCCCTGACGGAGGACGTAAAGGACCTGGCCTCCCTGCGCAGTAAACTATTGTCCCTCAATCCACAGCAAAGCGAAATAATTAATCAGGTGTTCGATCGTTATGCGAAGTAGATTCATAGTATTGGCGGCCTTGGTATGCCTTCTGTTCCCTGCCCGCTCCAAGGCCCAGGAATGGTCCGTTTCTTCCAATATAATACAGGCGGCGGATTACGGAACCCTTAATGCAGAGGCTGCTTACAGCGTGTCCAGGCACTGGACTCTGAATGCCGGGCTGCGGTACAATCCTTTTTCCTACAGCGATGCCAGGAAACGCCAGCGTTCCGTATCTTTAGGCACAAGATACTGGCCTTGGCACGTGTATTCCGGTTGGTGGCTTTCTTCCGCGGCAAGGTATCAGGAGTACAATCACACTGCCAAAAAGAGCACGGAGACATCGGAAGGGGACAGGTTCGGAACTACTCTGGCGGCGGGTTATTCTTATATGATTTATTCGTGGCTTAACGTTGAACTTGGAGTTGGCTTTTGGGGAGGCTGGGATAGGTACAAGGTCTATGACTGCCCTACCTGCGGAGTCACGGTGGAGTCTGGTTCCAAGTTCTTCATAAGTCCGGAGGATATCATTTTGGGTGTTAGTTTTATTTTCTGACAGTTATGTGGCGTAAGCGTTCCTGTTTTCTTTTGATTTCTGCTTCCTTAACCTTCCTCTTCTCCGGTTGCACGATAAAAGAGGACAGAACGCTTTGCCCTGCTGTCCTGCGTTTGGGCCTTCCCTCTGCAAGCGATTCGTTAAGCGTTCTATACGTTACGCTGGACAGTCCTTCGGGAGAGGAGACAACCTACACCTGCGCCCTTGATTCTTTGCCGGTGCAAGTGTCTTATCCTGTTACAAGAGAGAGATTTCCTCTGTGCGTTTCTACAGAGAGCTTCGCCGGGGGCAATTTTAAGATTAGAGAAGGCGAGCAATGCCCCGAACTGTTTGTCTATAAGGCCTCTGCAAGAGTAGGAGGAGAGGCTGCGTTCCTTTCTCCCTCATTGCAGAAGGAGTTTTGCCGAATAGAGGTGAGGCTGGAGTCCGGGCAGAGGAATCTGTCTCTTTGTTTAAGAGGAAATTATTGCGGAATGGATAAATCCGGGAAGCTTCTCCAGGGGCGGTACAGGACTGCTTTTACCATTGGCCTGCCTGTCCGTGTGCCGCGCCAGGGAGATACTTCCCTTTTACTGGATGTGGAAGATATGGACGAGGGGGTGTTAAGGAGTTTTGCGATAGGGGAATACCTGGCAAAGGCCGGTTATGACTGGAATTCTCCTTCTCTGGAAGATGTGGCGGTAACCCTTAATTTTGCAGAAAGCAGGGTATCTGTAAAAACAAAGCTATGGGAACATCATTTTACGATATCAATCACTTTATAGCTGCCTTGTTGAGGTTTACTGTTTGCAAATTCGAAAATTACTCCTATATTTGCAGTCCATTCTGAGCGCGAGTGGCGAAATTGGTAGACGCGCTACTCTCAGGAGGTAGTGCCTATTACTGGCGTGTCAGTTCGAGTCTGATCTCGCGCACAGCAGCGGCCGGCCAGGTGGCCGGCCGTTTTTTTAATATATTGAGCTATGAGAATTGTATTTCTTGATGCCCTCACTATGGGCGACACCCCTCTGACAGAGATAGAAAAACTTGGAGAATTTGTATGCTACGAATCCTCTACCGCAGAACAGGCTCTTGAAAGGGTAAAGGGCTTTGACGTAGCCATCGTCAATAAAATCATAGTGAACGACCAGTTCCTTGACGCTGCGGCTCCCACTCTAAAAATGGTGTGCGAGGCCGGTACCGGCATCAACAATATAGATGTTGAGGCTTGCGAGAAAAGGGGAGTGCTGGTGGGCAACGTGGCCGCTTATTCTACCGATTCCGTGGCTCAGATGA
>JBGVAW010000120.1:0-10326 GCA_045224955.1 Candidatus Cryptobacteroides sp.
GCTGCATGGGCAAGATACTTCTTTTAGGATAGACACGGCTATCCAGTACGGTAAAAAACTGGGTATTAAACTGGTGGAGATTCCGGATATTGAATCTTCATCTGTTCAAATGTTTGATTTGCTGGATGGGCTACGTGAAATACCCACCGGCGGATCGGTTAGATCGGACTTGTTTGTTAATACTACGCCATTATTGGCTTCTGTCAAATTCAATCGTAAGCAGATATGCAAGCAGGAAAAAGCGTTGGCTACCGCATAGTTAGTTGTAAGGAGCGTTCTTTTGAATCCAAAATTGTTTCAAATGGGAAGGTTCCGGGAAGCGCTGTAAGTTATCAGTTCGGGTGTCAAATGCTTCCCGGACCAGACAATCGTCTTGCGTTTGTGCTTTCTGTGGTTACACTGATTGAGGAAACGCAAGCTTTTAAACTTGAGTCAGAAACTGTCTTTGAGGTATCGCCACTTGATGCGGCTATTTCGGTGGATGTTGATGGTCAGCTGATAGATAGAATTGGGATTATCCCCACTTTGTTCAGTTTATCCTTTAGCACGATGAGGGGGATGGTGGCCATTAGAACCGCCGGAACGGTGTTGGAGAATTATCCTATTCCAATCATCGATGCAGTATCGGCAGTGAAAAATATGATGACTAAGAAAGTGTAGGAGATTTTGTCCCTATGAAATGTTCAACTCCATAATGTTCCCTGCGGTTAGATCGTGTAAGATTGGGAAGGAGGATAATCTTTAGGGTGTCACATTATGTGATACCCTTTTTGTCTCTATACTTTTTTCTTTGATTTCCAAATCTTTGCAAACCTTGCAAGGATTTGGAGGGGCAGTATTCGTCTATAACCCTATGTTCATTGGAGCATTAAGCAATTCCAACAATTTTGTACATTTGTGGGAAATCTTTTGATCTATGACCGGAGGAAATGTTTTGCTTGAGCGGATGCTTGCGTGTGCTTGTCCTGAACAGGTGCCGGGGTTGGCGCGTTTTTTTAAGACGGGGCCTGGGCAGTATGGAGAGGGGGATAAGTTCCTGGGTATCAAGGTGCCGGTGACGCGGGCTGTGGTTAAGGAGTGCTGGAAGGAGGTGCTACCTGAGGGGCAGGGGCATCGGGTAACTCAGGGTTCTAAGGGGGCAAGTCCTAAAAGTACGGGCGTAGATGAAGTCTCCCGGGGAACAACTGAAATCCAGGGGGCCGATGGGGATTTGACCTTCCCTCAGCTGGAGGAGTGCATCGCCAGCGAGTATCACGAGGTGCGGCTGGCGGCGCTTTTGGCACTGGTAGAGATCTATCGGCATAACAAAGAGTTGCGCCGGGGCTGCATCGACTTTTACCTTTCCCATACCTCCCGTATCAATAATTGGGACCTGGTTGATCTTAGCTGCTATCCGCTTCTGGGGGAGTGGCTGATGGATAAGGATAGGGCTCTTTTGTATCGGCTTGCGCGTAGCGGAAAGACCATCTGGGAGTAGCGCATCGGTATTGTGAGCACTATGACTTTTGTCCGGCACGGGCAGCTTCAGGATACTTTTGATATTGCCGATATTCTCTTGCATCATCCTCACGAACTTATTCAGAAGGCGGTGGGATGGCTTTTGCGCGAGGCTGGCAAGCGGGATAAGGCTGCGCTTGAGGCGTTCTTGGCGCCGCGCTACCGCAGTATGCCGCGCACGATGCTGCGGTATGCGATAGAGAGGTTCCCGGAAAACGAGAGGAGGGGGTATTTGCTTTCCAGAAAAGTATTTCGTACATTTGTGAAAGTAATTCAGTAGAGTTTATGGGATTAATAAATACAGTGGCGTTGGCACGGAAGCTTTCCAACTGGTTCTTTTGCAAGAGCGTTTTGCCTTATTGGGGAGTTTTATTGGCAGATACTGCCATAGTTTTTGTTTCTTGTCTTTTTGCCTTTTGGGTTGGTAACAGGACTGGGGGCGCGTTTGTATTAAGTTATGCGGCTATTTATACGGCCGCATTTTATGCCTTAATCAGTTGGATTGGCGCAAGGATTTTCAGGACCTATTCCGGGGTTGTAAGATACTCCAGCTTTATAGACCTGATGAAAATCGCCTATGCCAACACTGTCTCTTTGGGCGTTGCACTTCTCTTCCTGCTCCTCTTCAAAGCTTTGGAAGTAGGCTCCCTCACCGCCCTTGAGCCCATAGAAATCATAGTGGCCTTTGTGGGTTCAATGATGATTCAGTGGGCACTAAGGGTTGTGGTAAAGACTGTGTTCGATGTTGCCAATTCAGATTCCAAAGCCACTTCCGTACTCATCTACGGAGCCCTTACCGGAGGCGTCTCATTAGCGAAATTTATCCGCAGCCAGAACCCTCCCAGGTTCGACCTTCGCGGCTTCATCACCCACGAGCACAAGATTAAGGGAATGAGGCTTATGGGCGTAAGGGTTTACACCCTGGACCAGGATCTTGCCGCCATAGTAAAGAAAGAACGTATCCAGGCTGTATTGGTAAGCCCTTTGAGGGTTGATGAATTCCGTGAAAATCAGAAGATTCAGGATACTTTTATTGCCGCTGGCTGTAAGATTTTTATGGCAAGATTTGCCGCTGAGGCCAATGTTGTCAATGGCGAGATTGTAGATGCCGACGATAAGTCGATGCAGCTAAGGGAGGTAAGCGTTGAGGACCTCCTTCCCCGCAACGAGATTAGGGTAGACCTCAAGTCCGTTGGCGAGCAGCTGGTAGGAAAGAGGGTATTGATTACGGGATCGGCCGGGTCGATAGGTATGGAACTCGTACGCCAGGTGGCATCGTTCGGCCCCGCCAGGATGATGCTCATAGACCAGGCGGAGAGCCCCCAGCACGACGTTCGCCTTATGATGGCGAGGGACTTCCCCAAGGTAGAGGCAGAAACCATAGTTACCAGCATCAGCCGCAGAACCAGGATGGAAGAAGTATTCAGCACATTTAAGCCGGAATACGTATTCCACGCTGCTGCCTACAAGCACGTGCCTATGATGGAAGACAACCCCAGCGAGGCCGTTCTGAACAATATCTACGGAACAAAGATAATCGCTGACCTCAGCGTTAAATACGGTGCCAAGAAGTTCGTGATGGTTTCTACGGACAAGGCAGTGAATCCCACCAACGTTATGGGCTGCTCCAAGCGTATCTGCGAGATTTACGTGCAGAGCCTGGACAGAAAGCTTAAGATGGAGTCCCTGTCGCAGTTTAAGTCCAAGGGCAAAGTATCATATACTCAGTTCGTAACCACAAGATTCGGAAACGTGCTGGGCTCCAATGGTTCAGTAATTCCTCTCTTCAGGGAGCAAATTAAGCGAGGCGGCCCTGTTACCGTTACGGACGAGCGCATAGTGCGTTTCTTTATGCTGATTCCGGAGGCCTGCAAGCTTGTGCTGGAAGCCGGTACAAAGGGCAACGGAGGCGAGATTTTTGTCTTTGATATGGGCCAGCCCGTAAGGATTGCAGACCTGGCAAGAAGGATGATTGCCTTGTCCCACGCCAAGAACGTAGAGATTAAATACACCGGGCTTCGCGACGGTGAAAAGCTTTACGAAGAGGTTCTTAGCGAGATGGAGAACACCAAGCCTACCTTCCACGAGAAGATTAGGATTGCCAGCGTAAGGGAATATGATTACGACGAGATCAGCGCGGATATTGACAAACTCATAGAGATATCCAAGCAGTTCGACAATATGGCAACCGTCAAGAAGATGAAGGAGATAGTTCCTGAATACAAGAGCAACAATTCCGTTTACGAAGTGCTGGATAATCAATAATTCTTATGCCTAAAAAAGTATTTGTAAGTGGATGTTATGACTTGCTGCACAGCGGCCACGTAGAGTTCTTCAGGCAGGCTGCGCAGTACGGAGATTTATACGTTGGCATAGGCAGCGATGCCACCATTCTGGGTTACAAGCATCACAAGACCGTTTACAGCGAGCAGGAACGCCTCTTTATGGTAAAGAGCATCCGCTACGTAAAGGATGCCTTCATCAACGAGGGCAGCGGCATAATGGACTTTGTGCCCACGGTAGAGAGGCTTAAACCGGATATCCTTGTGGTCAACGAGGACGGCGGCAACGACGACAAGAAGAATTTCTGCAAGGAGCACGGCATAGAGTACATAGTCTTGCAGAGGGTTCCGCATGTGGTGGAGATTCCGGGTCAAGCCCGGAATGAGGTGGAAGAAGCTTTGCCGGCCCGTTCAAGCACGGACCTAAAGAAAACCCAGAGCCAGATTCCCACACGTCTGGACCTTGCCGGAACCTGGATAGACCAGCCCTATGTAAGCTGCTATGCGCCCGGCTGGGCCATAACCATTAGTCTGGAGCCCACATTCGAGATCAGGGAACGCTGCGGGCTTTCTACAAGCACCCGCAATATGATAAAGAAAATCTGGCCCTATCAGCTCCCCAATATGGACCCTGAGATGCTGGCCAAACTGGTTTTCTGCTTTGAGAATGACCCCGAGCGCAGCGACGGCATTATTTCCGGCGCCCAGGATTCCATAGGAATCTGTATCCCCGGCCTTTGCCGCCACTGGTACAACGGACGTTTCTGGCCGGAAAAAATAGAGACCTGCTATGACGACAAGATACTCCGCTGGCTGGAGGACCACCTCTGTATGATACCGATGTCCCCCAGGCAGCCTGGCTTCTCCGTGGTGGAAGGGAAGGATATTACGGAACCCAAGGTAAAGGTTTTGGCCGATGCTGCCGATGCTTGCTGGGAGGCCATTATGGCTATGGATGTGGATGGGTTCGCCAAGGCTTACAAGGCTTCCTTCGACGCTCAGGTGGCTATGTTCCCGGCGATGATTCAGCCTGGAGTTCAGGAAACCATCGACTCGTATAAAAATAAACCCGGTGTGCTGGCCTGGAAGATGCCCGGAGCAGGTGGCGGCGGTTATCTTGCCCTTGTCTGCAAAGGCCGCGAGTATTTCCCGGAGGGTGCCATCGAACTTACAATCCATCGCCCCGGGATGTAGGCATCGACAATAGAATGTAAGTATCGACCATAGATATAAAGAAATGAAAAGATATTGCAGAACCCTGGAACTGTCGGCCGATCCGAAGCTGATTGAAAGGTATTGCGAGGCTCACGCCCACGTGTGGCCGGAGATTCAGAAGGGAATCAGAGAGGTTGGAATCATCGATATGCAAATCTACAGGCTTGGCCGCGAGGTCTTTATGATTATGGATACCGTGGATGATTTTGATTTTGAGGCGGATATGGCCAGGCTGGCGGACTTTCCGCGCCAAAAAGAGTGGGAGGCTTATGTTTCCGGTTTGCAGGGATGCGACCCCGATACTCCCGCTACGGTAAAGTGGCAGCTGATGGAAAGGATTTTTAAACTTGAACAGGCCGATAATATCAAATAATTCAAAACCTATTTTATGAAAGATCTTAAAGGAACAAAGACCGAGCAGAACCTTCTTGAGGCTTTTGCCGGCGAATCAATGGCCAGGAATAAGTACTCCTACTATGCCTCCAAGGCCAAGAAGGACGGCTATGTACAGATTGCCGCTCTCTTTGAGGAGACTGCCGCCAATGAAAAAGAGCACGCCAAGATTTGGTTCAAGTACCTGCACGGCGGAGCCGTTCCGGGCACCGAAGAGAATCTGACCGATGCTGCCAATGGAGAGAATTTCGAGTGGACCGATATGTACAAGCGTATGGCTCAGGAGGCCCGCGAAGAGGGCTTTGATGAGATTGCAGCCAAGTTCGAGATGGTGGGCGCAATAGAGAAGCACCACGAGGAGCGCTACCTTCAGCTGCTTAAGAACGTGAAGGGCGGCAAGGTATTCTCTAAGGATGGCGATGCTATCTGGCAGTGCGCTAACTGCGGCCATATCGTGATTGGCAAGGAGGCCCCGGAGGTTTGCCCCGTTTGCGACCATCCCCGCAGTTACTTCCAGCTTCAGGCAAAGAATTATTGAGCCAGAGGCTTTTCTGCCTTCTCCCAGGCCAGTATGCCGCCAAGCATATTGAATACGGTGTAACCGGCTTCTGTAAGCTTTTCTGCGGCTGCGGCGCTGCGGCGCCCGCTACGGCAATAAATGGCTAAAGGCTGTTCTTTAGAGAAGGCTTCTTCTACTTTAGAAAGAAAATCAGAACTGTACCAATCTATGTTGGCGGCTCCCGCAAGGTGGCCGCCAGCGTATTCTTCTGCCGTGCGTATGTCCAGAAGCACTGTGCCGGGCTCTGCGATTTTCTGCTGGAAGGCGTCAATGTCCAGATTTGTATAGGCGGGCTGGCCACAGGAAAACAGGCCGGCGAATATGCTCAAAATAGAAAACAGCTTCATATCGGATTTAATTAGGTTGTTACTTTAGGAAGGCGAAGAATACGGCCAGTACAATGCAGGCGAAGGAAACCAGATGGTTCCAGTGTAAGGCTTGTCCCTTGAATACGAACATCACTATCACGGTAAATATAGTCAGGGAGATAACTTCCTGGATTACCTTCAGTTGCATAAGGTTGAAGGGACCGCCGTTGCCCTCGAAGCCTATGCGGTTGGCAGGCACGGTTAAGCAGTACTCAAAAAAGGCGATTCCCCAGGAGAAGAGGATTACCAGAATGAGCGGCCAGCCGGAGGAAATCTTCATCTCGTTAAGCTTGAGATGTCCGTACCAGGCGAACGTCATAAATACGTTAGAGCAGATAAGAAGCAGTACTGTCCAAAGTCCTTGCATAGGTTACAGGCGTTTAAAAATGTGCGCAAACATACTAATTTTTGCTCTAAAATGGCTATATTAGCCCATTGTTTTTGCGATATGAAAAGATTATTTCTATTCTTTGCGGTAGCTGCCGCCACAATTTCCTGTAATTCGGATTCCACAGGCGAATCCAAGGTAAAGTCCCCTTACGCTGATATGCAGGCCCTTACGGCCGCCCAGGCCAAGGAATACACCGCCTTTTTGCAGAGCGAGTGGAAGGACTCGGTAAAGGCAGCATCGGCCCAGGCCTTAAAGAATAAGGCCATCGTGCGTGGGCTGTACACAATGAAATTCGATTATAAAACCTTCGGGACTGCTCCGGAGAGCGGCCGTTCCCTGTATATATCCCTCCACGGAGGCGGCGGTACGGCCCCGGAGGCAAATGACCAGCAGTGGGAGAACCAGCTGAGGCTGTATCAGCCCGCAGAGGGTATATACCTTTGCCCCAGGGCGATAACCAATACCTGGGACCTGCACTTCAGGCCGGAGAGCGACGCTTTCTACGAGGATATTATCCATATGGCCGTGGCTCATCTGGGTGTAAACCCCTCCAAGGTTTATTTGATGGGCTATTCCGCCGGGGGCGATGGTGTATGGCGTCTTGCTCCCCGTATGGCAGACCACTGGGCTGCATCGTCTATGATGGCGGGCCACCCTGGGGACGTAAGCCTGGAAAGCCTCAGGAATCTGCCGTTTATGATTTGGTGCGGCGCCCTGGACGATGCCTACAACCGCAATGCGGAGTGTGCAGCCCGCATCTCCCAGATGGACGCCCTGCAGGAGGCAGACCCGGCAGGTTATATCCACGAGGGCCACATTGTAGAGGGCAAGGGTCACTGGATGGATCTGGTAGATGCCGCAGCTGTGCCGTGGATGGCCGCCCACACCCGCAATCCCTATCCGGACAAGGTGGTATGGAAGCAGGGGGACGAGCCTAAGACCAATTTCTATTGGCTGGGCGTACCCAAGGCCGAGGCCGCAAAGGGCAAGTCCGTTGTGGCAACCTACAGCGGCAATATGGTGGAAATTCTCTCCTGCGACTATTCATCCCTTACCATTTATCTGAATGACGGGATGATGGATCTGGACTGCCCTGTTTGGGTTAAGTATGGCGATGCTAACCTTTATGTCGGCCCTGTAAAGCGCCAGCCCGCAACTATGCGCAGCACCCTGAACACCCGTGGAGACCTTGACTATATCTTCCCCGTGGCCATTACCGTAAATCTTTAAAATAACCATAGAACACTAAAACTAAGTATGATTCAAGAAATTCCGCTTGATATGTATATGACAGCCGGCATCGGGGTTGCGGCCCTTATGCTGGGCTTCTTTTTTACCAAGAAAATAGCTGTACTTAAGCGTCTCTGCATACCCGCGCCGGTTTCCGGAGGCCTTCTGTTCTCCCTTGTCTTTTTTGGCCTTCACAGTATCTGGGGGCTGGACTTCAAGTTTGACGAGACCATTAAGAACATCCTTATGATGCTCTTCTTTACCAATGTGGGCTTCCAGTCTAACCTGACGGTATTCAAGAAGGGAGGAAAGGCTCTTATCATTATGCTGGCGCTTGTAACCGTGCTTATCATAGTGCAGAACCTGCTTTCCGTTGGAATTGCTGTCGGCCTTGGAGAAAGCCCTTACCTTGGAATGGCAACAGGTTCTATCCCTATGAGCGGCGGACACGGCACTGCTGCCGGCTTCAGCTCTATGTTCGAGGACTTCGGACTTACGGGAGCATCGTCCATTATGATGGCTGCCGCTACCTTCGGCCTTGTGGCCGGATCGCTTATCGGCGGGCCGATAGGGGAGTTCCTTGTAAACAAGCATAAACTTTCCGCTACTGGCAACGGTTCCGTAGATGATATTATTCCGGACGAGGAAGGCTCTTCCCGCAACTATACTATGGCTCTTTGCCAGATGTTCGTGGCCCTTGCCCTGGGTATCGGCCTTAGCAAGATTCTGGCGCTTACAGGCATTACCTTCCCGGTTTACTTCGGGCCGCTGATTGTGGCTGCGATTATCAGAAACATCGGCACGATGTCGTCAAAGGAATGGGTCCACATCCACGAAATCATCGGCATTGGAAATGTTTGCCTCTATCTTTTCCTGGGTATGGCTATGTCCACCCTTAAACTGTGGGAACTTGCCTCGCTGATGCTTCCTCTCATCCTTATCCTTGTGGCTCAGGCTGCCTTTATGGCGCTTTATGCCATCTTTGTGGCCTTCCCGGCCTTGGGCAAGAATTACGATGCCGCCGTGCTGGTGAGCGGAATCTGCGGCTTCGGCCTTGGCGCCACCCCCAACGCTATGGCAAATATGACGGCTGTATGCTACAAATATCACTTCAGCGCCGCGCCTTTCATCATAGTGCCTATTCTTGGGGCTATGTTCGTGGATTTGATTA
Organism: Candidatus Cryptobacteroides sp.; assembly: GCA_045224955.1. Classification (GTDB taxonomy): domain Bacteria; phylum Bacteroidota; class Bacteroidia; order Bacteroidales; family UBA932; genus Cryptobacteroides. Next base: position 9,107 of record JBGVAW010000120.1, read on the forward strand.
ATACTGGGGTGATTACGGGCTTCCTGAATATCATCGGAAGTATCTTTTAGGACAGTTTTTTACACTTTTTGATTTATAATGCTCTCCCGGGCCGCTTCTGGGGGAGCATATTTGTTGTTTATTACATATTTATTGGCTATTTTTGTACGATTAAGCACTGACAGGCCCGGCGAAAACCACTCTTGGATAGGAGCCGGTTCGCAAATGGCATTTAATGTCATTTGGGTCTCCTGCCCCGGACGAACGTAACTATCGCCCGGGGTAGGGAAAGAAGTGCGCTTAACTAATGACCACAACCCTGATTATGCTAATTAATGCAATATCGATATGCCTGATGGCCCTGGCCTTTGTCGTTACGGCCCTGGTGTATCCAATTGTGCTAAGGTTCGCACAAAGAAATAATATCGTTGATAACCCCAATGCCCGCAAGCTGCAACGTGTGCCCGTGCCCGTGATGGGCGGCACGACGGTATTCGCAGGTATGCTGGTGGCGGTGGTGGTGCTGTTCGTCCTTAATCCGGATCCCAGGATCTGGAAACTGATGAGCCTGCTGACGATAATGTACCTTATCGGCGTTCTGGACGACATAAAGGATGTGGCGGTTGCGTTCCGCTTTGTGATAGAGTTCGCGGTGGTGTGGCTGATGATTCTTTTGCTGGACGTAAAGCTGAATAATTTCTACGGGCTGTTTGGAATCTACGTTATCCCGGATACCGTGAGCATACCCCTTAGCCTTATTGCCGGGGTGGGAATTATCAACGCCATCAATATGATAGACGGAATCGACGGGTATTGCAGTTCCTTTGGCATTATGGTTTGTGCTACATTCGCGGTTTTATTCCATATCGTGGGCGATTCCGCTATGTTCACATTTGCCATCATCGTCATAGGGGCGCTGATTCCATTTTTCTTCCACAATGTATTTGGCTACGCCTCCAAGATGTTTTTGGGCGATGGTGGAAGTCTTATGCTTGGGACGATGCTTACGTTTTTCGTGTTCTATACGCTCTCTGACAACTCGCTTTGCGCTAAATACGAGTACTCCAGCCTGTCCATTCCGGCCCTGGCCCTGGCGATTCTGGCCGTGCCGGTCTTCGATACCATCAAGGTGATGATAGTGCGTATGGCAAACGGACTCAGCCCCTTCAGCCCGGACAAGAGGCATTTGCACCACGTTTTCATAGACTTAAACTATACCCACCTGGCAACATCGGTCATAA